>NZ_OY780957.1:790000-1090000 GCF_963675985.1 uncultured Roseibium sp. | reverse complement strand
AAGTTACGTGTGGGAGCTATTACGTCTAATCACGTATATTAGATCAGTTTGACCTAATTAAGCAGTGCCGCCATGTGCACAAAGATGTGATGACCGGTGCCGGTCGATGCATAAAGCAGGTGGAAAAACGAAAAGACCCGGCCGAAGCCGGGTCTTGATGCGTCTTTTGATCGGAGCGTTTCGCGCGCTGTTTAAGCGGCCGCTTCCTGGTCTTCGTCGTCGTCTTCCGATGCCTCGGCGGCCGCAGCGGCCTTCAACCGGCTCGGCGACTTTGCAAGATTCTGTTCGATCTGCTTGGTCGCTTCGGTTTCGGAACACTTGTTCACGGCCGCGATTTCGCGCGCCATGCGATCAATCGCAGCTTCATAGAGCTGGCGTTCGGAATAGGATTGTTCCGGCTGGGTTTCCGAGCGGAACAGGTCGCGAACAACTTCCGAGATTGCGAT
Organism: uncultured Roseibium sp.; assembly: GCF_963675985.1. Lineage (NCBI taxonomy): Bacteria > Pseudomonadati > Pseudomonadota > Alphaproteobacteria > Hyphomicrobiales > Stappiaceae > Roseibium > uncultured Roseibium sp. The sequence continues at coordinate 1,089,554 of NZ_OY780957.1, read as the reverse complement.
CAGATCGCCGGAATTGATCTTGGCTTCGTATTCCTGGGCACGGCGGCTCCACATGGTGCGCTTGATCCGCGGGCGGCCACGAACGGTTTCCATGGCCTTCTTGACGACCGCCGGGTCGCCGAGTTTGCGCATGCCGACGGAAGCGATCTTGGCGACCGGTACACGCAGGGTCATCTTGTCCTTTTCGAAGACGATGACCAGAAGTTCCAGGGTGTGTCCTGCGACGTTCTGTTCTTCAATGGCGGTGATCTGGCCTACTCCGTGCGCCGGATAGACAATATGTTCGCCCGTTTTAAATCCCTGACGCTGCGCGGCCTTTTTCGTGTTTGTTGCCATTCGCGTATGTTCTCCTGCGCAGTTGCCGGTCGGTTCGACCGAAGATGAGCCGGGGGCCGGCTGCTTGATGTGGTTTCGACACGCAAACCAGACTGGCGATCCTTTGATGGAACGCCTGTTGATGAGTGGCGTGTCTGGGTAGTCAGTCGTTCAAATTCACTATAAAAGCCTGCTCAGTCATACGAAGCATGTTGTCCTGTTCACAATCCTGCCCGGACTGTGTGGCCCCGGACTGTGCGGCTGGTTATCTCCGCTGCGGGAGGTAACTGGTTTTTGAACGACAGTTTTGCATATATAACACACTTGATTGAAAAATTAAAGTCTTATCGCGGTGCGCAAGAGCGCCGCACTGCCATGCACAAAACTCAGGGCAGCGGAAAATACCGATTTTCTTGACGGTTCGAGGCGCCGGCGAACAGAAGTCGGGTCGGAACAATTAGAGCATCGGGCGACACCTTTGCACCATTTGATGTCTGAAAGTCTATTCGCGCTATGTCGGTTCACATCCGGCGGCGGCAAGGTCTTTGGCGCATTCTTGCGGTTCGAACAGGGCGATGCGCTTCGGTGGGCTCGCGGATTGCCGATTCCGGCTATGGGGCCACTCGACAGGGCAGCGGTCCTTGAACCCGGGGGTGCTCCAAATCCGGCTCAAACAGCTTGGCAGCGCCGGAAACGGATGAGTCCGCGATCCTTCATGGAACTTTCCGAAAGACTGTCGTTGTCGTTCCGGTCCAACCCTTGAAGGCGCGATAGAACGAATTCTGGTTCTGATAGCCTAGAAGCGCCGCGACTTCGGCCACCGGCCGACGTTCCTCTTCGAGATACCGGATCGCCATCCTCTTTCTCGTTTCGTCCAGAATGGCGCGAAAACTGGTCGACTCGGCCTTCAAAAGCCGTTGCAGCTTGCGCTCATTCATATCGAGATGTTCGCAGACATCGACAATACCGTACTTGCCGGACGGCAATATTGCGGCAAGCGTGCTCTCAACCCGATCGACGATGGGTTCCTGACGCGCGAAGGAGTCCTTGCCTGCCCCGGGACGTTTGCCGGCCGACCGAGGCCAGTGCGGAGCCGTCAGCAGCGGACGGGTGCCGTCGTCGCGCTTGAACTCGACGAACGGATGTCGCGATACGACCGGTTTGACACCAAGGTAGGCAAGGTCCTCGGCACGAAGACGATCAGGCGCCATGATGCCTGCCCTTACCGGTGCGATATGGTCGCCCGTATAGGTCCGCCCAAGCTCGACAAAATACAGAATTTCGCACAGGGATGCCCATTGAAGCACAACTCTTTCTGGCGAGAGCGGTCTTATTTCGATGCGAAATCGATCGTCAAGGACATCGATAGAATGAACCATACCGCCGCTTGGCCCTCTTAGTTCGATCAGGCGCTCGAAACCGGCCAGCAGTGTGTTGCATTTCGCAAACGCCAGGGTGCTGGACGGCCGAGACGTATGAGCGCGGAACATTGCCAGCGCGTATGAAATGTCGACACGGCCATTCACCTGCTCGACGGCACGATCAAATGCATTCAGCTCTTCGATCTTCACCCGGCGGGTTTCGTCCGACAGGAAATCAGCCGGCAATCCGGCGGTATTCAGCACAAGTCGCGTGTCGAGTTTCAACACGCGAATGATGGATTTCATGGTCTGCGGCATTCGCGGAAAACGCCTAGCCTGATACGAGTTGAAGGGATTTATAGTGCGTATGCGAAGCGCTTTTATCCCATGCAGACGCGCGACCATCAAGATGGGTCAAGGGTGTTAAAATTCACGGCGTCGTTTTTTGCGAGAAAAATTGCAGATCTCGCTAGATACAAGTCGCTGATTATTTGAAAGAATCTCGAACATACCTTCCAGGGAGCGCGGCTCTCCGGCAGACCAAACCATCTATCGCAGGTCAAATTGAGAAACTGCGATAGCCTGATGGACTCGGACAAGTCAGATGTTACCGACAATTTTGCTGCAGTGCATAAAACTCGTCGCTGCCTGCCGGACAATCGCAGAAATGATGCGCTTTCTGACGTTTCGAAGCAAAGGTACGGGCTTCGCTTGCCTGCCCGGTCTGCCTCCCGCAGCACGCACTTAGAGACAAAAAACATGTTCTTTCGAACCCGCCCTTCTCGCTTCCGGGCCTTTCTTTTGCTTTCTTCCGCACTCGTGTCTTCCGCCATGGCCGCTCCGGGTGATGGTGGCGGTGGCGGGTACACTTCTCTTGGTGATAAACCGGGAACCGCGTCTCTAACAGGCGCGGGTGGCAATGCAACTACCCCTAACGACAGCCGTAATGGCGGCGGCGGCGGCGGTGCCGGGGTCACGGGTGGCGCCGGCGGCGACTCGCCTGGCGGAGGTGCCGATGGCGGCGCTGGCGGTACGCACGGTTATAGCGGCGACGGTGCCGCGCTGGAAAGCGGTTCGATTTCCGAACAGGGTGCAAATGGTGGCGATGGCGTTGATGCTTCCAATAGCTACTCTGGCGGAGGCGGAGGCGGAGGGGGCGGATTTGGCGCCGTAGCGACAGGGTCTTCTTCCTTGAACGTGACAAGTGGCAGCATCGCCGGCGGTGCAGGAGGCGCAGGAGGGGACTCCGGGGGCTGGTACAGCGGTGCCGGCGGGAGCGGTGGTTACGGTTTCGTCCTGAACACCACCACCGGCACCCACACGATCGGTGCCTCCGTCACCGGTGGTGATGGCGGCAACGGTGGGACCGGTGACCTTGGTTCGTTCAACGACGGCGGAGATGCCGGAGACGGAATTTTTGTCACAGGTCATTCATCGCCGGTCACCTTGGTTATCCAGGGCACCGTCACGGGCGGTGATGGCGGTGATGGCGGCTCGGTCACAGGCAGTTACTCTTCCGACGGCGGAGATGCTGGAAGCGGCGTGAAAGGACGCGATATCAATGTTGTCCTAACCGGTGGCGCTGCTGTTGCCGGCGGTGCGGGCGGGACATCAGATACCGGGTCAGCAGGCTCGAACGGTCACGCAATTGCGTTTTCGGGCGGTACCAATTCGCTGGAACTTCAGGCCACCGCAGGCGGATCGATCGCAACGCTCACAGGGGGTATTTCCCATAGCGGATCAAGCGACGTTCTGAAACTTGGGGGCAGCAACAACGCCGATTTCGCTTTGTCCGGCCTCGGCGGTACGTTCAAAGGTTTCGGCTCTTATGAAAAGACCGGAACCGCGACCTGGACGTTAACCGGCACAACTGCCTCGACAAAGGGCTGGACGGTGTCCTCGGGTGTTCTGAAGCTTCAAGGCGGCAGTATTGCCGGCGCAACAACCATCTCGAGCGGGGCGACCCTGCAATTCGACCAGACCGCCGATACGACCCATGCTGCTTCCATCGGAGGGGCGGGTGGTCTCAAAAAAACCGGCAGCGGGACGCTGAGCCTGACGGGCGCCAACACCTATTCGGGCGGAACGGCCATCGAAGGCGGGGTCCTGTTGGGTTCAAGCTCCTCCATCCGGGGCAACGTTGCGGTCTCCTCCGGAGCTGTTGTGGACTTTAAGGAAACGTCCGATATCACCAACGCCAACGTGATTTCGGGTGCCGGCCGGTTGAAAAAGTCGGGCAACGGGACGCTGACCATGACGGGCGCCAACACCTATTCGGGCGGAACGGCCATCGAAGGCGGGGTCCTGTTGGGTTCAAGCTCCTCCATCCGGGGCAACGTTGCGGTCTCCTCCGGAGCTGTTGTGGACTTTAAGGAAACGTCCGATATCACCAACGCCAACGTGATCTCGGGTGCCGGCCGGTTGAAAAAGTCGGGCAGCGGGACGCTGAGCCTGACGGGCGCCAACACCTATTCGGGCGGAACGGCCATCGAAGGCGGGGTCCTGTTGGGTTCAAGCTCCTCCATCCGGGGCAACGTCGCGGTCTCCTCCGGAGCTGTTGTGGACTTTAAGGAAACGTCCGATATCACCAACGCCAACGTGATTTCGGGTGCCGGCCGGTTGCAGAAGTCGGGCAGCGGGACGCTGAGCCTGACGGGCGCCAACACCTATTCGGGCGGAACGGCCATCGAAGGCGGGATCCTTTCGGGTTCAAGCTCCTCCATCCGGGGCAACGTCGCGGTCTCCTCCGGAGCTGTTGTGAACTTTAAGGAAACGTCCGATACCACCAACGCCAACGTGATTTCGGGTGGCGGCCGGTTGCAGAAGTCGGGCAGCGGGACGCTGACTCTGACCGGTGCGAATACCTATTCGGGTGGAACGGCAATCAAGGCCGGGACTTTGATTGCCAACACGACTTCAATTCTCGGAGACATCGACATTGGGTCTGGCGCGACGATGCGCTTCAACCAGGATGTGGACGGCAATTATTCCGGAGGAATTTCCGGGTCCGGGTCCCTGGAAAAATTCGGTGCGGGGTCTCTTTCCCTAATCGGTGCGTATACTTTCACTGGTGAAACGAAGGTGTTGGGCGGTCAACTGCTGATAGGCGGCGCTAATCTCACGTCTTCCAGCTCGTTTGCTCTGACCGGTGGAAGTTTGACGATATCCGGTGACGATGCCAAGACCATCCGCGAATTGAAAGTAGGCTCTTCGAGCTCTCTCAACCTGGATGGGGGCAGCCTGACCGTTTCGCAGGCCATCAACAGTACGCAGCACTTGTCGCTGACCGGTACGGGTACCCTCAATCTCGATCAAGCCGGAAACACTCTCGGTGGCGGCGTGACCTTGCAAAACGGTTCGCTGGTGGTCGGAACGGCCTCTACCAAAAAGACCGCAAGTCTTGCGGCCGATGTATCGGTCTCAAAAGGTGCGATCCTGGGAGGACATGGCTCGATAACGGGAACCGTGACGAACAACGGCCGGATTGCACCGGGCAACTCTATCGGCACCCTGACGGTCAACGGCGATCTGTCCGGTTCGGGAACACTTGAAATCGAGGTCGACGGAGACACCTCCGGAACGCCAAGCGCCGACAAGGTCATTGTCAATGGGGCCGTTGACGTTAGCGCCATGACTTTGGATCTCGTGCTCTCTCCGACGGATGCGGCGCACTGGGCCTATGGACCCACTGGCCCGTTTACCATTATCGAAAACGATGGCACCGACGCAGTCGTGGGGACGTTCGCGACCGTGACCGATAATCTGATGTTCCTCGACCCTTCATTGAACTACACGGCCGGAACGGGCAATGACGTGCAGTTGAAGCTTCTTCGCAATAACATCGATATGGTCGCCACCGCGCAAACGGTCAACCAAATAGCAACAGCGGCGGCGATCGAAACCTTGGGGGACACAAATCCGGTCTATAAATCCGTGGTGACAACTGTTTCCGATAAAAATGCAGCCCGCGTGGCGTTCGACAGCCTCTCCGGCGAAATCAACGCCACTTTGCGCTCGGTTCTGGTGAGCGACAGCGATTTAACCAGGGACATGGCCCTGACGCGGCTCCGGGACAGTGGCTCCTCGGGCTCGGGTTTGTGGGGCAACGCGATCGGGAACTGGGGGCACTACGGGTCGAACCGGGGAACCTACGATGCCGACAGTACCACCGGCGGGTTTCTCATCGGCTATGACCATACCGTCTCGCAAGCCCTCATGCTGGGCGTTATGGCAGGCTACACCCGTACCGACGTGTCGGTGAACCAACTGAATTCCAAAGCCGAAGCCGACAGCTTTCATCTTGGTTTCTATGCTGGCGGAGCATGGAACGGCTTGACCTATAAAGGCGGTGTCGCGACTGCCTACAACGATGCCGATGTGGACCGTGACGTCAGAGCCACGAGCACGCTTTCGCAGTTGCTCACATCCGATCAGCAGATCTATTCCACGCAAGTCTTTGCCGAAACCGGCTATGAGTTTGACGTTCGCGGTGTCACTCTGGAGCCTTTCGCCGGTGTTGCACAGCTTCACCTGGCAAGCAGCGGATTTACCGAAAAGGGCGGCTCTGCCGCGTTGACCGCCACCGGTCAGGGCGACGACACGAGTTATCTGTGGGTCGGTCTGAGAACCGCTGCTGCTTTCGATCTGTTTGGCGCAACCGCAACCGCCAAAGCAAGCGTTGCCTGGCAGCACGCAAGCGAGGAAAATGCCACCTTCAACCAGGCGTTCGCGTCCGGCGGTGACAGGTTCAAGGTCATTGGAGCGCCTTTCTCAAGAGACACGGCGCAAGTCGATGCCGGCCTTGGCATAGACCTTGGCGAGAACATGGATCTTGACTTTTCCTACTCCGGCCGACTCGCGAGCCAAACTCAAAATCACGGTCTGAATGCACGGCTGTCGATACGCTTCTGAACCGAGGAGTGGCCGGGTATAGGCGTCTGTCGTTCTATCGAGCGGATGATATCCATGCTTCCCGCGACAGATACCTTGAAGCCGTATCTTATGAGTCTGTTCCCAGGAGCCCGAAGCGATTAGAGGCTCTTTCGGTTGGTCTGAAGCATTCTGCCGGTGGCGGCTTGGTTCAAGGTCGTGAGATTTGGCGAAGGCGGTGCTGGCTGCACGGTCGGGGCGAAGTCTGACGGCTTTGAGCCAAACCGGCCCGCCCCCCACTCATTCGAGCGACCGCGGGTTCGCCAAAGGCAAGCAATGCCGCAAGCTTCCGCACGATGAACGCGTGCATATCGCCGGGCCGCTTGCCCAGAGCCCGGCTACAGGCTCCTCGCACCTCCGCGCAAATCCCTTCACCGGACGATAAATGGAAATCTCAATCTGTCTGGAAACAATCGGCGGGGGTAAATTTCCCGTCGGGATCAGGCCGGAGGATTGGGAGAGAAGTATTCTTCCAGCTTATTCTTTTTGCCGTCGAATTCTTCCGCCTCGGGGAGCTGGTCCTTCTTCTCCGTGATATTCGGCCATTTTTCCGAATACTCGGCGTTCAGCTCGATCCATTTCTCCAGACCCGGTTCCGTATCGGGCAGAATCGCCTCGGCGGGGCATTCCGGCTCGCAGACGCCGCAGTCGATACATTCGTCCGGATTGATCACCAGCATGTTTTCGCCCTCGTAGAAACAGTCGACGGGGCAGACTTCCACGCAATCGGTGTACTTGCACTTGATGCAATTATCAGTGACGACGTATGTCATCTCAATCCTCTGTCATGCTCGGCTTGGGCGGTCCGGGACCGCGCTATCCCAGTGTGTCGCGGCCTCATGGAGTACCGCAACGATCTCGGGGATTTGGGTAGCCCTTTTATGAATTGAGCGCAAGCGTTGCGCGCCGTGCAAAAGGTCACTCAGCGAAAACCCTTACCTGCAAATACCGCGATGCCGGGTTTTTTGTTTCAATCCGGGTCCCGGAAGGAGTCGATTCGCCTGCGATCGCGCTTTGTCGGACGTCCGGCGCCGGCTTCGCGCTGTCCCGGAGGCGGCGGTGGCGCGGCCTCTCGTGGGGGTGGCGGGGGCGACAAATCCTCGTAAAGCTTCCGGGCTTCGACAAAAGGGCCGCGCCGTGTGCCGAGGGCGGCGACCTTCAAGACGAGTACACGGCGTTCCAGAGCGATGGTCAGGACGTCGCCGACCCGCACTGTCTTGCTGGCCGACGAAATCTTGTCCTTGTTGATCCGGATATGGCCGGAGGTCGCCATTTTCTGGGCAAGCGTGCGGGATTTTGCGACCCTGGCGTACCAAAGCCACTTGTCTACCCTCAGGCCGGCTGCACCGGCCGGAACTGCTTCGTCACCCGGAATCTACTTCTTTCCCTTGTTGTCCATGTCGTTTTTCAGCGCCATGAGGGCCGCAAACGGGGAATTGGGATCGATCGGCTTATCGCGCTGCGGCGCCTTGTCCCGACGTCCCTGTCCGCCTTCGAACGGTTTGCCGCCGCGCTGCGGCTTGCCGCCCTTGCCCTTGGGCCCGCCGGGACGTTTCTGTCCGGCGCCCTTCCGTCCTTCGGCGCCGCGCCGGTTGTCCTGGCCGCGGCCGCGCGGACGGCGGTCGGACCGGCCCGGACGCCAGATCTCGATCGTAACCGTTTCCATCTCGCCGGTATCGGCCTGGGCTGCCTCGGTCGAAGCGTCTTCCGCAGGCGCGGCTTCGCCTTCCGGAGCTTTGACCGGTTCTTCGGCAGCGGCTTCTTCAGGGGCGGGGACTTGTTCAGAGGTCGGGGCGTCGGCTTCCGTCACCGCAGCGGGTTCTGCCGTTGCTTCGCTTTCCGCCGGTGCTCCAGCGGTTTCAGTCGATGCGGCTTCCGCGACCGGCGCTTCACCGCTTTCCTCGGTGGCCTCGGCGTTTTCAGCTGCGGCTTCTGTCGGAGCTTCCGCTTCCGCCGGCTTGGGAGCCGCCGGGCGCTGGACTTCCCGGGTCTCCAGGCGATAGCCAAGGGATTTCAGCACGGCGGAGAAATCCTCGCCGGCGCAGCCGAGCAGGGAGGTCATGGACACGGTGACGGTGAAGCCGCCACCTTCGGCAATGGCACCATCGGGCGGCGCCACTTCCGCATCCAGCGGTTTCCAGGCGATCAGCGGCCGGATCAGGTCGGCGAGTCGTTCCAGAATATCGATACGCACGGCGCGCGGTCCGCAGACGCGGAAGCCGACAACCTTGTAAAGTGCCTTGTCGATGGTCTCGTCAACGGGAATGGAGGTTCGCCCGGACGCAGAAAGATGCGGCAGCTCCGACAGGCCGTCCATGTCGAGCGACCCGTGCTTGAGCGCCCAGAGCTGGGCCAGGAGCTGGCTCGGCGCGGGTTTCAGCAGCGCGGGGACATAGATGTTGTAGGCGCCGAAACGCACACCGAGCTTGCGCAGGGAAGCGCGCATGTCCTGATCGAGCTGGCGGATTTCGTCGGCTGCTTCCTGGCGTTCCAGGACGCCGAGACCTTCGACGATGCGGAAGGCGATGCCACGGGCGAGGCCTTCCAGGCTTTCGGCGGCCTTCAGGTCGGTGAGCGGTTTCAGCAGGGTTTCGACCTGGGAGCGGATCCACAGGTTGATCCGGTCCTGGACCTTGTCCCTTGCCGGGCCGGTCAGATGTTCGTCCGCGAGCAGCAGAACGGTCGGGTTGAGGACTTCCTCTCCGGCGGTCAGTTTGGCGACGGCCTCGCCGCGCCAGCGGATCGAACCGTCGGCCGCCAGAATGAAGTCGCCGTTCTCAGACCGCGACAGCCTGTCGGCGCGGTTTTCGATTTCCGTCGTCAGGGCCTTTTGGGCGGCAGCGCGCACCGCCTTCTCGTCCTGGCCCTCGGCCGATGAATCGGGTGCAAACCGGAAGCCAAGCAGATTCCCGATGTGCTGACCTTCCACGAGCACATCACCGCTCGATGTAATTTCCGCTTCCAGCATGGCGTTCTCTCTCAAACGTCGCATCAAAACACTTGTGCGCCGATCCACGAACCTTTGTGTCAGGCGATCGTGGAGGGCATCGGACAGCCTGTCTTCTATATCGCGCGTCACCCCCTGCCAATGGGCCGGATCGGCCAGCCAGTCGGGGCGGTTCGCGACAAATGTCCAGGTCCGGATATGAGCTATCCGGTTTGCCAAGGTGTCGATATCACCATCGGTGCGATCTGCGAAGGCCAATTGACGGGTGAACCAGTCATCGGCAATCGCGCCGTCCTGCATCAGATGGGTGTAAATCGTGTTCAGTAGTTCCGCATGATTGGCCGGCGCAATCTTGCGGTAATCCGGCACCTGGCACACATCCCAGAGCAATTCGACCGCTTTTTGGCCCTTTGCCAGGTCCTGAATGAGGGAATCGCGCAAAAGGTTCTCAAGGGCGGTGATGTCCTCACTGGTGGGCGCGCGGGCCAGACCCTCCTCGTTCGGAGGCCTGTCGAGGGTCCGGCGCAAAGCCGCCGTGGATGAAAAATCCAGATGACTGTTGCGCCATTGCAGCACTTTCAGGGCGCCGAAATGGTGATTCTCGATCTGTTCCACCAGATCGTCGTCCAGAGGATCGACGCGGCCGGTGACGCCAAAGGTGCCGTCGCGGGTGTGTCGCCCGGCGCGGCCCGCAATCTGGCCCATCTCGGCTGCGGTCAGCTGGCGGTACTGATAACCGTCGTATTTGCGGTTGCCGGCAAAGGCGATGTGGTCGACGTCCAGATTGAGCCCCATGCCGATGGCGTCGGTCGCCACCAGGTGCTCCACATCGCCATTCTGGAACAGGTCTACCTGCGCATTTCGGGTCCGCGGGCTGAGCGATCCGAGCACGACGGCAGCCCCGCCGCGTTGACGGCGGATCAGCTCGGCAATGCCGTAGACCTCGTCGGAGGAAAAGGCGACGATGGCGGACCTGGGTGGGAGGCGCGACACCTTCTTCTGACCGGCATAGGCCAGGACCGACATGCGCGGCCGGGTGACCACGTTCAGTCCGGGGATCAGCTTTTCCAGAAGCGGACGGACGGTTGCCGCCCCCAGCAGGAGCGTCTCGGAGCGCCCGCGCAGGTTCAAGATACGGTCGGTGAACACGTGGCCCCGGTCCAGATCGCCGGCAAGCTGGACCTCGTCGATGGCGACGAACTCCGTGTCCAGAGCGAGCGGCATGGCTTCGACCGTGGAGACGTAGAAGCGGGCGGACTTCGGCAGGATCTTTTCTTCGCCGGTGATCAGGGCGACCGCGTCGGTGCCGGCGCGGTCCGCGATCCGGCCGTAGACTTCCCTTGCGAGCAGACGCAAGGGCAGGCCGATCAGCCCCGAGGGCTGCGCCAGCATGCGCTCGATGGCCAGATGGGTCTTGCCCGTATTGGTCGGCCCGAGAACCGCGGTAACGGTTTTCGATCGGGCAGCTGGCGGGAGCGTCATGTTGTGAGGACGGGGCATTTGGCGAGAGATGGCTGTGTCTGTATCGCGGGCCGTCATGGCCCGATCGGAATAGCCTGCGCGGTCTAGCACGGCATGGGTTTCCTGTCCCGCGTCTTTTTTCAGGACAGCGTCTCGGGAAATTCGGCCATTGGAGCCGTTCAAATTCCGCTGAAAGGAACGACTCGAGAACAAAGCTCGACCGAATCGGCGACTCGCGGAGATTCAGGATTCGTTCTCTACGACATCTGGGTTACGAGCCTGGAAAGGATACAAAATGCTGAATCTGGCCAAGGCGTTAGGAAATTGGGGGCGGATTTCCCGTTTGGCTTGATAATTCTGTCAATCATGGATATTTCGTAAATGCAAATACAATAATGAATTCATTATGATTTAACGACTGGACGAACTGGGAACAGAACCGCGACGAATCACTTATTTTGCAGGGTTTTTGATTTGTTCCTGCCAAATATGGTGTTTCTGAATATTTGAGATCAACACCTTGATCCCGAAAGACCCTGGCAATGAACACAGGAATTGGCTTTTTAAGGCAATTGTTTCTTTATGGGTCAGAAGTACGGTTCCTCAGTAGCAGTCCGGTGGAATTTTCGGAGCGCTGAATGCAGGACGGACATTTAAACCAGGTGTTCGCGTTTGCGGAGAAGGTGTCCAACCGCGGTAATGCCGAAGCCGCAGCGGCCGACCTGGCTGACCTTGCCGGACATTACGGTTTTTCGTCTTATGTGTTGGCAACTTTCACCGGACCGGGCTCGATGTGCGCTCCCTACATTCTGTCGTCGGGCTGGGATCCGGAATGGGAGAGCCGGTATCTGCGGAAAAACTATATCCGGCATGATCCGGTGATCGCGCGTGCAACGCGAAGGGTCGAACCGTTTCTCTGGGCCGATACCCGCAACGACGAGGATGTGACCCCCGAGGGCCTTCGGATCCTGGACGAGGCGCGCACCTTCAAAATGAATGACGGCGTTCTAATGCCGATACACGGTCCGCAGGGGCTGATCGGGTCCCTGATGTTCGGCGGAGAAAGAGCGGACCTGACCCCGGACGATCTGCGGGCGCTGCACCTGGCCGGCATGTGCGCCTATTCTCATGTCATGGATCTGGCGAAACCGGAAATGCCGCAAAGCAGTGCCGAATTCGGTCTCACCGCACGGGAAGCAGAGTGTTTGAAGTGGTCTGCGGCGGGGCTGACCAGCGGCGGGATTGCCGACAGGCTCGGCATTTCGCGTCATACTGTCGACTGGTACCTGAAAGAAGCGTCACGCAAGCTCGGCGCGGCCAACCGTCCTCATGCGGTCGCACTCGCCTTCCGGCACGGGATTATCGGGTAAGGCCCTGACTCTAAACATCTTCTGTGCTGCTTATCGCATTGCGGTACCAGGCGCGGCGGGATGTGCCCTTCTAAATCGATAAAAATCGCAGTAAAAAACAGTTTAGGCACTTTGCCGCACTGCAATGTAAGCCGCCGTGGGAGGACTGTTTTTGGCAATTGGTAAAATTCTCGTCGCAAACCGCTCCGAAATCGCGATCCGCGTATTCCGGGCCGCAAACGAACTCGGTCTGAAGACCGTGGCGATCTTCGCCGAACAGGACAAGCTGGCCCTTCACCGCTTCAAGGCGGACGAGGCCTACCAGGTCGGTCAGGGTCTGGGCCCCATTGAGGCTTATCTGGCCATAGACGAGATTATCCGCGTTGCCAAAACCGCGAAGGTCGACGCGATCCATCCGGGCTACGGGTTTCTGTCTGAAAGCCCGGAATTCGCCGAAGCCTGCGAGGCGGCGGGCATCATCTTCATCGGCCCGAAGCCGGAAACCATGCGCAGCCTGGGCAACAAGGTGGCCGCACGCAACCTGGCGATCGAGGCCGGCGTTCCGGTCATGCCCGCGACCGATCCGCTTCCCGACGACATGGAAGAAGTAAAACAGCTTGCGGCCGAAATTGGCTATCCGGTGATGCTGAAGGCCTCCTGGGGCGGCGGCGGCCGCGGCATGCGCGTCATTCCGGATGAAGCCACGCTGATGCGTGATGTGGTGGCTGCGAAACGCGAAGCCCGCGCGGCCTTCGGCAAGGACGAGATCTACCTGGAAAAGCTGGTTCAGCGGGCCCGCCACGTGGAGGTGCAGATCCTCGGCGACGGTCAGGGCGGCCTGGTGCATCTGTTCGAGCGCGACTGTTCCATCCAGCGCCGGCACCAGAAGGTCGTGGAGCGCGCTCCGGCACCTTACCTGGACGAGGCGAAACGCCAGGAGCTTTGCGGCTACGGCCTGAAGATCGGTGGGCAAGTCAATTACCGGGGTGCGGGGACCATCGAGTTCCTGATGGATGCGGATACCGGGGCCGTCTACTTCATCGAGGTCAATCCACGGGTTCAGGTGGAACATACGGTTACGGAGGAAGTCACCGGCATCGACATCGTCAAGGCCCAGATCCAGATCGCAGGCGGGGCGAAGATCGGAACGCCGGAAAGCGGCGTGCCGGCCCAGGAAAACATCCGTTTGAACGGCCATGCGCTGCAGTGCCGGATCACGACGGAAGATCCGGACCAGAACTTCATTCCAGATTACGGACGCATCACCGCCTATCGGGGTGCAACCGGGTTCGGCATCCGGCTGGACGGCGGCACGGCCTATTCCGGGGCGGTGATTACCCGTTTCTACGATCCGCTTCTGGAAAAGGTGACGGCCTGGGCGCCAACGGCGGAAGAAGCCTGCAAGCGCATGGACCGGGCCTTGCGCGAATTCCGCATCCGCGGCGTCGCAACCAACCTGGTGTTTCTGGAAAACATCATCGATCACCCGGATTTCCGGTCGAATACCTACACGACCCGGTTCATCGACGACACGCCGGCGCTGTTCGAACAGACCCGGCGCAAGGACCGGGCGACCAAGCTTCTGACCTATATCGCCGATGTCTCGGTGAACGGTCATCCCGAAACCCGCTCTCGCGCCCGGCCGCCGAAGGACGCGGCTCTGCCGGTCGTGCCGGTCTATGGCGACGACAAGCCGGAGGGGACCCGACAACTTCTCGACCGGCTCGGCCCCAAGGGCTTCGCCGACTGGATGAAGGCTGAGACCCGCACGCTGGTGACGGACACCACCATGCGCGATGGCCACCAGTCCCTGCTTGCGACCCGCATGCGCACCCATGACATCGTGCGGATCGCCGACGCCTATGCTTCCGGCCTGCCGCAGCTGTTTTCGCTGGAATGCTGGGGCGGGGCGACCTTCGACGTCGCCATGCGCTTCCTCACCGAAAGCCCGTGGGAGCGGTTGCGGCTGATCCGGGAAAAGGCGCCGAACATCCTGCTTCAGATGCTTCTGCGTGGCTCAAACGGCGTCGGCTACACCAACTACCCGGACAATGTGGTGAAGTTCTTCGTCGCCCAGGCGGCGGAAAACGGTGTGGATCTCTTCCGCGTGTTCGACTGCCTGAACTGGGTGGAGAACATGCGCGTTTCCATGGATGCGGTCGTCGAAGCCAACAAGCTCTGCGAGGGGGTGCTCTGTTACACCGGCGACATGCTCGACAGCGCCCGGCCGAAATACGATCTGAAGTATTATGTCGGCCTCGCCAAGGAGCTGGAGGCAGCCGGTGCGCATATCCTCGGCCTCAAGGACATGGCCGGGCTTCTGAAGCCGGAAGCGGCGCGAATCCTGGTGAAGGCGCTCAAGGAAGAAACCAGCCTACCAATCCACTTCCATACCCATGACACGTCCGGGATAGCGGCCGCGAGCGTTCTTGCCGCTGTCGAGGCCGGCGTCGATGCGGTGGATGCGGCGATGGACGCGTTGTCCGGTCTGACCTCGCAGCCGTGCCTTGGGTCGATCGTGGAGGCGCTGCGCGGCGGTGAGAGGGATACGGGTCTGGACCCGCAGACTATCCGCGAGATCTCCTTCTACTGGGAAGCCGTGCGCACCCAGTATCGCGGGTTCGAAAGCGACCTGCGCTCCGGTGCGTCTGAGGTTTACCTGCATGAAATGCCGGGCGGCCAGTTCACCAACCTGAAGGAACAGGCGCGCTCGCTTGGCCTGGAAACCCGCTGGCACGAGGTCGCCCAGGCCTATGCGGACGCGAACATGATGTTCGGCGACATCGTCAAGGTGACGCCGTCGTCCAAGGTCGTCGGCGACATGGCGCTAATGATGGTCAGCCAGGGACTGACGGTGGCCGACGTCGAGGACCCGGACAAGGATGTGGCCTTCCCGGATTCGGCGGTGAAGATGCTGCACGGCGATCTGGGCCAGCCGCCCGGAGGCTGGCCGAAGAAGATCCAGGACAAGGTGCTGAAAGGCGAAACGCCGATCACCGTGCGTCCGGGCTCTCTGCTTGAGCAGGCGGATCTGGACGCGGAACGGGCGAAGGCGGCGGAAGCGACCGGCCGGGACATGGATGACGCGGATCTTGCCGCCTATCTCATGTATCCGAAGGTCTTCACCGACTTCGAAAAGGCGCAACAGCAATACGGCCCGACTTCCGTCCTGCCGACGCCGGTCTATTTCTACGGTCTCGAAGCCGGCGACGAGATCCTGGTCGATCTGGAACCGGGCAAGACTATGGTCGTGCGCTGTCAGACGTTCGGCGAGACGGACGAGAAGGGCGAACAGAAGGTCTTCTTCGAGCTCAATGGCCAGCCCCGTATCATCAAGGTCCCGGACCGGGTGCACGGAGCGGCGGGATCTGCTGCCATGCGCAAGGCAGAGGCCGGAAACGAGGCCCATGTCGGCGCACCGATGCCCGGCGTCATTTCTTCGGTGACCGTCAAATCGGGGCAGACCGTATCCGCGGGTGATGTTCTCCTGTCGATCGAGGCCATGAAAATGGAAACGGCCCTCCATGCGGAGCGCGACGGGACCATCAGCGAGGTTCTGGTGTCGCCAGGCGCGCAGATCGACGCCAAGGATCTTCTGGTCGTCTATTCGGACTGATCCGGCTTGCTTTAATCCCGGCCGCCGCACCCCTGTGGCGGCCGGTTTCGCATGCGTTGAAAGATCAGCCTGCGGTTCGAAAATTCACTTCGCCTTCGTGCAGGAAGCAGGTCTTGGTGAAGAGGGACAGGTCCAGGGGATTGGGCAAGCGGACGTCTTCGAGATCCGGACAGGTTCTGGCAGACAACTCGTAGCTACGGTCGATCTGCGAGATCGCTACAAAGATCGTTCCGCTCTTTTCCGCGAAAGCCTTTAATGCGCGCACCTGCCGCATCAGATCCGGGTGCTCCCGCTTCTGATCGAGCAGCTGAAGATAATCCACGATCGCAAGGTTGCCGGATGGTGCGCCGGCCATCCGGTCGATGATGTGGTCGGCGCTGATGGCATCGGACATGTCGAGGTCGAACAGGCTCTCGAACCGATTGGGGTCCACGCCGATCGCCCGGAACCGGTCCAGGACATGGATCTGGGTGTATTCCAGGGTGAAAAAGGTAGTTCTGTTTCCTTGCTTCATCGCCTCCACGGCGAGTTCCAGGCTTAGCAGTGTTTTGCCCTGACCGGGACGGGCGCCGATGAGCACAAGGTCGCCCGGGGACAGCTTCGGATAGAGTTTTGCTGCCGGAGATGCGGCTGCAAGCCGTGCGGACAGCAGGCTCCAGCTTTCGACGCCTTCACTTGCCGCAATCCGGTCAAGCGCTGCATGCAGAGGGATTTTCGCATCGCGCGACAAAAGCCGCGCCTTGCGTTTCAAGACATAAACGGGTGCTGAGAGCCTCATGGGCGAACCTCCTGCCACGGATACAGTCCGCAACCCCTCCTTATGCCGGATATCCGTTGAGCCGGTTCAAAGACGAAGCCGTCCCGCATGCCTAATGCTTTCCCGGATGGAGGGGGGAGGTTCGGACGAAACCGGAAAAGATTTTAACGCGATTCGGTTTCGCCGGAAACGCCAAACGCTATTCGGCGGCCGCTTGAATGGGGGATCTGTCCGCTCCGTCCGCCCGTCCGATCCAAAGGTCGAGGAAGCGGTCGAGCCAGCGGCGGACCGCCTGGTCATAGACATAACGGCCGGCAAAATGGTCCCGGCGCTGCTGGGCACCCGGAAGGACCATGCGCGGTGCGCCGCGGGTCGTCCAGCGAACCAGCATCGAATGGGTCAGCTCGGGATGGAACTGGATGCCATAGGCATTGCTGCCATAGCGGATCGCCTGGTTCGGATAGGTGGGGTTGGTGGCCAGAAGTTCGCAGCCCGCAGGCTTGTCGAAGCCTTCACTGTGCCACTGATAGGCTTTTGTCGGCCAGTCATCCATCAGCGCCTTGCCTGTTGCGGTCGGGCGCAACGGATAGTAGCCGATCTCGACCAGTCCGTCGCGATGACCCGCAACGGTGCCGCCGAGCTGTTTGACCATCATCTGGGCGCCGAGGCAGATCCCCAGGAACGGCGCGTTCTCGCGCAGGGGTACCTTGATCCAGTCGATTTCCCTGGTGACAAAAGCATCGGGGTCGTTGGCGCTCATCGGGCCGCCGAAAATCACGGCTCCGGCATGACCGGCCATGGTGTCGGGAAGCGTGTCGCCAAAGCGCGGTTTGCGGATGTCGAGCGCAAATCCGCGCCTGATCAGTTCCTGGCCGACGCGGCCGGGTGACGAGTGCTCCTGATGCAGGATGATCAGGATTTTGGGACGGGATGAGTCAGCGAAGGTTTCCAATCTCATGGATCTGAATATGGTACACTTCGCGCACGCGGTCGAGCCCTTTTGCGGTGCAATATCCCCAAAGGCCCGTCAGTCGTCTTCTGGCTCCGGGGCGGATTTGGCCACTTTTCGCCGCAGGGTCATCCGGTCGCGGGTTGAAATGCCCAGCAGTTCGGCGACACGCCAGATGGTGTTGTCCTCGAATTCATGGACATGGCCGTCCGCATAGACGACCTCCCACATCATCTCGACGATCGCGAGGCGTTCCGCCTCGTCCGTCCTTCGCTTCAACACGGAGGTAAAGCCATAAAGGTCGACGGCTTCGCTGTCGCGCACCTTCGCGATGTCGATGAGTTCCTTCGTCTCCTCGTCGGTCAGCTGATAGTGGTTCTGAAGGATTTCCCGCAACTTCCGGATCTCGCTGTCCTCGATGACGCCGTCAACATCGGTGAGGTGAAATAGCAGCGCAGCTGCCGCGAGCCGGTGGTCGTCCTCGGCAAAGGTTTTCTTGCCGCTGTCACCCAGAGTGATTTCGCGAATGAACTGCTTGAATGATTTCAGCATGCGTGAAGTCCGGACCTGTTCTTCGATATCAACCTAATGGCTCGACCATCTGACAACAATCCTCTCGTATCATCAAACACTTGATCTTTTCTTCACATCTTGGAAAAACTTGGACAAAATTAAAACCTGCACCCGATCCTCCAGTTTTGAATTATTCTAAACTATTGATTTTATTTATTTTTATACTTGACTTTTATCCTCATAAATTGATTCCTGCCGCTATCGACCAATCGCCATTGTACCAGGAACGCCGGAATGCCCGGAACGCCCACGTCCATCGATATGTCCAGAAAAGCCGAAAGGCTTGTCGTGGAAGGCGTGCGCCGTTTGATGGCCGGATATGCGACCGGAGATGTTGGCTGCTGGGAAATGGCGTGGAAGCTCTATGCGGTCGAGCTCGGCACGGGACATGCCAGAAAGCCGAGTTCCGAGCTTGCCCATTATGCCAGGGCGCTCAAGACCCATGGAAAGCGGTCCTTGTGTCTGTTTCCATACGACTGCCCAAGGCTGTGCCAGGATGAGTGCCTGATCGCCTCGCTTGTCGCCGGGGCGCAGACACACGACTGCGCAGTGCTTGAAGCCGTTGGGTCCGCCCTCGTTCTTGAGGAGGGTGTCGGGGAAACGCTGTTTGCCGCCGGCGAATTCGCGGCCGCCCTGAAAGACTGCGGTCTTGTGCTCAAGCCTGTGGAACTGTCGCGTCTGCCGCTTGAGGAATGCCCCTTGAAACGGTTGAGCCCTGGCAGAATGCACTGATGGAGTGCGCGCCGGCCGGGGGCGAAACCTTGAACCGATCCACCGTTGTTGAAAACCGAGAGGAAACACCTGATGAAATCTCTGAAGTACGGCCTGATGGCTGCGGCCGCCTTCATTACGTTGCCGGCGCTGGCCGCCACGCCTGAGGATGTCCTGAAGACTTACGGCGATGTCGCCGAAGCCGCCTACAGCGATTCCCTGGCATCGGCGAAAGACCTGCAGGCCGCAGTCGATGCCCTGATCGCAAACCCGAGCGACGAGACGCTTGCCGCAGCCCGGACCGCATGGATCAAGGCGCGCAATCCTTACCAGCAGACCGAAGCCTATCGGTTCGGCAACGCACTCGTCGACGATTGGGAAGGCAAGGTGAATGCCTGGCCGCTCGATGAGGGTCTGATCGACTACGTGGACGTCTCCTATGGCGACAGTTCTGAAGAAAACGCATTCTATGTCGCCAACGTGATCGCCAACCCGACCCTGAAAGTCGGCGGGGAGACCATCGACGCGACCGAGATCACGCCGGCGCTGCTGGCCGACCAGCTCCAGGAAGCCGGTGAAGTCGAAGCCAATGTGGCCACCGGCTACCATGCGATCGAATTCCTGCTCTGGGGTCAGGATTTGAACGGCACCGATGCGGGCGCGGGCAATCGTCCGGCGACCGATTTCGATCCGGCAAACTGCACCGGCGGCAACTGCGAGCGCCGGATCCAGTACCTGAAGGCGGCTACGGCTCTTCTGATTACCGATCTGGAAGAAATGGTTGCAGCATGGGCACCGGACGGTGCAGCCCGCGCGGACCTGTCCGGTAAGGGCGAAGCCGGCGGTCTGGCAACCATCCTGACCGGCATGGGGTCGCTCTCCTACGGCGAACTGGCCGGAGAGCGCATCAAGCTCGGCCTGATGCTGCACGATCCGGAAGAAGAGCATGACTGCTTCTCCGACAACACCCACATGTCGCACTACAACGATGTCGTCGGCATCCGGAACGTCTATTTCGGTACCTACAAGAGCTTCGACGGCAAGAACGATGTCTCCGGCGCTTCGCTTGCCGAAATGGTTGCCGCCAAGGATCCGGCGCTGGCTGAGGAAATGAAGGCCAAGCTCGACGCGTCTCTGGCTGCTTTCGAAGCCATGAAGGCGCGTGCCGAGGGTGGGGAAGCCTATGACCAGATGATCGGCGAAGGCAATGATGAGGGCAATGCCGTTGTCCAGGCTGCCGTCGATGCGCTGGTCGACCAGACGAAGTCGATCGAGCGGGTCGTCAAGGCTCTGGATCTTGAAGAAATCGCCTTCGAAGGGTCCGATAGCCTCGACAATCCGAACGCTGTGTTCCAGTAAGATATGACGATCGGCGGGGCATTATGTCCCGCCGATTTTTAAGAGGCACCGTGTAGATTGGGGCGCACGGTGCCGGAAAGTGACGCGAATAGATTGGCCTCGAAAAATGACCTCGAATAAATGGTGTGCACCCTTCCTCGCCGCCGTATTCGCCCTTGGTGCGACTATCGGCTCGGCGAATGCGAAGGATGTCTTAGTTCATCGCGACGACCTGACTCCCAAGGACCGCGAGCGCGTTTCGCGTGTCGTTCACCCGGCAACGGATTTTTCCAAACCGGAAATGTTCGAGCCGATGTCCGGCGGAGCGGCCACCTCGACCAAACTGATCAACCGGGACGCCTTTTCTCACTCATCCGCGAACATCACGTTCGAGGAAGAGCAGACCTTCAAGGTCGGCAACGGCCTGTTCAAGAAGATGTGGACCTCTTCTCCGTCTTCGACGCAGGCCTCGGACGGTCTCGGGCCGCTGTATAACGCCCGGTCCTGCCAGGGCTGCCACCTGAAAGACGGCCGCGGCCGCCCGCCGCGCGACGGGGAGGATGCCGTCTCGCTCTTTCTGCGCCTGTCGATCCCTCCGCAAAATGCCGAACAGGAAGCAGCTCTTGCCTCGAAGGCTGAACTGCGGATTCCGGAGCCGACCTATGGCGGCCAGTTCCAGACCTTTGCGGTGACAGGACTGCCCGGCGAAGGCCGGTTCGATATCGAACTGGAAGAGATCGAGGTGCCGCTCAATGGCGGCGAAGTGGCCGTTCTGCAAAAGCCGACCTACAAGGTCCGCGATCTCGGCTTCGGTCCGATGCATCCGGACACGATGATTTCGCCGCGCGTGGCCCCGCCGATGATCGGGATGGGCCTGCTGCAGGCAATCCATCCGGGCGACATCGAAGCCCTGGCCGATCCGGACGATGAAGACGGCGACGGTATTTCCGGCAAGGTCAGCCGGGTACGGGACCACCGGACCGGTGAGATGACGATTGGCCGCTTCGGCTGGAAGGCCTCCAACCCGACCGTACGGGCGCAGGCGGGAGATGCCTTTTCCGGCGATATCGGGATCAGCACGCCGGACCGGCCCGACCCTTACGGGGACTGCACCGAAGCGCAGACGGCCTGTCGGAAGATGCCGACCGGTGTGCAGGCGAAACTCGGCGATACCGAAGCGCCCGATCCGGTCCTCGACCTGGTGACCTTCTATTCGGAAAATCTTGCAGTTCCGGCCCGGCGGGACTTCGACGACCCGGTTGTCTTGCGCGGCAAGGAGCTGTTTCACGAGATCGGCTGCATCTCGTGCCACAATCCGAAATTCGTCACCAGCCGAAAGGCGGAGAACAAGGCGCACCGGTTCCAGCTGATCTGGCCCTATTCCGACATGCTGCTGCATGACATGGGCGAAGGTCTTTCCGACCATCGTCCCGTCGGCGATGCCTCGGGCAGCGAATGGCGGACACCGCCCCTGTGGGGGATCGGCCTGACGAAAACCGTCAACGATCACACCCGTTTCCTGCATGACGGGCGGGCGCGCAATTTGCTCGAAGCCGTGTTATGGCATGGAGGCGAGGCACAGCCTGCGCGCGATCAGGTCGTCGAGCTTGATCCGGACGACCGGACAGCCCTCATTCGTTTTCTGGAGTCGCTTTGATGCGTTTACCGATCTTCGCCGTCTGTATGTGCATCATGGCCGGACCGGCGGCGGCGCAGGACTTTTCCGTCAATATCGAGAAAAGTATCGAGGGCTATATCCGCCCGGCTGCGGAAGGGTTTGCCCATGCGGCCGACGACTTGGCGCCTGCCATCGATGGGGTCTGCAAACAAACGACGGCCGAGACCAAGGCGGCGTTTGCGAGCCGCTACGGCGAAGTGGTTACCGCCTTCGCGAAGATTTCCTTTCTCCGCTACGGTCCGCTGCTTGAGGACGACCGTCTGAATCGCCTGGCGTTCATGCCCGACCCGCGCGGGATTGCCCAAAGGCAGATCCGCAAGATCCTTTCCAAGAAGGACAGTTCGGCAACCGATGCGTCAACCCTCAAGGAGAAGAGCGTTGCGGTCCAGGGGCTGACGGCCCTGCAGCTGATCGCCTTCGACAAGGACGGCGAGGTCGCGCTCGGCAAACCGGGCAAGATGCGCGATTTCATCTGCGGTTATGCAAAGGCGATCGCCGTCAATGCGGCACAGATCGCGGACGAGGTGGCCGCGGCCTGGGACGATCCGGACGGTTACAGTTCGGACCTGCTGATGCCGGGTTCCAAGAACGATCATGTGCGGACCAGCAAGGATGCGATCGAGGTGATCTTCAATGCGCTTGTCACCGGGCTGGTCATTACCAAGGACCAGGATGTTTTGCCGGCGCTCGGCAAGGGACCGGATAGCGCCAAACCGCATCGGGTGCCCTTTTCCCGCTCCGGCAACGGACTTGCCTATCTGGGTGCGGAACTCAAGGGGATCGAAGACGCATTGCGGGCGGCCGATTTCGAGCCGCTCCTGAGCGAGGATTTTGCCTGGATCCCGGATTCGATCTATTTCGAGTTCGGCAATGCCCAGAACCTTCTGGCGAGCATTACCCCGCCGATCCGCCAGTCCCTCGATGACAGCGACAATTACAACCGGCTCAAGGTGCTGACCCTGACCATCAACAGCCTGCGGGACACGATGGCGGGAGAGCTTGCCGGGGCTCTTTCCTTGTCAGGAGGCTTCAATGCGCTGGATGGCGACTAGCAAGACGACAATCAGCCGGCGTGCACTTCTGGCAGGCCTTGGCGGGATCGCGGCGCTCAGCACCGGCCATTTTTCCGCTTTTGCCGGCGGAGCGGGATTGATTGACGAAAGCGCGCTCGACACTCCGCTCTTTGCCAGTGCACGCCGGGAAGCCGATGGCAGTTACGGCATCGCGATTATCGATGACGCCGGTCAGGAGCTTGCGCGGGTTGCGCTGCCGGGCCGCGGTCACGGTATCGCGGTCTCTCCGGACGGGCGGCGGTTTATGGCCTTTGCCCGGCGACCGGGCACCTTTGCGCTTCTGATCGATCCGTTCAAGCGAACCGAGCCGCAGGTGCTCACCTCCATCGAGGGTCGGCATTTCTTTGGTCACGGCTGTTTTTCCCCGGACGGCCGGCTGGTCTACGCGGTGGAGAACGATTACGACGCCGTCCGCGGTGTCCTGGGCGTTTATGATGTCAGCGGACGGGAGATCCGGCGGATCGGCGAAATCGAGACCGGCGGGATCGGCCCGCACGATATTCTCCTTGCCGAAGGCGGCAAGGTTCTGGTCGTCGCCAACGGCGGGATCGAAACCCATCCGTTGCGCCCGCGTGAAAAACTCAACATCGACACGATGCAGCCGTCGGTCGCCTATCTCGATCGGGAAAGCGGCGATCTGCTCGTCAAACACAGCCTGAGCCAGGATCTGCACCAGCTGTCCCTGCGCCACATGGCGATGGACGGGCAGGGCAAGGTCTGGGTTGGCGGCCAGTTCGAGGGCGACAAGAGCCTTGCGCCGCCTCTGGTGGCGCATATGACCCGGGATGCCGGCCCGAAACTGTCCGAAATCCCGTCGACCCTGGCCTCAGGCCTGCAGAACTATATCGGTTCCGTTGTTGCCAATGCATCCGGCGATGTGATCGCCACCTCGGCGCCGCGCGGTGGGCAGGTCCTGTTCTGGGCGGCGGATACCGGTGCCTTTCTTGGTGCCGACCAGGTCGTCGACGGATGCGGTCTGGCGCCGCTGGATGCCTCCGGTTTCCTCATTTCCGACGGTACGGGCGGGCTGCGCTGCGTCGAGGACCCGCAGTCGCTTCCGGAAGTTCTGGCTCGGCCACCGGGCATTTCCTGGGACAATCACATGGTGGCTCTTTAACGGCCTCAGTCCGGGGCTGAACAGGTCCGGGCAAGCTTTCTGTCGCGTTCTTGCCAAAATGAGGCCTCACACTTCTTGCGGGCTTGTCTTAAGGTAGGCACCCGAATCTGGCGTTCGTCTCGTTTTTCACTCTGTTGTGTGCGAACACCAAATTCAAAGGGTGACTGGCAAATATTTGTTTCTATTGTGGTTTTCGAATCTGAAATATGCCTCGGCCTCCGTTTTCGAATTGAGGCGCATTTCAAATTCACCACATTAGTCTCGAATCGTGATGGGGAAAGGCGGCATGCGGCGGCTACTGATCGGACTTGGAGCGTTCTTCTTCCTGCTGGTAACGATCGTGCTGGTGGTGCCATTCTTCCTGCCGAAGGACGCGATCAAGCAGCAGGTTGTCTCGGTGGTGGAGGATCAGCTCGGCTGGCGTCTCAGGCTCGACGGCCCGGTCAGCCTATCCCTGCTGCCCGGGTTTTCGCTGACGGCGGAAAACGTCGGCCTGTCCGGCGAGGCGGGCGCAGACGGGATCGAGTTCGCCAAGGCGGAGGCGGTCAATTTCGGCCTGGCCTGGGAAGGCCTGTTCGGCGGAGAGATCCGATTGACCGGGATCGAGCTCAGGAAACCGGACATCTTCCTCGAAATCGGGCCGTCCGGCACGACCAGCTGGCAGCCGCGCCGCCGGCTCGAAGAACCGGAAAACCTGGACACGTCCTCCGGACAAACGGCTGAAACGCCTGCGCCGTCCGCTCCCGAAAGCGATGATCCGGCTGCAACCCGGGAAGCCGGGTTCATCAAGAAGATCGGCGTCGACCGTTTCGAGATCACCCAGGGCAATGTGGTTTATTCGAACCGCCAAACCGGCCAACGGGTGGAACTCAAGGCACTCGATCTGTCCGTTTCCGCGCCGGATCTGGCAGGTGATGTCGATCTGGACGGCCGGTTTGACTGGCAGGACAATCCGATCGCCGTCGCCGGTTCCATTTCCGCACCGCTGTCGTTTGTCGGCGGCGAGGAAGTGCCGGTTTCTTTGACGGTTTCCAGCGGCGATGCGTCTTTCGCGGTCGCCGGCAAGGCAGGCCTCAACCCCGCACAGGCCGATGTGACGATTTCGGCGTCCGGGCCGTCGGTCAGCCAGCTGGCCGCCCTGTTTGGAGAGCCGCTTCCCCGGGATCCGGGCAGTTTCGCCGTGGAAGGACATCTTGCAGGCAATGAGGCGGCGGTCGCCCTGAACGATCTTAAAGCAACCGTGGGCAGCTTCGGGATAGGCGGCTCCTTCGATGCGAATCTGGCGGGCCGGGTTCCGGCGCTTTCCGGACGCATGGTGCTCGACAAGGGGTCGCTAGCGGATCTGCTCGCGCTTGCCGGTCAGGATCTGGCCGCCTCCGGAAATCTGAAGGCGGACCTGGCTTTTGCCGCGAGCGGAGGGGATGCGCCCGAACTGCTCGCCAGTTTGAATCTCAGGGGAAATGCCCATCTCGACTCTGGCGAGGTTTCCGGTCTAGGCCTTGCCTCGGTTACCGGCGGCGATCCCTCGGCGGATACGATCAAGGACATTTCCCTGTCCCTTAATGTCGACGGGCTGGACGGCCCGCTTGCCTTGAGCGGCGGCCTGTCCTGGCGTGGCGAAGGCTTTACGGTCACCGGAAAGGCAACCCCCGCGCCGCTTCTGGCTGGCATTGCCGCGCCCGTTACCGCGCAGATCAAGGGACAACGTTTTTCAGCCGGTTTCGACGGCCGGTTTCAGAGCAAGGGCGACCTGGAAGGGGCATTGTCGCTGGAGACAGCCGATCTGCGGTCCCTGCTCGCCTGGGTCGGTCAGCCGATTTCGGCGGGCAGTGGTCTGAAGACGTTCAAGGTTTCCGGACTTTTCTCCGCCCAGGGCAATGCGATCGGTTTCGAGGAAACCAGCTTCGTGCTGGACAAGACCTCCGGCAAGGCGAATGGGCGCGTGACCTTCGGCAAGACGCCAACGGTGACTGCGAACCTCGATCTCGGTACGCTGGTTCTTGATCCCTATCTTGGCGGCAGTTCCGGAGGCGGGGGCGGATCATCGCCGTCCGGCGGCGGGACGGCTTCCGGCAATACTGGTGGCAATGGAGGACCTTCCGGTTCCGGTGGAGGCTGGAGTACGGCTCCGATCGATTTTTCCGGTCTCAAGGCGGTCAACGCCGATTTTTCGGTGACGAGCAAGGAAATCGTCTGGGACGCGCTCCAGATCGGCAACAGCGTGCTCAAGACGAAGATCCAGGAAGGGGTTCTTACAGCGGATCTGCAGAAGCTCAGCCTTTATGGAGGCAATGCGTCCGGCAAGCTGACCCTGAACGGCGCCGGAACGGCGGCAGGCGTCAAGGCCTCGTTCCATCTTGAAAATCTCGATGCTCATCCGTTCCTGCGCGATGTGGCGGATACACGCTGGCTGCATGGCCGGGGCTTCATGGACCTGGACCTGGCGGCCGTCGGGGGATCCGAGCGCCAACTGGTTGAAAATCTCAACGGCACGGCGCGGGTCGAATTCGCCGACGGCTCGCTTCGGGGCATCAATATTCCGCAGATCGTGCGCGGTCTTTCTGTCAAGACACTGCTCGGCTGGGCGGAAGGGTCGCAAGAAAAAACCGACTTCAGCTCCATGTCGGCGAACTTCAAGATTTCAAACGGCATTGCCGTTACGGATGATTTCTCGCTCGTCGGTCCGCTGGTCCGGGTGAGCGGTGGCGGATCGACGAACCTGCCGCAGCGCACGCTGGACTGGCGCGTGGAGCCGAGGATCGTGCCAACTCTGGAAGGCCAGGCGCCGGCGCCGCGGGCAAAGGGGGCGGACAAGAAACTGGCCGGTCTGGGCGTGCCTGTGATCGCCAAGGGGCCCTGGGACAATCCGCGGATCTATCCGGACATTGCCGGGATCCTGGAAAACCCGGAAGCCGCCTACAAGCAGCTTGAAAGCATGGGTGGGGATCTGGTGAAGGTGCTCAAGGGCAAGAAACCAGACGATGCCCTGGCCGATGTCGCCAATGAGGCGATCAAGCGGGCGACCGGCGGCAAGACACAGATCGATATCCAGAAAGTCATTGAGGGCGACGTCAACGATCAGGACGTGCTGAAGGCCGTCGAAGAGGGCTTTGGACTGCCTTCCGGTCTGCTGGGGTCCTTCGGTAAGAAAAAGAAGAAGGACGAGTAGAGGGCAGCTTCAGTAGGGCGCGGGACCATAGGAATTCGAGCCTTGCGTTCCGCCTTTCATGGTCCAGTAGAGGTAAATCAGCGAGCCGATCAGTGGCACCAGCACGATAAAGGACCACCAGCCCGACCTGTCGATGTCGTGCAGGCGGCGCACGGAAACCGTGATGCTCGGGAAGAACAGCAGAAGGTTGGTAACCAGGCTGGCCGGGCTTGGGCCTTTCAGCGTCAAGGCGCTTTGTCCGAGGAAAGGGGCGATCAGCAAAGCATCGACAAAGACCATGACAAGGGAGGTAAGAAAAACGAAAAGCATCCACCACCAGTATTCGGACCGGCTCGCGCGGCCGGAAAATGTGAAGTAATTCGAAAGAACAGTATCGGCTGCCTGAAACATCGTAATTGCCCCCAAATACAACTGCATCCGGAGGCAGACTGGCACAGTCTGTTCAATTTCGGATTAAGCAACTTGGTTTGTAAAGCGTTGCGATCTTACGTTAATTTTTTCAGTATTTTGTCCAGGGCCTCTTCCACCGTCCCTGTGTTTTCGACGCGGGCCAGGTTCGGAATGTCCTGCATGTCCAATTGAGAGCGATCGAGACGCCGTTCGATTTCCTCGCGGCTTTCGCGGCCACGAGCGGCAAGCCTTTCGGCCAGGACGGCCTTTGGCGCGGTGATCAGAAGCACCACGGCATTTTCGTATTTTTCCAGCGCGTCGGGAAGGGCGTGGCGGGAGCCGTTGGCGATAACTATGCCGCCTGCCTTTATGACATCGTCCAGCTCCGCAGGCAGGATATAGCCGAGGCCGTGAGCGCGCCAGGCGAGTGCAAAACGGCCGGCGGCCAAGGCTTCGTCGAAGTACGCCTCGGAGATCGGAATATGGGTTTCGGTCGCCCCATCCGCAGGGCGGGTGATTTGCCGCGTGGCGAAGCGGAAACGGGGATCCTCCGCCAGGCGCTCCTTCAGCGCATTCAGCAGCGTGTCTTTACCCGCACCGCTCGGCCCGACAACCAGGACCATCTTGCCCGGTCCGAGCTTTCCGTTCCTGTCCGCCTGCGTCGCCGTTCCGGTCATACCCGTTCCAATTTCCCGTGTTCGTTCCTCAGGCAACCCTGCGGCCTTCGCGCCAGACGCCGCGGACGATCGGCACGTTGCCGACCATCCTGACCTGAACCATGTCGGCGCGTTTACCCGTTTCCAGGGATCCGCGATCATCGAGGCCGATTGCCTTGGCAGGGGTCGAGGTCACTGTCCCGATCGCCTCAGGCAAGCTGATGCTCTCGACTTCGTCGGCCAGCTGGAAAGCGGCTTGCACCAGCGACACGGGAACGTAATCAGAGGACAGTACGTCGAGGCAGCCGGCTTCCGCGAGCTCCCGGGCGGAGATGTTGCCCGAGTGCGAGCCGCCGCGCACCACGTTGGGCGCGCCCATGAGCACGCTCATGCCCGCCTGCCTGGAGGCCCGGGCCGCTTCGATCGTCGTCGGGAATTCGGCAATGCGGGTGCCGAGGTCCACGGCTTCCTCGACGTGTTCAGGCGTCGCATCATCGTGGCTGGCGATCGCAATACCGCGCGCATGGGCGTCGGCCGCAAGCGCCTTGCGGTTGTTCGGGGCGATGTTTCCGGCGCGGGACTGGCGCGCCTTGATGAAGGCTTCCATTTCCGCGTCGGAAAAACCCTTCTTGCCCTGATAATAGATCTTGTAGGCATCCAGCGACACGAACTGGCGCTGACCCGGGGTGTGATCCATCAGGGAAAGCAGGCGGACGCGGCTGTCGGTTTCGAAGAACTTGTAGGCATCCAGAACATCGGGAGCCGAAACTTCGCAGCGCAGGTGGATGAAGTGGTCCGCGCGCAGCCGGTTTTCCGCCTGCCCCTGCTCGATGGCGTCGGCGAGCTGGCGCATGTCCGGCGCGCGCAGGTCCGCATCCTCGTCCATGCCGACACGCAGGGCGTCGAACACGGTGGTGATCCCGGCGCAGGCGATCTGGGCATCATGGGCCTGGACGGCGGAGACCGGGTTCCACCGCACCTTGGGGCGCGGCGCGTAGTGGATCTCGAGGTGGTCGGTGTGCAGTTCAATCAGGCCGGGAAGAAGGTAGTCGCCTTCGCAATCGTGGCCAGCAACGGCGGTTTTGCCGTCGATGTCGGCGACCTTGCCGTTCTCGCAGGTCAGACTGCCGTCGATCACGCTGTCGGGCAGGATCAGGCGGGCGTTCTTGAAAACGGTCGGTTCGGCGCTCATTGGATTTCCTCAAGGGCGGATGATTCGGAGGGCAGCACGTTGCCGGTCAGATGAAAAATCTTCCTGATGACGAACGGTGCGCCGCGCTCGGCCTCGGTATAGAGACCGAACGTGGCGATCTGCCGGGAGGCGCCGGTCACGGGCGCAAAAAAGGTTTCGGCAGCGTCTTTCAGGACTGCTGCTTGCGCTTCGTCCTCGAGCTTGTTGCTCAAGGTCATGTGGAAGCGGAATTCGTCGAAAATGTAAGGATAGCCCCAGCCGGTCAGGTAGCCGTCCTGCTTCGGCGTCAGGCCGCTCTTGCGGCGGCGCTCGATATCGGTGTCGGATAGCGGTGCCCGAAACGGCTCGAAGGCGCGCACGCACAGGCCGGCAAAGGCTGAGAGTTCCGCTTCCGGTAACGTCGGGGTGAGGGCCAGGAAGCTGCCCAGGCGGTTGACCGACAGTTCCTTCAGAGAAAAGGGCGCGACTTGCGCGGCGAACGTCTCGCAAGCCTCAATAAGATCCGCTTCGCCGGCATCGGCCTTCAGGGAAAACGGCGCCTTCAGCGTCCCGTGAAATCCGTAGCGGCGCGGATCGGTGGTCAGGGCGTGAAGGGCCTCGGTTTGGAGGCCGGCAACGGCCGGTTGGATCCGGTCCTTGCCCGAAAACGGATCCCGTCCGAGCCAGGTGCCGCCCAGATCCATCAGGGGATCATTGGCCGGAGCCGCATAGTAAACCGCATAGCGCATGTCAGATCTTCAGGTTACCGGATGGGGAAGGACCGCAGGAAAATCGGCGAACTGTTCGCGTAGTCATAGTCCATGTCGATCCTGTGACGCTATCCCCTGTATTTGTTCATCGGATCAGGCCGCCTCCGCCCGGAAGGCGGTGACGTCGACGATCCGGTCGGAAATTTTATCGCGAACGTCCTGGTCGTGCAGGATCCCGACCATGGCGACGCCGTCCTGCTTCTTCTCTGCTACCAGTTCAACGACCACGGCCCGATTGGCCGCATCGAGGGAGGCGGTCGGTTCATCGAGCAGAAGCAGCGGATAGTGGGCGATGAAGCCGCGGGCAATGTTCACACGCTGCTGTTCGCCGCCGGAAAAGGTTGCAGGCGGAAGATCCCAGAGCCTTTCGGGTACATTCAGCCGGGTCAGGAGATCGCGGGCCTTGGCAAGCGCCTGCCCCTCGTCCCCGCCTTGCAGGATCAGAGGTTCTGCAACGACTTCGACCGCCGGCACGCGCGGGATGACCCGCAGGAACTGGCTGACGTAGCCGATCATGTCCTTGCGCAGCTCCAGGATTTTGCGCGGTTCGGCATCCGCCACGTTGACGATTTCGTCGCCGACCGTCACCAGGATCTGGCCCGCGTCGCAGCGGTAATTGCCGTAAATCATCTTGAGGATGGAACTCTTGCCGGCCCCTGACGGACCGCCGAGCACCACGCATTCGCCCGTATCGACGGAAAAATCGACGCCGGAAACGACGGGAATGGTCGTGCCGCCCTGCAGGTGCATGGTGAAGGACTTGCCGACATTGCTGAGATATAGACGCACTGGCATGGTTCTGCCTCAGACCTGGAGGATGGAGGAAACGAGAAGCTGGGTATAGGGCTCGCGCGGATCGTCGAGCACCTGATCGGTCAGCCCGGTTTCGATGACTTCGCCGTGACGCATGACCATGATCCGGTGCGACAGAAGCCGGGCGACGGCCAGGTCGTGGGTCACGATGACAACGGAAAGTCCGAGATCCGCCACCAGACGCCGAAGTAGATCCAGAAGCCGCGCCTGGACGGACACATCCAGGCCGCCGGTCGGCTCGTCCATGAACACCAGGCGGGGATGGGTTACCAGATTGCGGGCGATCTGCAGTCTCTGGCGCATGCCGCCGGAAAAAGACCTCGGATCGTCGTCGATCCGGTCGGATTCGATTTCCACCCGGCCGAGCCAGTCGGTCGCGGTTTCGCGGATATGGCCGTAATGGCGATCGCCGACCGCCATTAGCCGTTCGCCGACATTGGCGCCGGCGGAGACGGTCATGCGCAGGCCGTCGGCGGCATTCTGATGAACGAAACCCCAGTCGGTGCGCATCAGCAGGCGCCGTTCAGCCTCGCCAAGCTGATAGAGATTGCGCATGGCGCCGTCGCGCATGCGGTATTCGATGGCGCCGGCGGTCGGGGCCAGGCGGGTCGACAGGCAGTTGAGCAAGGTGGTCTTGCCGGATCCGCTCTCGCCGACGATGGCGAGAACCTCGCCCGGCCAGAGCTGGAAGGACACGTTCCGGCAGCCGATGCGGTCGCCGTAGTAGCGGGTGACGCCATTGACCTGAAGGAGCGGGTCGTTATTGAAAAAATCGGTCATCGGGCCGGCTCCTCTGATTGTTCGGTGGACGTGCCGCCGGCAAGGGTCATGGCATTGGGATCGGCGGCCATTGGGCCGAGATGCCCGGCCTCGCGGCGTTCCTCGCAATAGTCGCTGTCGGAGCAGACGAACATCCGTCCGCCCTTGTCGTCGAGGATGACCTCGTCGAGATAGACGTTCTCCGCGCCGCACAACCCGCAGGGCTTGTCGAATTTCTGGACCTCGAAGGGGTAATCCTCGAAGTCGAGGCTCTTGACCTCGGTGAAGGGCGGGATCGCGTAGATCCGTTTCTCGCGCCCTGCGCCGTAGAGCTGGAGGGCTGCCATCTTGTCGATCTTCGGATTGTCGAATTTCGGCGTTGGCGATGGGTCCATCACATAGCGGTTGTTCACCAGCACCGGGTAGGCATAGGTGGTGGCGATGTGGCCGTTCCTGGCGATGTCCTCGTAGAGCTTCACATGCATGAGGCCGTATTCTTCCAGCGCATGCATCTTCCGGGTTTCCGTCTCCCGGGGCTCCAGATAGCGCAGGGGTTCCGGGATCGGCACCTGGAAGACGATGATCTGGTCTTCGCGCAGGTCCTTTTCCGGGATGCGGTGGCGGGTCTGGATGATCGACGCCTCCGAGGTTTCGAATGTGGTTTCGACCCTGGCCGTCTTTTCGAAGAAGCCGCGGATGGCGACCGCGTTGGTGGTGTCGTCAGAACCCTGGTCGATCACTTTCAGGCAGTCGTCGGCGCCGAGAATCGACGCTGTGACCTGAACGCCGCCGGTGCCCCAGCCATAGGGCATGGGCATCTCGCGGGAGGCGAAGGGCACCTGGTAGCCGGGCACGGCAATGCCCTTCAGAATGGCCCGGCGGATCATGCGCTTGGTCTGTTCGTCCAGATAGGCGAAGTTGTACTCGCCTTCGTCGAGCGGTTTTGGCTGGGCGGTCATTCTGCGGCCTCCTTCTGGTCTCGGGAGGCTTTCTCTTCCGCCTCGCGTGCGGCGAACCACTCGTCCCGCATGCGGCGGACGAGGTCGAGTTCGGCCTGGAAATCGACATAGTGGGGGAGCTTCAGGTGCTCCACGAAACCGGTCGCCTGAATGTTGTCGGAATGGGACATGACGAATTCCGTGTCCTGAACGGGCGCGACCTGTTCCTCGCCGAGTTCTTCCCAGCGGAGCGCCCGGTCGACCATCGACATGGCCATGGCCTTGCGTTCCACCTGGCCGAAGACAAGGCCGTAGCCACGGGTGAACTTGGGCGAAGACTTGGCCGTGCCCTGGAACTGGTTGACCATCTGGCACTCGGTCACCTTGATGGTGCCGAGGCTGACGGCAAAGCCCAGCTCTTCCGCGAAGAATTCCACCTCGACCGCGCCGTAGCGGATTTCGCCGGTGAAGGGGTGGGTGCGGCCGTAGCCGCGCTGGGAGGAATAGGCGAGGCTGAGGAGAAAGCCTTCGTCGCCGCGCGCAAGGTTCTGCAGCCGCAGGTCCCGGTCGGCCGGGAAGGACAGCGGTTCACGGGTGAGATCGCCGACGGGTGCATCCTCGTCAGACACCGGATCGGCTTCCATCAGGCCTTCGCCGTCCAGAAGATCGGTCACGCGGGGCATGGCCTCGTCAGCGGAGTCCCTGCGGACCGGGGCCTTGATCTCGCCTTCGGCGTCGGCGGCCAGAGCGAAGTCCAGCAGGCGGTGGCTGTAATCGAAGGTGGGACCCAGAAGCTGTCCGCCCGGCAGGTCCTTGTAGGTTGCCGAAATGCGCCGTTCCACGAGCATTTTCGCCGTGTCGATCGGCTGGCTGTAACCGAAGCGCGGCAGGGTGGTGCGGTAGGCGCGGATCAGAAAGGCCGCTTCGATCAGATCGCCACGCGCCTGCTTGATGGCAAGGGCAGCCAGCTGTTCGTCATAGAGCGAGCCCTCGCCCATGACCCGGGCGACGGAAATTGCAAGCTGTTCGGCGATCTGGTCCAAGTTGAGGGCGGGAACGCTCGTGTCGCCCCGGCGTCGCTTGGCGAGAAGCGTGTGGGCGTTGCGGATCGCGGTTTCACCGCCCTTGACGGCAACATACATGGCTCAGGCCTCCTGAACGGTTGTGGAGCGGGGCAGGGCCGCGATTTCGGCCGATCCGGCAAAGATCAGGTCGATCCCGCGCGGAAACTGGGCGTTGTTGGCCTTCACCTGGTCCCAGAAGGCGGGCGATACGGGCCCTGCCGAAAAAGCCGTCTCGGTTTCGATGCCCGGACCGGAGAGGGTGATGGGCCCCTCGTTCGCCAGCGTCTGGCCGGTCAGGATAAGGGTGGTTGAACGGTCCGGATATTCCAGCGTGCCCTGATGGAACTTGCCAAGGCTGCTCAGATGGGCCGGATCGGCGATCAGCGCGAAAGCAGCCTCGACCGGTTCGCTTACGATAGGCGCGCCGGTGTGAAAGCGCAGGAAGGTCTTTACCGCTTCGGACCGGGCAAAGGGCCCATCCAGCCAGACCGGGGTGTCGTAGTCGACCAGGGTCAGGGCAATGGCCGCTGCGACGGGCGTGAGCGGCGCGGGCGGTTTCAGACCGCCGGTTTCGATGGCCTGCAGGGTGCCCGGACGGGCCATGGCGTTCATGATGGTGCGAAAGCAGCGCTGGGCATCGTGGACCGGATCGGCGAAGCCGGCGGCCAGGGGGGCTGCGGTCTTCGTCAGATCCGCGTTTCGATCGAGAACAGTCATCAGTCGTCTCCCCGGACCATGGTGAAAAAGTCGACCTTGGTCGCTGCGGTTTCCGCCTTCAGGTCGTCATCGGCCTCTGCCCGGATCCGGGCAAGCGGGGCGACGATTTCCGTCTCGATCCGCTCCCGGTCGTCTGCGCGCTGCCACAGAGCGTCGATGACGGCCGCCTGAAGCGCTTTCTGCTTGTGACGTCCGAGGCAATAGGAGCTGCCGGCCTCGCCGCTCTCGAGGCGGACCACGCAGCGGGTGACCGTGACTTCACCGAGATTGAACGGGCTGCCGGTGCCGCCCATGCGACCCCGAACCATGACGAGGCCTGTTTCCGGCTGGCGAACCAGGTCGAAGGCCGGCAGCGTGTCGAGCCGTTCATAAGCATTGGCGAGATCTTCGGCGCTGGCCGAAGCGAGCACAGACATGACCGCCTTGCGGTCGTGGCCGGGCGGAAGGTCGTGTGTCGGGGATGAAGCGATTGTGTCGGTCATTGTGGGTCGCCTTGTTTGGAGGTGGGGCGCCTGTGCCTTGCGGGTTGTTTGTTAGATCAAATTTGTCTATTTGTATAGACGAATATTTCGATTGATTCCTGACTACAGACCTTTGATGACGGACAGATGACAATTCGCACGACACTCGATCGCGGCACGGGCATCGCCATCTGGCGCCAGATCATGGAATGGCTGAAGGCTGAAATCGCCAGCG
This sequence comes from uncultured Roseibium sp., assembly GCF_963675985.1. Classification (NCBI taxonomy): domain Bacteria; kingdom Pseudomonadati; phylum Pseudomonadota; class Alphaproteobacteria; order Hyphomicrobiales; family Stappiaceae; genus Roseibium; species uncultured Roseibium sp. The sequence goes on along the minus strand of NZ_OY780957.1, from coordinate 1,054,237 downwards.
GCGCCTTCGAAAAGGGCAGCCGCCTGCCGCCGGAATCGGAGATCGCCGCCCGCTTCGGCGTCAATCGCCATACGGTGCGGCGCGCTATTGCCGCCCTGACGGCGGAAGGGGTGCTGCGCGCCGACCAGGGCCGGGGAACGTTCGTCGCTGCTGCGCCGATCACCTATCCGATCACGTCACGCACGCGGTTTTCGGAGATTGTGTCCGGCCAGGACAAGGCGCCGAGCGGGCGGCTGATCGGGTCGGGAACGGAAGAAGCTGACGCATTGCTGGCGAACTGGCTGAAAGTGCCGATCGGCACGCTGCTTATCCGGATCGAAAACCTGCGGGTCGCCGATGGGGTGCCGGTCATGATTGGCACCAGCTGGTTCGAACAGAGCCGGTTTCCGAATCTCGTCGCCGACTATGCGGAAACCGGATCGATTACCAAGGCGCTGGCGAAGGCAGGTGTTTCAGACTACCGGCGCAAGGAAAGCCGGGTCACGGCGGAACTGGTCGAGCCGCAAGACGTCGCGGTCCTGGGCATCGCCTCAGGCCAGCCGATCCTGGTCGTGGAAAGCCTGAACCTCGACGCGGATGGCGAGCCCATGCAGTACACGAGGACGCGCATGGCAGCGGACCGGATCCAGCTTGTCGTGGAAAGTTGAAATCCGGTCAGAGCCAGAACTTCGGCACCTTTTTCGTGTCCTGCCAGTAGCCCTTGGCGTGGGGCCATGTGCCGGAGGACTGGGCCTCGTGCCAGCCGATGACGAAGCCGATCGCGAGCAGCACCTGCCGTGAGGACTTGCCGCTGATATTGGGCAGGGCGGCGAGTTTTTCCGCCATGGCGACGTCGTTCAGATAACCGAAGATATCCTGCAGCCGCTTCATGCGCTTCAGGAACGGCTTGAGGTCGGATTTCGGATAAAGGCTGCCGAAGAATTCGACGCCGTAGCGCAGCTTCTTCAGCGCCTTGCGCATTTCATGGCGTTCGGGGATCGTCAAGTCGTCGATCCTGGCGCCGTATCTGGAAACCTTCTTCCACTGCTTGTCGAGCGCCTTGCGCGAATAGACGCGGATGGTCTGGGCAAGCCGCGCCGTCTGGTCGAAGTCGTGGAGATCGAGCCAGCCCCGGCCTTCCGTATAGGCGGCCAGATCGAACAGGAAGGCATTGACGTCCGGCTCTTTCAGATGGGCGTGCAGGGCGGCACGGCTTTCCTCGCGAATGGTGCGCAGATGCTCAAGAAGCGGCTCAAGGCCGATACCTTCCGGAGCAATCCTTGCCAGAGGCGAAACGATTTCATCCGTCAGCACGTCCAGATCGCGGACCTTGCCGGCTTCCGTGGCGAGAATGCGGGCCTGGGCATCGAGACTCTTGAGCGTCAGCGGATTGAGGACCGGCTTGAACAGGCGGAAGGCGCTACGCAGCCGGCGCAGGCCAATGCGAAACTGGTGCGGGCCTTCCGGGTCGTCGCTTTCCAGGATGGCCGCCCGGTTGTCCGCGATCTGCGTCAGGCAGGAACGCAGGACTTCCCGAAAGGCGAGTTCGACAGTCTCTTCCGGCGGCAGGGAAACATCCTCAGCGCCTTTCGGCCGTATGGCCGTTTCCTCGGTGCCGTCGGCGAGACGAAAGCCGCGCTCGGCCTTGGAGTAAGGCGACAGCCGGAATGGGGCCGCGCCCATAATCTCCCGCGCCGCTTCCAGCAGGCGGGCGCCGGAACCGGTTTTCAGTTCGAATTCCACCTCGGCCAGGGTTTGGGTCCGCTCGCCGGCCTTGACCTCGCCCAGGTCGAAGGCAACCTCGATCTGGCTGCCGTCCTCCTTTGACGTCAGCAGGCGGGTGGTGCGGCGTATGTCGGTTTCGAAACACTCGCCGAGCGGCTTGTCACCGATGAGGTCGGTGAGGGTCTTCAGAACGTCCACGTCCTCGATGACCGAAAAGTCGATCGCCCGGCCCTTTATCGGATGTTCCGCTTCCACGGCACTGGAAAGGCCGCCGGCAACGCCGGTTCCAAGCTTTGCGGTCTGGACCCAGGACCGCCCGACCTTGCGGACGCGCAGCGAGGTTTTCGCCTTGCGCAACGCCTGGTCGGGGGTGTCGAAATAGATCGACAGCAAGGGTTTGGTAACGGCCCGGCCGCCGGCGAAGCGTTGCAATGCTCCGCCACGTTTCAGCTGATCCAGAACGTCCGGTGACACTTCGAGCTTCAGCTCGATTTCCTTGGGCGACTTGCTCATGAAATCTACTTACCCAAGAGCAAAATCGCTGTCCAGAAGAAGCGCACAATTTGCGCCTTTGTCGCAGGGGCTGTCAGCCGAGGCCGGCCTGCGGGGCAGGCGCCAGGCCGGTGACCAGCCGCAGCTTGTTGAAGGCCCGGGCCGGCAGGCTGAGATAGCGGGGAATGGGTCGCTGGTTGAAGGCGATTTTCCGAATATAGGTAGGCACTTCCCAAACGGCCGATGTGCCCGCCGGGAAGAACAGGCTGACGCCAGGCCGGCCCAGATAGACCTTGCCGCTCTCGTCGGTGATCTTGACCTCACCTTCCAGGAATAGCACGGCCTCGTCCCAGCCAAAATGCCAGCGGAACTTACCCGCGGTGCAGGACCAGTGATCGGTGCTGGCCCAGTTGCCGGTGCCCATGGACAGATTGATGCATCGGGCTTCGGGTTGGCCTTCCAGGATCCATTCCGGCCGGATCGGGGCGGGTTTCAACGAGGCTACGTCGAGAACGGCCTGGGTGAATTTTCCCTGCGTACCGCCCTGGTCGAGTTCCTGTTCTTTTACCTGCGCCGGAGCCACAAAACCCAGATTTTGTGCAATTGCCCGCAAGCCGGCGCTTCCCGAATGTGTTGTTCCCATCGTGTTACACCCGAAAATATCTTGTGGCGATCAATAGCCAATTTCCTGTCACGCAAAGGTTGAAAGCCTCCTTACGACCCGACCCGGCAGTATGGTTTTTGCCTTCCTCCATCGGGGATTCGGCAGACGGGGTAAACAGAACCTCAACAGGCGGCTGTTGTGCGGTTTCCGATCGGGTCATGAAGGGTGCGTTCCGCGGGCGAAGAAACCCCGTGGGAACCGGTGCCGACGTTCTTGCGCAGAACCTCAAGGGCGTGATAGAGACCGATTTCGGTGTCAGTTGCCCCTCTGGCGGAACTGGTAGACGCGCGGGATTCAAAATCCCGTTCCTTCGGGAGTGCCGGTTCGATTCCGGCGGGGGGCACCATCTTTATTTTGCGTTATCGCCCTTCGGGCTACTTGAGCGCGCAGATTATGCGCTACCGCTCGTCGGGCTGTTTGAGCGCCTTATTCATTCGAAGCAAAGACGCAATTCTCGCCAGATGAAGCCTGACGCGATCCGGCCAATCCGGTTCCTCCGGCAATTCCAGAATGGCCCGGGAAACGGTGTCGCCGTCGAGGGCCACCGCGACCAGATCGAGGGTGTCCAGTTCAAGCCGATCGCCGACACGAAGGACATCGTCGAATCTCTCCGCAAAGGCCTGGGCTATGGTCAATTCCCGGAATCGGTCGGGCAGGTCGAATTTGTACTCTTCCGCCAGCAAGCCGAGGGCGACGGTGCCGTCGAATGCGAAACCCTGGAAGTCGGCCGTGTTCAAAGACGTGGCGGATGTGTCGAACAGCGCATCGAGGCGGGTGATATTTTTGGGCGGAACGAGGAAATAGCCATAGTCGCCGGGTGTCAGCGGGCCGGCCTGTTCCGTCGATACAACCTCATCGCCCCTGACGACGAAGACCGGCTTGAGCCAGACGGGCGTATAGGATGCTGTCAGGTAGGAACATCCTTCCTCGACGGGATAGGCGACCAGTTCCAGTTGCTGCTGACCCGGCAGATCGATCTCGAAACGCTTCACGGCCGGCGCCGTATCCGGCAATGCCAGTTTCAGGAGCCGCGCAGTCCAGCCGAGAGATGCACCTTGCGCAATCAGGGAAACCAGGACCACGACGAACGCCAGGTTGAAAAACAGCTGGGCGCCCGGCAGATGCGCCAGCACCGGCAGGGTGGCCAGAAAAATGGATACCGCGCCGCGTAGGCCGACCCATGACACGTAAATGGTTTCTGACCTTGTGAAGCGGAACGGCGCCAGCGAGGCCAACACGCCAAGGGGCCGGGCCACCAGCATCAGAAACACGGCGATCAGGACCGCCGTGAAGGCGTAGTCGGCCATTTTGCTGGGCGTCACCAGCAATCCGAGCATCACGAACATGACCAGCTGTGCCATCCATGTGGAACTGTCCATGAAGTTCAACAAGGACGGAAATGCCCGAACCGGCCGGTTGCCGAGGACGAGGCCTGCCAGATAAACGGCCAGGAACCCGCTGGCATTGAGCAACGCGGAGACGGTGAAGATCACGATTGCGGCTGCGAGAACGAAGAGCGGCAGCAGCCCTCCCGGCAAGGGCATTTGCGACAGGATCCAGACCAGAAGGAACCCTCCGGCGATCCCTATCAGGGCCCCGAGGGCAAATTGCTGGAAAAACAGAACCAGGGTTCCGGCCAGGGGATTGGCCGCATTCGGCGCGGCACTCACCAGGGCGAATTCCAGCAGGGCGAGTGTAAGGAACAGGGCCATGGGGTCGTTGGTGGCGGATTCCGTTTCCAGCACCGGCCCGACCTTGCCGCGGAGTTTGAGACCTCCGGCCTTCAGCAGGAAGAACACGGCGGCGGCATCGGTGGATGCGACAATGGACCCGAGCAGGAAACTGACGATCCAGCCAAAGCCAATGACATAGTGAGCGAACACACCGGTGAGAAACGCCGTGACGAGGACGCCCACCGTGGAAAGCGCCAGGGCCGGCGCGGCAACCGAGCGAATCGTGGAAAGGCGGGTGCGCATGCCGCCGTCGAACAGGATCACGGCCAGTGCGGCCGAGCCGATCAGATAGGCAATGATGTAATTGTCGAAACTCAGTCCGACCGGGCCGTCCTCGCCGAGCAGCATGCCGATGCCCAGAAAGACCAGAAGCAGAGGCGCGCCGAAACGAACGGCGGCAACGCTCGACAGGATGCCGAGCACGATAATGGCTGCCGCAGACAGCAGGACGAGGTTGTTGACGACAAGGTCTTGCATTGCTTCCGCAGTTCCCGGCGCTGCATGGCCGGTCACGAGTAGGTCTGATCACACCAGCCTATGGCATCGCACAAAAGTAGTCGATGTGTCATGAAGGTCCCGTGTCGGCTTCGCTCATGTTTGCGGCGCCAGACAGCCGAAATCGGTCGGCCCGCTCTTGAATTTGCAAAGCGTGATGGGGGCGAGGGGCGCGGTGTGCCGGGAAATCAGATTGCGGATGGGCTGAAACCTGTTCGCTTGGAACGGATCGGAGTGGAGCGGCGCGCCCTCGGAAAGCGCGCCGCTCCGCCAGGGTCAGGCTCGGACTTCCTGACGCTGGAAGACGGTGTAGGCGAGGGTGAAAAACAGCACCATCGCCGCGAACAGGCCGGAGATCTGCGGCCAGATGATCGTGAGGCTCTGCATGGTCGGCAGCGGGGCGTTGATCAGCGCGCCCTGGAGCTGGCTCATGAAGATCGGCCCCACCGAGCGGTTGGCCGGGTCGAGCAGCATGCTGGACACCTCGCCGTAGAGCGTCTGCGGCGATATCCGCGCGATTGCCTGCTGGGTCTCGAAGTTGGAGAGCAGGGTCATCGGGTTATACGGATCGACCGGCGAGAGGACGCCCGCGGCAAGCGGGGCGATCATGCTCCAGAACACGCTCAGGATCAGCCACAGAGCCAGGGCGGCCAGGGCCGCTGTCGCCGCAGAGCGAATCAGCGTCGAAAACGCCATGGCGAGCGCCAGCCACACCCCGGCATAGACCAGGGTCGCCGCCAGATAGGCGATGCCGCGCACCATGTCGGGTCCCGATGGCGGCAGGCCGAGGAACAGGATCCCGAGCCCGGTCATCAGCAGCCACAGCGTCAGCAGAGCGATCGCGATCACCAGAAGCGCGCCGAGAAATTTCCCGAACAGGAGCGCGTCCCGGTAGATCGGTTGGGCCAGAAGCCGGCTCATGGTCCGCCGGCCGTATTCCCCGTTGATCGCATCGAACCCGAGCGCGATCGCCACCAGCGGCAACAGAAAGCCGAGGAAGGAGGCGAAGGACGGCAGGGGTTGCTGGGCGGTGGTGAACAGCTTCAGGAACAGGAAGGGATCTTCCGACGTGGTGTCGCGGATGTGGGTGATGGCGCCGTAGACGGCACCGATCGCGGTCAAGAGCACGAGCAACATGATCAGATGCATGCGCGCGCTCGTCATGTGGTCGGCCGCCTCTTTCAAGGCGACCGTCATCACGCCCTTGAAGGGCGAACCTTCACGCTTCATGGCCGTGCTCCTTGAAAAAACGGTCATAGGCTTCATCGAGACGGGTCCGGCGCAGGTCCATGTTGCGCAGGTCGCCACCGGCGTGGACGATCAGGCGGCCGAGCTCGGGCCGGATGTCCCGCATCGCCTCCACATGCCATTGGCCGTCACCGTCCGGTGTCACCGACGTGACCCCGTCCGCGGCTTTCGCCGCCTTGACGAGGTCAATGCCGTCTGCCTCTACGTCGACGACGAAGGCGCCGCCGCCGAGCTTGGCGGCCAGTTCCTCCGTCGTGCCGAGAAAGCCGATCCGGCCTTTGTTGAACAGTGCGATCCGGTGGCAGACCGACTGGACCGCATCAAGGATGTGCGAGGACAGGAGGATGGTCATGCCGTCCCGGCTGAGGCTGCGGATCAGGTCGAGTAGGTCCCGGGTCGATTGCGGATCGAGGCCCGAGGTCGGCTCGTCCAGGATCGCGATCCGGCACTTGCGCATCAGTAGTTCGGCGATGCCGAGCCGCTTGCGCATGCCGTGGGAATAGGTCGAGACCCGCTTGTCGGCCACGTCCGTCAGTCTGACCTTTTCCAGGGCGGCGGCGATATTCTCCGCCGCTTGGGTATGCGACAGGCCGGAAAGGCGGGCCGTGTAGGCGAGGTTCTCCCGGCCGGTCATGTTGTTGTAGAACCCGACCGAATCCGGCAGATAACCGACGTCGGCCTTGACTTGCAGGGGCTGGCGCACCGGGTCCTTGCCGAGGATGACGACGTCGCCGCCGTCCGCCTCGGTCAGGCCGAGCAGCATCAGGATCGTGGTGGTCTTGCCGGCACCGTTCGGGCCCAGAAGGCCGATGACTTCCCCGGCTTCGACGGAAAAATCGATGCCGGCGACGGCCACGTTGCTGCCATAGCGTTTGGTCAGGCCCCTGGCTTCAATGACTGTATCGCTCATCGCCGGCCGTACCTTGTGACAGAGACCCCGAGAACGATGACCGAGGCGGCGATCACGCCGAGCCCGGCAAGGCCCCAGATGGTCGAGGTTTCAACGGTCACCCGGAATTTTTCCGTATCGGAGGCCGCACCCGAAGAGGCGGTCAGGTTGAGCATGTAGTCGCCGGCGATGGCCTTTTCCGAAGGATGGATGGAGACGCTGACCTCCTGTTTGGCATCCGGCGCCAGCATGGGGATCGCCTTGGGCTCGTAGCTCACCTTCCAGCCCTGAGGCGTCGATGCCCTCAAGGCGATGTTGTTGACCGGCGCGCTGCCGGTATTGGTGACGGTGAAGTTGAAATCGGTATCCCTGCCGGCAACGGCGGAGCCGCTGAGCCGTCCCTGGGGGCCTTCCATGCGGATTTCCGGCTGGCCGGTCACCTCAAGGCTCAGGTCGGTGTTGGCGACGTTCTCGCCATCGGCAACGGCGACCTTGACCGGATAACGACCGGCTTCGACCGCATGAGGCGGCACGACTTCCACGGTCAGATCGGAGGTGGCGCCCGCCTTGACCGGAAGGCCGGTGATTTCCTCGGAGCCGTAACCCTGCTTGAAGCGGGTCTGGAAGCCGTCCGGCACCTGGGCCGCCAGGTTGAACAGCGCATCCTCGGCGCCGTTGTTGGCCACCTTGAGCTTGTAGGTGAAGGTGGACTTGGCGGTGCCGCGCAGGGCGGGCAACTGCGGCGTGAGCTTTACGCCGCCGGAGGCTTTCGACGAGACTTTGAGGGTCATCGGCAGGGTGGCGACCTCGTTGCCGTAATGGGCGGTGACCTTGATCGGGAAAGACTTGTCGGCGCTCGATGCAGGTGGGGTCACCTTGAGCATCAGCCGTTCGCTGCCGTTCGGCTGGACCATGGCCGCGGACACTTCGCGGCCGCCGCCTTCCAGGGACCAGTCCCAGCCGTCCGGAATGCCGGAAACGGCGAGTTCCGCACGCTGGGGCGGCATGTCGGCGTTTTTCAGGGTGAGCTGGATGTTTTCCTTCTCTCCGGGTCGCAGAGCGAGTTCGGGATAAGGGGTCGTCAGCCAGAAACCCTTGAGCTCCTGGGTCTGCATGTTCTGGGCAAAGGACGGGGCGCCCGTCGCAAGCTGTACCGCTGCCGAAATCGGCAGCATGACGGCCAGCACCCTGGCCAAGGATCTCACTGGGGACTTGGCCGGGGATTTGGGGTGAGAAATACGGTTCATGTTCGATGATCTCTTAAGTCAACCTGAAATGCCGGGATCTGCCCGACCGGATTGCCCGGCGGGAGGGCCTTCGGTCTCGTTCACGTTGAAGCATGGCCGGTTTCACGGTCCGGTGGGCCCGGAGGTGTGGACGACGGCTTGCCGTTCGGTTTCACAGGAAGAAGCGCGTCGGGAGCGGCAGGTTTGCGACTGGTGCGGGTGACGACCTGGAATGATCGCCTGAAGGATTACAAACCCGCCGTCCGCGAAACGCCTTAAGAGAGGACCGGAGGCGGTCGGGCGTAGATACGCGGGGATCCGTCATCGATCCACGCGACCGGGCTCCGGTGGCTGAGCCAGATGGCGCGAATGCGATTGTTTTCGATCAGGGTCAGGCTTCGGATGAAATCCGTGTCGCCAGTCTCTGAGAACGCAGTGGCAGAGAGATCGTCGAAAGCTTCGCTGCAATCTGCGGGAACCCGGGCATCGGTATCGAGCAGGTCCCGGTCACCGGTATCGATGGTCCCGTCATCATCGGCGGGAGCGTTGTTCCGCGTCTGAGGGGTGTCGGTATGTTCCAGCCGGGAAGAGGAGGTTGCTCCGTCGAGCGGGAGGCCTTGCGCGGAGGCGGGCAAGGCAAAGGCCGCGGCGGCCAGAAAGACAAAACACAGGAGGACTGCGCCCGGAAATTTGAACGCGGGCCGAAAACGGACTGTGGTCATGTTCGATCCCGGCTTGCCGGGTTTCCTCGCCGATGCCATGACGGTTGCGCTGCCAATTTTCGTGACGCAGAAAGTGCGATAGGCGGTTTGCTTAGGACCCGATTATGATCATTTTGTGATTGAGTTCGTCCAGGCAGTCGTATTTTTGCGGATGGCTGAAAGCGGCTTGACCATGACCTCATCTCGCACTACCGGTTTCCATGCGCATCCGGCCCGCCAGCGACCGACGCAGGGCGTAGCGATTGCGGGAATTGCGGGCTGAGGTAATGGGAATGTTGAGACGCCTATACGACTGGACCCTGTCTCTTGCGGCGGGTCCGCGAGCGAATGTCGCGCTTGGAACCGTTTCCTTCATAGAAAGCTCGGTTTTTCCGATCCCACCGGACCTGTTGCTGATCCCGATGGTGATCGCCAAGCGGGAAAAGGCCTGGTATCTGGCCTTTCTGTGCACCGTTACCTCGGTGGTCGGCGGCCTGCTCGGCTATTTCATCGGCTCGGTTTTGTTTCACGAGATCGCGGAGCCGATCCTGTCCTTCTACGGATATCTCGACAAGTTCGATGAGTTCAGCCGGCTCTTCAACGAGTGGGGTTGGTGGTTCGTCTTTTTCGCGGGCCTGACGCCGTTTCCCTACAAGGTCATCACGATCGCGAGCGGCGTCACCGGACTGAGCCTGCCGATTTTCATGCTCTCGAGCGTGGTGTCACGCGGCATCCGCTTTTTCGTTGTCTCCGCGCTGCTGTATTTCTTCGGACCGCCGATCCGCGACTTTATCGAAAAGCGCCTCGGCCTCATGTTCACCGTATTTGTTGTGTTGCTGGTCGGCGGTTTCGCGGCGATTAAACTGCTTTAGGCAAGTCGCTTCAAGATGGGGTAAACCGGATAATGACGAATACGACGACCGCCAGAGCCGCCATGATCGTGCTTCTTCTGGGCGGACTGGCCGTCATCGCGACGGCCTGGGGGTTCCAGCTCATCGGCGGTTATGATCCGTGCAAGCTCTGCCTTGAACAGCGCGTGCCTTATTATGTCGGGCTGCCGCTGACGGCACTGGCCCTGGGTCTCCAATCCACCGGGCGTCGTGGACTGGCCGCGCTTGTCATGCTTCTGACTGTCGTTGTCTTCGCCTATGGCACCGGCCTCGGGGTCTATCAGGCCGGGGCCGAATGGAATTTCTGGACCGGACCGACCGATTGCGGCGGCACCGGCGGGGCGCCGACATCGGCGGCATCTTTGCTGGGGGACCTGGAAGGGTACCGGCTGGTCAGCTGCACCGAGGCTGCGTTGCGTATCCTGGGGCTCTCCTTTGCCGGCTGGAACGCGGTGGCATCCGCCGGTCTTGCGCTTCTGGCTCTTATCGGGGCAATCTCGCTGAAAGGGGCCGTCAGGGAGAGCCAAGCGTGACCAGTCATCGGGATCGGCAGGAAGCGAAGCGGGAAGAGGCACTCAGGGCCATCGATCGCGCCGGGGCCGAGAGCGAGACGATCACCGACTCCACCCTCGCCCGGATGGCGAAGCGGGCGCAGAACCATATGGCCGGCGCCGATGCCGACGAGACCGACCGGATCGAGGTCTGGGGCACGCGGATCGGCCGGACCGCCGGACTTCTGTTCGCCATAGGCCTCGTCATTTACCTGGTCACGACCTATCTCCTGTAGAGGCCCGATACCGTATCCGGCGCGGGCCGTTATCAGGAGAGGCATATGGAAGATTGGGTCAAGGAAGGCCTGGAAAATGCCCGGACACCGAAGAGCCCGGACAACTGGCATCTCCGCCAGCCTCCCGGCCTGAAGGTTTTCCAACAGATCGCGGCAGACGCATTCGATGCGCTCCCGGATGAATTCCAAGAGAAATGCCGGGATCTGGTCATCACTGTCGAGGACTTCGCCAGCGAGGACATGCTGGACAGTGTCGGCGTGAGCGACCCCTTCGGTCTTCTGGGCCTGTTCGAAGGCATCGGCCTCGCCCAGGGGGGCGGCGAATTGCGGACCGGGCAGGGGCCGAACCGGATCTGGCTGTTCCGGCGGCCGATCCTCGATTACTGGGCCAGCGGCGAGGATAGTCTCGGCGATATCATTTCACATGTCCTCGTGCACGAAATCGGCCATCATTTCGGCCTGTCGGACGAGGATATGGAACAGATCGAGGCCGCAGCCGATCGTTGAAGATCTGCTGCGGCCTCGATTAATTTTCGTCTTCCGAAGGCAGTACCGTGTTATTCGGCGGCCTGCTTATTGGCGCGCTCGATCGATTCCATGATCATGCGCTTTGCCGTTTCGGCGCTTTCAACGGTCTTGACCTTGACCCACTTGCCCGGTTCCAGATCCTTGTAGTGCTCGAAGAAATGCTTGATCTGGCTGATCGTGATTTCCGGCAGATCCGCCACGCTGTGAACCTTGTCGTAGCGCTTGGTCAGCTTGTGGCTCGGAACGGCAATGATTTTTTCGTCCTGGCCGGACTCGTCTTCCATGATCAGAACGCCGATCGGCCGGCAGTTCATGATGGCGCCCGGAACAACCGGGCGCTGGTTGACCACCACGACGTCGATCGGATCGCCGTCGCCGCACAGGGTGTGGGGCACGAAGCCGTAGTTTCCGGGATAGCGCATGGGGGTGTAGAGGAAGCGGTCGACGTACATGGCGCCGGCTTCCTTGTCCATTTCGTATTTGATCGGCTCGCCGCCGACGGAGACCTCTACGATCACATTGATGTCTTCGGGCGGGTTCTTGCCGATCGGCACCGCATCGATACGCATGCTGCTTGACTCCTGTTCGCTGTTGATGGGTCTATTGCAGTCTGACCGGGCAAGCGCAAGCCCCAATTTGTTGCATTGCAACGATATGATGAATCCCGATCGGCCCGAACGGCATCCGGGTCTTCGATTTCAGGCGGATCTGCCGCGGTGAGGTGAGAATGATTTTTTCAAGACTGTTTCTCGCGACTGTGCTTTCTGTGGGGTTGCCCGCCGTGTCCGAGGCCGCCGACATCATCAGCGCCTATACGAAACTCAATCTGGAGGCCTGTCAGTGGCGCCAGCCGACGGGCGAGGAACAGGAGGGCATTGACGGCGGCAAAGCGGACTGTCCGGGCTATGCCGGTATACCGGTCTATGTCGCCGAGGGCGATTTACGCATGTTCGTTTCCTTCGGAGCGGATGCGGAAAACGAACCGGCCGCCCATCAGACCCTGCCCAATTTCAACACCATCAACGACACGCTCGAATGGCGGCTGCTCAATGGTCGGCCTTTTGCCACCATCCTGCGCTGGTTCCCGGACGAGGGCAGCGGCGGCAAAAAAGGCAATATCCTGATCGTTACCCGGATCGCACCGGGCGCCACCTGTCAGGTCGCGCGGATCGATGCGCAAGCCAACGCGAATGCCAATGTGCTGGCGCGCCAGGCCGCTGACGAACTCGCCAACGATTTCGACTGCAGTCAGGAGCCGGTGATCATCGGCCGGCCGGGTAACTTCAACTAACGATTCTGAGCAGGTCGGCCTATGTGAGGTCCGGCCAGGTGTAGACCGACAGGCCCATGCGCTTGCCCGCGCTGCGGTACCATGACTTGCCGGCAAGTCGGCCGCCCATGGTCTTGTAGAAGGTGCAGGCGGGGTCGTTGTCGCTGAGAACCTGCACGGCAAGGCCGGATAGGTTGCGGGCGGCCAATTCCGCCCTGACCGAATTGAACAGGCTGCGGCCGAAGCCAAGGCCCTGGTATTCCGGTCTCAGATAGAGTTCGTAGATCTCGCCTTCGCTGGAAAGATCCCGGATGCGGCAGGTGCCGAAGGTGGCATATCCCGCCGGCTCGTCGGCGACCTGAAGCAGCTTGATCTGCACGCCGCGAGACAGGGCCGCGCGCCACCAGGGCGCGGTCCGTCGGGAGACGAGCCTCTGGAGTTCGACACCGTTCAGCAGGCCGCGATAAGCCCCGAGCCAGGCCGTGCTGTGTATCTCGGCCAGAGCGTCAGAATCCTCCGGCGTCGCCGGACGCAGGTCTATGAGCGCGGTTGTCATGTAGACAGGATACTATACCGGGCGATTTGGGGAAGTCCGAAAATGCCCCGTTCCGGGCCGTTCTGTTAAAGTGCGCGGACCCGAATATGAAAAGGGCCGGCTGGTTGCCGGCCCTTCAGTTGCCCTGATGTTTGATACTGAAACTCTGGTTCGAACAAACCCGGATATCGGGGGGCTGGGGGGCTAATGCGTTCCGAGACCCAAGTCGTTCGACCCATCAGGGTATGAGTGAAATATGGTGGGCCAAAATGGCTTGCCAAGGGCTGGAATGCGGCAAAAAAGTGATTTTTGAATCGGATATTCCCGATTTGGGAACGGTGAACAGAATGTCGCAGGCAGGCTTGCACTTTCCCGGGGTTGCCAAGCCTTCGACGTGGGGTGCATCATGACAAACAGATGACGTGAGAAAGAAGGCGCACCGGCCTCATCCTGAAGCACGTCGCGAAAAAATGGCTACCGGTTTTTCGCATGAGACGTGCGTCAACAATTAGATACTGCATGTCGTGTGAATTCGAATGAACGCGATACGCTGTAGCCTCAAGGCCGATGCCGGTGTCCTTGGTGGAGAACAGGAGGCGGAATGAACGAAACCGAAGACAGCGCGTCGTTGCGCGGATCCGGCCAGGGGTCGGTTGCCGCGCATTCCCCTAATGCTCAGGCGTCCCAGGCTCCGGCCAAGCCGGTCGTTTCCTTCAACCGGCGCGAACTCGATACCATCCTGCGGCTCTACGGCCGTATGGTCGCCGATGGCGAATGGCGCGACTATGCGATGGACCTTCTGAAAGACCGTGCCGTCTTCTCCGTTTTTCGTCGCAGCTCCGAAATGCCGCTGTATCGGATCGAAAAGGATCCGAAGCTCGCGCGCAGGCAAGGCGCCTATTCCGTTGTCGCGACCGGTGGCCTGATCCTGAAGCGCGGTCATGACCTCGCGCAGGTTCTGAAGGTTCTGGAAAAGAAAAAGCACCTGAGGCTGGTCGACGCCTGACGTCGGCGGAGGACGCTTTCTTTCGCGGACCCGCTGCCGCATCCGGTAGCCGATCGACCTTGAGCATCGACGTAAAAAAAGCCCGGCGCGATGGCCGGGCTTTCGTTTGTCTGGATGCGTGCCGCTTAGTTGCGGTTGCCGAACAGTTGCAGCAGCATCAGGAACATGTTGATGAAGTCGAGGTAGAGGCGAAGGGCGCCCATGACCGACTTCTTGGTGGCGACCTCATGGCCGTCGCCTTCGTAGTACATTTCCTTGATCTGCTGGGTGTCGTAGGCGGTCAGGCCGGCGAACACCAGAACGCCGATCACCGAGATGGCGAACTGCATGGCGCTGGAGGCCAGGAAGATGTTCACCAGGGACGCGATCACGATGCCGATCAGGCCCATGAACAGGAACGAACCCCAGCCGGAAAGATCTTTCTTCGTGGTGTAGCCGAAAAGGCTCAATGCGCCGAAGGCACCAGCGGTGATGAAGAACACTCGGGCAATCGATCCGCCGGTGTAAACCAGGAAGATCGAGGACAGGGAAATACCCATGATCGCGGCATAGACCAGGAAAGTCGTCCGCGCCGTCGATGCGCTCATCGACTGGATGCGGAAGGACAGAAACATGACAAAGCCGAGCGGTGCGAGCATCACGAGCCATTTCAGCGGGCTGCCGTAAAGGGCCATGCCGAACTGGGTCAGAGCCATGCCGCCGCCGCTCTGATCGACGGCAAAGTAAACCGTGCCGAGGGCGAAAAGGCCGGTCAGAGCCAGGCCGAAGGTCATGTAGTTGTAGACGCCCAGCATATAGGCGCGCAGGCCCTGGTCGATGCCAGCTTCGGCACGAGCGCCGGCCACCGAATAAGAAGCCTGAGTGTTCCGGTCGAAGGTCGACATTCGAAAATCCTCTCGATTTACAGTTTACCGCGGATTTCGGCCCGGCGGCGGTTTTCCCTTCTTATATGGGAAAAGCCTGATGTCAGGACAAGACAGCAATTATGAAATTTTGGCAATGTCCGCCTTAATTTCCGGTTTCCGGACCGATTTTTTTCTTGGACCTGATTATTTCTTCATGGCCTTGAGGCGCGACTTGATCTGGCCGTCGCATGTGCCGCCCGGTGTTCGCACGACTTCCTCCGCCTTGAAATCCAGAATTTCCCGCTTCGGGTCGCGCATATGGTCCGGCGTGATGCCGTCGTTGAACCACTGCAGGACCGCGTAATCGCCACCCGCGTCGGTCAGAAATGCCAATGCTTTCCCATCCTGGACGATTCCCAGGCGGCCGGTGCGAACCGGTTCGATACTCACCTTCATGGTCTTGCCGTCGATGGTCAGTCCGGTCTTTGTCAGGCGCAGCTTCTTGAGGTTGGAGGCCTTGGTGCCGTTCCATGTGCCGAAAAGCCGCTCGCCCTTGTTTTCGACGGACAGGCAGGAATTCTTGAAATTCGGGATCGACAGGCGCACGGCGCTCACCTCGATCGGTTCCTTGCCGGTTTCCGCGATGGTGTATTTCATCTCGTTTTCGCCGGTCCGATAGACCCGGATACCGTAGGGGGCATACTCGGACGTGCCCATGGTGCGGGTGTAGAAATCGAACTGGTTGGCATCGTTGGTGCCGGCCTTGCGGTAAAGCCAGCGCTTGGGCAAACCGTCTTCGAACACCAGCCAGTCGCTGACGACCAGTCCCTTCGAGCCTTCCGGCGTGTTCAGCTGCCAGACGCCGGTATGGAACGGGGATTCCGCGTAAACCGGCGTTGTAATTGCGGTGACGGCAACAATGGTTGCCCCGGCGGCGATTGTGCTCAAGGTTTTTCTAAACATCGATGTTCAGCTTCCATCCCGTTTGATCGTCGTTTTACGAGGCGACAGGATAACTGTACTCCGCAGCTTGTCTCAAGCTGATTACAGATTACGCAAAACCGGAGCCGGTTTTTCCCCGAGCACTTTCCATGTGCCGATCAGGCCGAAACCGACTGTCAGAACCAGGGCGATCAAGGCCGCGCTGACCGCCGTGAGCGGCAGCAGTGTGAAACTGCCATTCATGATTTCCGATATCACGAACCAGGCTGCCAGTCCGCCGGCGACGAGGGCGAAGATCGCGGTCGCAAGGCCAAGCAGGGCGTATTCAAGGCCGTAAGCGATCATCAGCCGGGTTCGCGTCGCGCCCAGAGTTTTCAGAATGACCGCGTCGTAGATCCGGTTGCGGTGCCCGGCGGCCAGTGCGCCGGCGAGCACGAGCACGCTGGCGATCAGGGTGACGGAGGACGCGCCCCGAATGGCCCAGGCGAGTTGAGCAACGAGGTCATTGACCTGGGAAATGGCATCCTTCACGCGGATGGCGGTCACGGTCGGGAAGGCATTTGCGACGGAATGCAGCAATCCGAGTTCTTCCTCCGTGCCGACCTCCTTGTCCCAGCCGAGGGTCATGAGGAAGGCGTGCGGCGCCCCGGCGAAGGTGTTGGGGGAGAAGACCATGACGAAGTTGATGGCAAGCGATTGCCATTCGACTTCACGCAAATTGGCGATCTCGGCGGTGATCTCCCGGCCAAGCACATTGACGGTGACATCGTCGCCTATGGTCAGGCCGAGGTCACGGGCGGCCTGGGCCTCGAAGGAGACGAGTGGCTTTCCGGAATAATTCTCCGGCCACCAACTGCCTTCGACGAGTTTCGAGTTCTTCGGTGGCTGGGCTTCATAAGTGATGCCCCGGTCGCCGCGCAGAATCCATGCGGCCGAAGGCGGGGCTTCGATCTGATCGACAGGAACCCCTTTCAGGGCGACCAGCCGGCCGCGCAGCATGGGAACGCTCTGAAGGGTGGCTTCGTTGGTTTCGCGTTCCAGCAGTGCCTGGAAGGCGTCGCGTTCCGAGCCCTGGATGTCGATGAAGAAGAAACTCGGCGCCTGGTCGGCGATGGTCGCGGTCAGTTCCCGGCGCAGATTGCCGTCGATCAGGGCAAGGGCAACCAGCAGGCTGAGACCCAGGCCGAGGGACAGGACCACGGAGGGCGTCAGGGCGCCAGGCCGGTGGATGTTGGCAATCGCCAGCCTGAGTTCGGTGGAGCGGACCGACGGCAAGCGTCTGGCAATGGCCATGATGCCTCTGGCAACCAGCACCAGCAGAACGAAGGCACCGGCGGAGGCGCCGATGTAGATGGTCGCGATCCGCTTGTCGTGGGCAAGGGCGATGGCGATCACCGCCAGAAGCAGGACGGTTACGGCGGTTGCGAACAGATAGCGCTTGCGCGGCAGCCGGGTCTTGCCCGAGACGATGTCGCGGAAAAGAGCCCTGGGCGGCACGTCATGGGCGCGTCCGAGCGGCCAGAGCGCGAAAGCGAGCGCGGTCAGGAGCCCGTAGACGAGACCGAGGCCCAGTTCCATGGGATAGATCGACGTCACAAGCTCGACGGGGAGGACGCCGGCGAGTGCCGCGCCGGCCACGAACGGAATGACAGCGCCGATGACGAGACCGATCGCGATCCCGATCAGGGCGAGAATAAGCATCTGAACCAGATAGACCTGGAAGGCGAAGCCGCCGGTTGCGCCCAGGCACTTGAAGCTGGCGATCACGTTGCGCTTGGTCTCCAGATAGGCTCGGATGGCATTGGCGACCCCGACCCCGCCGACGACAAGCGCGGTCAGCCCGACCAGGGTCAGGAACTGGGCGAACCGGTCGATGTTGCGTTGAAGACCCGGCGCCGCATTGGCTCGCGAGCGGATCCGCCAGCCGGATTTGGGCATGGCGGCTTCGGCTGAAGCGATCACCCGCTTCAGCGCCTCGTCGGAGGGGTCGCCCGGCAGCCGGACGCGGTAGTGCCAACGCACCAGGCTTCCCGGCTGCACCAGGTTCGTGTCGGGAATCGCGGCCTCGGAAATCATCAACCGGGGCCCGAATTCCAGGCCGCCCGCCAGCTTGTCCGGCTCGTTCTCGATAACGGCATTGATCCGGATCCGGGTCCGGCCCAGGTCGAGCACGTCTCCGACCGAAATATTCAGGCGGGCCAGCAGGGAAAGATCGGCAACCGCGCCCCAGATGCCGTCCTTGCGGGACAGAGCGTCGGCGAGATCCAGGCCGTCCTGAAGTTGCATCCGGCCATAGAGGGGATAATTGCCGTCGACCGCTTTCAATTCGACAAGCGCCTGATCGCTGCCGTCGGGAAGCCGCGTCATGGCGCGCAATGTAGCGACGCTCGACACCTTGCCGAGAGCGTCCAGATAGGTCCGTTCCGTTTCGTCCGCCTGGCGGTGGATGAGTGCGAAGGAGAGGTCGCCGCCAAGAATGGACTGGCCTTCGGCGGAAATGCCTTCCGTCAGAGCACGGGAGACGGAGGTCACTCCTGCGATGGCCGCAACGCCGAGCGCGATGCAGGCGATAAAGATATAAAATCCTCTCAAACCGCTTCGCAGTTCGCGCAGGGCGAAACGGATCGCCAGGCGCAAACCGCTTCCCGGCCGACTTGCCACGAAGCCGCTCATGCGTCTGCCCCGCTGCCGACCTTGACCGGTTCGGGCGACCTCTCATCGACTTCTCCGGAACGGACCCGGATGACCCGGTCGCATCGTTCCGCCAAAGCGGGGTCGTGGGTCACGAGAACGAGGGTCGTCTTCCGTTCCTTCTGAGCGGAGAACATCAGGTCGACGATCTGGGCCCCGGTCGTGTCGTCCAGATTTCCCGTCGGCTCGTCCGCAATGAGGATTTCCGGACGGACGACAAGCGCGCGGGCGACGGCCACCCTTTGCTGCTCGCCGCCGGACATCTGAGCGGGATAGTGATGAAGGCGATGGCCGAGGCCGACCGAGTCAAGTTCCTGGCGAGCCTTGTCGAAGGCTTGTCCGTCACCGGCAAGCTCCAGCGGGACGGCGACGTTTTCCAGCGCCGTCATGTTCGGTATGAGGTGAAACGACTGGAAGATGATGCCGACATTACGTCCGCGAAACTGGGCAAGCTGATCTTCCGACAGGGGCCCGAGCTCGGAGCCAGCCACCTTCACCGAGCCCGTGTCCGCCCGTTCCAGCCCGGCCATGACCATCAGCAACGTGGATTTTCCGGACCCGGAGGGGCCGACCAGTCCGACGGAGGTTCCCGGCTGAATATCCAGATCGACCCCCTTGAGGATATGGACCCGGCCAGCGCCTTCGCCGAGGGCAAGATGCACATCTTTCAGGGCGATCACTGGTCCGTTCGTCATCTTCAGTCCTATATAAGGGTTCGGACCGAGCCTCGGCCCACACTGGTTTCACGACGCCCCTGCGGACGCAATGTCTGGTCATATGGGGCTCAAGCACGGAGTAGGCTAGTCTTCTTATGTGGTCAAAAATGTATCAATTTATCGCCGCAGCGGTTCTTGTCCTTGGTTGCGGTACGTCTGTTTCGGCCGAGCCTCTGAAGCTGGTCGTCCTGGGCGACAGCCTATCGGCCGGCTATCAGCTTCCGGCTGACGAGGCTTTCCCGGCGCAGCTGCAGGCCGCGCTTCAAAAGCGGGGGCATGACGTCGAGGTGGTCAATGCCGGGGTCTCCGGGGATACGTCCGCCGACGGGCTTGCGCGACTGGACTGGTCGGTCGGGCCGGATGCGAAGGCCGTGATCGTCGAACTCGGCGCCAATGACGCCCTGCGCGGCCTGCCGCCGGAAAAGACCCGCGAAAACCTGAGCGAGATCGTCAGCAGATTGACGGCCCGTGATGTGAAGGTCCTTGTCGCGGGTATGCTGGCACCCCGGAATCTGGGGGACGACTACGCGTCCAGCTTCGATCCGATCTTTGCAGATGTGTCGCGGATCCATGGCGCGCTGCTCTATCCCTTCTTTCTGCAGGGCGTTGCCATGAAGCCGGAGCTCAATCTGGCCGATGGCATGCACCCGACCGGCGAGGGCGTTTCCATCATCGTTGAGAATATGCTACCTGCCGTCGAAGACCTGATCGAGAGAGCCGGCGCCTCCTGACCGCCGGCGTTTCTTCCAAATCAAATTCAAACGAACAGTTTGAGGATTTCTCAGATGGATTACCGCCGTCTCGGCCGCACCGATTTGAATGTCAGCTCGATTTGCCTGGGAACCATGACCTTCGGCGAACAGAATACCGAGGCCGAAGGCCACGCGCAGATGGATTTCGCCGTCGACCGCGGCATCAATTTCCTCGATACGGCGGAGCTTTATCCGATTGCGCCCATCAAGGAGACCCAGGGCCGGACCGAACGGATCATCGGGACATGGCTCAAGAGCCGCGGCAACCGGGACAAGATCGTCCTGGCGTCGAAGGTCGTCGGACGGACGGCCAACACCTGGTTCCGCAAGGACGGGTCCGAAGGCCGGCTGACGAAGGTCCAGATCGAGGAGGCGGTCAACCAGAGCCTGCGCAACCTTCAGACCGATTACATCGACCTTTATCAGCTTCACTGGCCGGACCGGGAAGTGTCCGGCTTCGGTTCCAACCCGACCCAGTGGGTCGACACGGAACCGGCAGCCGACGAGACGCCGATCGAGGTCACGCTGGAAGCGCTCGACGGTCTCGTGAAGGCGGGCAAGGTGCGCCATATCGGCCTGTCGAATGAAAGCGCCTGGGGGACCATGACCTTCGTGAAGGCGGCCGAAGCCATGGGGCTGCCGCGGGTCGCTTCGATCCAGAACGCCTACTCGCTTGTCAACCGGACCTTCGAGATCAATCTGGCCGAAATCGCCCTGCGCGAGAATGTGGGCCTGCTTGCCTATTCGGCGCTGGCGCAAGGCTATCTGACCGGAAAATACCGGAACGGTGCCTTGCCGCACGGCACACGCAAGACCCTTTTCAACCGCCTGCAGCGCTATGAAAAGCCGGGAACGGCGGAAGCGATCGACGATTATCTGGCCCTGGCGAAAGAAGCCGGACTGGATGTCGCCCAGATGGCGATCGCCTTCGCGCTCGGCCGCAGCTTCGTGACCTCGGTGATCATCGGCGCGACCCACATGGATCAGCTGGAGACCGATATCGCGGCAGCGGACGTCAAGATCACGGACGACCTGGAAGCACGGATCAACGCGATCCACCAAGTGCGCGGCAATCCGGCACCTTAAGATCCGGGCCGCCGGGACTTTCCGGTTTCGGCGGCTTGTCCCGGTTTTGCGCGTTTGCGTCAAGCCCTTGTTTCTGTTGGTTTTTGACAGTTTTGCGACATAGAATCACTTTGCCGTTTTACGCTGGTTTGTGACCAATATGGCCTTATGCCTGTCGCAACCTGCTCGTGAACCGTCCCGATATTCCAAGGGCTTACGATTTCTTCTTGCACCAGCGGCAAAGTTGATTCCTCATGGACCCATCAGCGTCAGCGGAGGGGTGCCCCATGCCGCGATTGTTTACAGGTCTCGAGATCCCGTCACAGACAGGTCTCATGCTTTCCATGCTCCGGGGCGGTCTTCGGGGCGCACGCTGGATCGATCCTGAAAACTATCACATCACCTTGAGATTTATCGGCGATATCGACGACCGGACCGCCGACGAGATTGCCGATGCGCTCGACCGTATCCGGCGCAAGCCGGTGGAGATCCGGCTGACGGGTCTCGGGTCCTTCGGCAACGGTAAACCGCACGCGGTCTGGGCCCGGGTGGAGCCGACACCGGAGCTCAACGAGCTTCAGGCCGAGCAGGAACGGATCATCCAGCGGCTCAACCTGCCGCCGGAGCGGCGCAAGTACATGCCGCATGTCACCATTGCCCGCTGCCGGACTTCTTCCAACGAGGACGTCGCCAAGTGGCTGTCGGAACGGGGCAACTTCCAGGCGCCGCCCTTCGTCGCTGGGCGGTTCGTGCTGTTTTCCGCCAAGGCGAGTGTTGGCGGTGGGCCCTATCTGGTTGAGGAAGCCTATCCTCTGGCTGCCTAAAACTTAATCGGCATCGTGAAGAATTACAGTATATTTTTCGATTTCTTGATTTTATAAATTGTAATAAGTACAATAAATTCGTTTTTATTTAAATAAAAATAGATTTACTGATTTTTATACTTTTAATGAGATGATTCCCTGAGTTTTTTTCAGGGGATACTTGAAATTGCCTAGCCTCAAATTCTTTCGGGACCTTTCCATCGCAATGCGCGTCGGCTGCCTTTCGGCCATCGCCATTCTGGCGATCGGTGTTCTCGCCGGCGTGTTCTACTACGGCCAGGTGGCGGTCGAGCGGTCTTCGACAAATTATGCCCAGTACAGCCAGCTTGAACTTCTGGCCGTCAAAGTCCAGGCCGGGGCGGCTGAAATGCGCCAGCGGGAAAAAGATTTCCTGCTTTATCAGGACCTGAAATTCGTCGATCTGTACACGGCCGCAGAGCAAGGCGTGACCGAGGCTCTCGACACATTGGCCAAGCTTCCCTCGGCGCGTGATGTTGCGGAAAATGTCAGACGCCTGGATACGGCCGTCGAAGAGCATCAAGCACAATTCAATAAAGTCGTCGAAGCCTATCGCACCATCGGTTTAACGGAAGAGGATGGGCTGAAGGGTCAACTGCGGGCAGCTGTTCACGCGGTGGAAGAAAAACTGGCCGAGGCCGATCTCGACCCACTGACCGTCAAGATGCTGATGATGCGCCGCCATGAAAAGGATTTCATGCTGCGGGGAGGGAACAAATATATCGGCCGTATCAATGAACGCCGGTCCGAGTTTGACCCGCTGCTGGCCCAGAGTGACCTCCCGGCGGATGAAAAGGCCGAAATCGGCAAGCTGATGGATGCCTATGTTGCCGGTGTGAAAGCCTATGCCGCGATCATCGTCGAAACCAGGGGGAACGTGGAGAGGCTGGATCAGATCTTCACAGAGCGGATTCCTGATCTCGCGGCGATCCTGAAAGCGGCCGCGCTTGGCAAGACCACGGCGGGCGATGAGCTTGAGACAACCCAGTCCGACAGCCGGCTTCTTTTCAACGTGTCCTCGGTGACGGCCCTGATCCTTGCCCTGGGCCTTGCCTGGCTGATCGGGCGCAGTATTACCCGGCCCATCGGCAAGCTTACAGACACTATGGAACGACTCGCGGGCGGTGATCTCGATCTTGAGGTCGCGAATGTGGAAAGCCGCAATGAAATCGGAGGCATGGCCCGTGCGGTCCAGGTCTTCAGGGAAAATGCCGTGCGCACACGCGAACTGGAGCAGGCCCAGGTGGCGCAGGAGGAAAAGGCCCGGGCTGAAAAACGGGCGATGATGGACAAGCTCGCCGATGATTTCCAGCAGTCGGTCGGCACGATCGTGGACGGGCTCTCCGCTGCCTCGACCGATCTGAATTCGACGGCCAGCAGCATGACCGAGGTTGCCCAGACAACCAGCGACCGGGCCGGAAATGTCGCGGCCGCTTCGGAGCAGACGGCTGCCAACGTTCAGACGGTCGCCTCGGCCGCGGTGGAAATGACGACCTCCATCAATGAAATCAGCCAGCAGGTCCTGCGGGCCTCGCAGGCCTCGAAACAGGCAAGCTCTGACGTGAAGGCGACCGCGTCGCAGATAACCAATCTTTCCCAGATGGCCGACCAGATTGGCGAAGTGATCTCGATGATTTCCGATATTGCGGACCAGACCAACCTGCTGGCGCTCAATGCCACCATCGAGTCGGCGCGGGTCGGCGAAGCGGGCAAGGGATTTGCCGTTGTCGCCAGCGAAGTGAAGGCGCTGGCTGCGGAAACCGCCAAGGCGACGGAAGGTATTTCCGAACTGATTACGGCTATCCAGTCGGAAACGCAGGGCGCGGTTGCGGCCATCGACAAGGTCGGCAGTGTGATCGCGGATCTCGAGGAAACCTCAGCTTCCATCGCCGCCGCTATGGAAGAACAGGACGCCACCACCCAGGAAGTGGCCCGCAACGTCTCGGAAGCCGCCAGCGGCACGCAGGAAGTGTCGCGCAGCATCGCAGGCGTGAACGAGGCATCTGCAAATGCCCGGTCGGCGTCGGATGACATGATGACGTCGGCGCAGAAGCTGGCAAAGCAGTCGGAAGCGATGAAGGCGCAGGTTCAGGAGTTCCTGACACACATCCGCGCCGCCTGAACCGGCAGTTGGATGCCTTGCTTGCCGGGGCATCCAACTTTTCCTCCGGGTAAAGTGACGAAAAATCGGGGTCCTCCGGTTTGGAGCGAAGCCTGATCCTGTGCGAGGATACGGGACTTGCCGTTTCCGGGAGCTGGTGATGGGGTGCCGTTTTAGTGCTCTGATTACGCTGACGGCTGCGTTCTTGTGGAGCGCAGATAATATCGCTCGCGCCGAAATCATTCACAAAACGGTTGAGCGTGCGTATCGGGTCCACGGCAAAAGCGCCCGGGACGTCGCCGCATATATGCGCGACCGCCCGTTCCGGGGTGACAATGGTCCTGCGATTGCCAATATCCGGGCGAGATATTCCTATGATTTCAAGACCAAAAAGGACAGGAATTCCTGTCGCGCCGGTCGTTTCCGGCTGAGGGTGAACTTCACCATGACTCTGCCGCAGGCAACGCAGCAGGCTTCGTTCGATCGGAAGACCAAACGCCGTTGGAAAAGCCTGCAAGGGTTTATCCGACGCCATGAAGGCGTGCACAAGAAGATCTATCTGTCCTGCGCGCGGCAGATGGAACGTGAGGTGAAAAAGCTCAGGCTGAAAGTCTGCCAGTCCCTCAACCGGGAGATCGGCCGGATTGTCCGCGAAGGGAAAAAGGCTTGTGAAGACAAGCAGCGCGCCTTCGACCGTCGGGAGCTTCGTCGTCTCACCAACCACGGCTTCTTCAAGCAGGCCAGGGCAGAGCGCGATCGTAACAGGCGGAAACTGACTGCCGGAGCACAGCGCGACGACCACGGCAGGTTGTTGTTCTACGTTTCCGAATAGGGTTGACCCGTGAGAAGCCGTTCATAAACGGCGAGCGTTTTTGCACACATGGCTTCGACCGAGAATTTCTCCGTCACATGGGCTCTGGCGCGCGCAGTGAGCGCCTGGCGCTCGTCTTCGGGCATTTTCAGTGCATGCTTGATCGCTTCGGCAAGGGCTTTCGTATCGCCCGGCGGTTCCCGCCATCCGGTACGGTCGGCTTCGGGGACTTCCGGTGGCGCGAGCACGGTTTCGGGAACGGCGCCGAGATCGGAGACGATCACGGGCACGCATGCCGCCTGGGCTTCCACGGCGGCCCGTCCGAAAGCTTCGGCCTCGGTCGAGGCGACGACGGACAGAGCCGCAAGGGCCAGGGCTGCCGGGACGTCGGCGCAGTGGCCGACGAGCCTGACCTGGTCTTCCAGACCGTGACCGGCGATTTTGCTTTTCAGCTCCGAGACGTAGTCGTCGCGCCCTTGCGCGTCGCCGGCCAGGATGGCGACCGGGGCCGTCAGCCCTGCGTCTTTGAGAGCTGCCATAGCGTCGATAATGACCCTCTGACCCTTCCATCCCGTGACCCGTGCAAGCTGGAGGATCACCGGGCGTTCGGGTTTCAGGCCCCATGCGTCGACAAGTGCTGCCTTACGGTCGTCGGGAACGGCGCCGGGGGCAAGCGCGGACAGGTCCGAGCCCCGGTGAATGATTTCGATCCGGTCTTCGGCAAACGGATGGCGCTCGGCAATCAGTCGGGCGGTGTAGGCAGAATTCGCGATCACCCTGTCGCCGCGGGCCATGACGGAATTATAAAGTGCCTTCAGCGGGCCCTTCTGATTGTAGATGCCGTGATAGGTGGTGACGAAGGGGATCTTGCACCGACGCGCCGCCAGGAGCGCGGACCAGGCCGGGGCCCGGCTGCGGGCGTGGATCAGGCCGACACCTTCCGTTTCGATGATCTTCTGCAGCCGTGCCGCATTTTTCCAGATCGTGAGCGGGTTCTTCGACTTGACCGGCAAGGTGATGTGCCTTGCTCCGACGGCGTCGAGTTCCGCCACCAACTGCCCGCCCTCGCTCGCCACCAGCGCGGTGCCGCCGGCCCGGACGATGGCCGCGGCCACATCGATCGTGGTGCGCTCGGCGCCGCCGGTCACGAGATCCGGAATGACTTGCAGGATGACGTTTTCTATGACGGTCAAGGAGAGCTCCGGCGGTGAGGCTTCTCATTTGTCCCCGTCTATGCCAAAGGGGACCTGAAACCATGAAACTGGGCAGAGCCTTAATATGAACGCCGACGAACCGCAATTCATCGAGATCGGAAAAGCGGGCGGGAGCCGCCGGATCGCCGTGCGTCATCGGGACGGACAAGGTCCCGGCCTGTTCTGGCTTTCCGGCTTCAAGTCCGACATGAGCGGCACCAAGGCGGTGGAACTTGACGATTGGGCGAAAAAGCAAGGCCTCGCCTGTACCCGGTTCGATTATTCCGGGCACGGGATTTCCGAAGGCGCTTTCGAGGACGCTTGCGTGTCCGACTGGCTGGAGGAAGCGCTGGCCGTGTTCGATCGCTTTTGCGATGGGCCGACCATTGTCGTTGGGTCGTCCATGGGCGGCTGGATTGCGCTGCTGCTGGCGCTAGCGCGGCGGGATGGCGGCCAGCTCAAGGGCATGGTGCTGATCGCGCCGGCAACGGATTTCACCGAGGAACTGATGTGGAAGCAGCGGTTTACCGACGAAATCCGTGAAGCGATCCTGAGCGAGGGACGCTGGCAACAGCCGTCCGTCTATTCGAACGATCCTTACGTGATTACCGCCAAACTGATCGAGGACGGGCGCCGACACCTCATTCTTGACAAGCCGATTGCGACCGGTTGCCCGGTGACGATCCTGCAAGGGGTCCAGGATCCGGACGTCCCCTGGCGCCATGCGGAACGCCTGGCGGAGGCCCTGCCGGAAGACGATGTCACATTGACCCTCGTTCCCGACGGCGATCACCGGCTGTCCCGGCCGCAGGATATCGAACTGCTGCTGAAATCCGTCGATGCGTTGCGGTCGGCGTAAAGCGCTGACCTAAATCGGCATCGTTTCACGGCCCTGTTTCTGCACCCTGTACCAGGCCCAGAAAATGCGGGCGGCGACGCCGCGCCACGGCGCCCAGGCTTCGGCGATCTCATCGAGGGTATCTGGTTTCGGCCTGTCCTCCAGCCCGAGAGCACCCTGGACGGCGACCTGCAGCGCCAGGTCGCCGCTCGGAAAGACATCCGGATGACCGGCGCAGAAGAGCAGAAAGATATCCGCCGTCCAGCGGCCGATGCCTTTGATCGCGCAAAGCTCCGCATGGGCTTCCTCGCCGGGACGTTCGGCAAGGTGTGACAGGTCCAGCCCGTTGCGGCAGGCATCCTCGATCGCCCTTAAAGTCCTGATCTTGGGGCGGGAGAGGCCGACGCCCGCAAGATCCTCGTCGCTGACGGACGCGAGGCCGTCGGCATCCAGCGGCCGGATGCGCTGTTCGAGGCGGGCGAAGATGGCGGCGGCGCTGGCGACGGAGACCTGCTGGCCGGTGACGATCTGGGCGAGGCCAGCGAAATCGGCCGCTCTCCGGCGCAGGGGAATGTCCCCGGAAGCCGCGATCACCGGAACCAGACGCGGATCCAGCCGCTGCAGGGCCACCACGCCTTCTGCGATATCGTCCAGGCTTTCAATCGCCTTCATGAAAATTCCTTGTCTGCACCGGTCCACCTGCTAAGGCTCAAGTCCACTGGATGAGCCAAACCCGAGCACATTGCTATAAGATCTCTGCCGATGACAGTTCCGGTTTTCCGATTTGCCCCGTCGCCGAATGGCCATTTGCATCTCGGGCACGCCTATTCCGCGCTATTGAATTACCGTTCGGCCCTGGCGACCGGTGGCAGGTTTCTGTTCAGGGTCGAGGATATCGATACGGTGCGCTGCACGCCGGAACTGGAGCGGGACATGCTGGAGGATCTCGCCTGGCTGGGTCTCACATGGGAAATGCCGGTCCTGCGTCAGTCGGAGAATTTCTCCGCTTACGAGGATGCGCTTCAGAAGCTGGAGGGCATGGGCCTTACCTATCGCGCCTATCTGACCCGCGCCGAGATCAAGCGGTTCGTGGCGGAACGGGAGTCGGCGGGGGCTTCGTGGCCGCGGGATCCGGACGGGGCACCGCATTATCCCGGTGACGGCGCTGTTCTGAGTGACGAAGAGCGCCGCCGGCGGGTGGATGCCGATGCGCCCTTCGCCGTGCGGTTGGACATGCGCCGGGCTCTGAAACGGGTCCGGGAGCCGGTCACGTGGCGGGAATGCACTGCGGAGATGCCCTCCAGCCCCGCTGGCCCTGAATGGTTTGAAGCCAGGGGAATCCGGGCCGACCCGGCCGCATGGGGCGATGTGACCCTTGCCCGCAAGGATACGCCGACGAGCTACCATCTGTCGGTCGTTGTCGATGATGCCGGGCAGGGCGTCACCGACGTCTTGCGGGGAGAGGATCTTTATCACGCAACGTCGGTGCACCGGGTTCTGCAGATGCTGCTGGCACTGCCGGAACCGCGCTATCGGCATCACCGTCTGATATTGGATGACGATGGACGGAAGCTTGCGAAATCCAACCGGAGCACCAGCGTGAGGGACTTGCGCAATTCGGGGGTCCAGATCCCGGATATCCAGGAACGTTTAGGTATCTCAAGCACCGTGTAGTAACCTACGCCATTGTAAAAAATACTATGAATATGAACTTAAATTCAAAATCTTTTGAAGAAATGAAATTATTCTTTATGCGTTTTTGCGTCTAATTTCAGGAATTATGATTTTATATACTTGTTTTATGTTTCCTGTATTTAACCTGTGATAGGCGCTTGCGCGAAAGGCTTGCTTGTCTGGGCGCGTGGCCAGTCGTATTGCGTGGCTGTTCGGATGCAAAAGCAAGCGGATTGCCGGTCATTTGAAGAATAAAGTTGTTTTCGCGGGAACGCGGGGAGCGTTTTGTGAAAAAGATCAAGGTATTATTTCGTCATATGCAGACGGCCTACGGACGGGTTTTCATCCGCTCGTCGGCCTACTTGATATTCCTGATGATTTCTTTCTCCATGATCATGGCTTTCATCAACTACAGGGATGAGATGCAGGCCGTCGAAGACGGGCTTCAACGTGCCGCCATGGGGCATGCGAAACTGATCGCAGGGCTTTCCGTCGACACGGTCGAGCGAAACGATTTCACAACGCTTCAGCCGCTGCTGGAGGCTCTGGTTTCCGAGCCTGAAGTGATCGCGGCGGCGGTTTTCTCGTCTTCCGGACAGCTGGTCGTCTCCGATGGGAAATTGCGTTCGACGGGGAATACGCCGGCGTTGGATCCGGTTGTTCTTGACGTGCTGGAGACGGCGGAACCGGTTGTGGGCCAAAGCGCTTCGTCAACGGATTATTACGGACCCGTGCTTCGGGACGGGACTGTGGTGGGTGCGGTCCTGGTGAAAATGTCGAATGAGGAGATCCAGACGGTCAGGACTGAGACACTCTTGCGCTGTCTCGTCCTGTTCGGGATCCTGATGGTCGCATTCGTGCCGCTCGGAACCTATCTGATGTATCGATCCACCCGCGGCATCAGCCGGGTGACCCAGGCCGCGAATGAAGCCGCGCAAGGGTTTCTCGATCCGAACATGGTCGTCGACGCGGATGGGGAAGTCGGAGAGCTGCAGGAAGCCTTCAAGGCCATGGCCGTCAACCTGCGCAAGACCATCAAGCACATCGAATATCTTGCCCATGTGGACGGCGTGACGCAACTTCCCAACCGGCTGAAGTTCGAAAACACGGCCGTGCAGCTGATCGACCTGTCGCCGCGGGCGAAAGGCGCCCTCCTGTTTTTCGATCTCGACCGGTTCAAGATGATCAACGACATGCATGGACACGTGGTCGGCGATGAACTGCTGAAGCATATCGCCGAACGGATCAGATCCCTCGTCGCGGAGTTTTTTCAGCCATACGTGACGTCGACCCCGTTCGTCGCCCGCTTTGCCGGAGATGAATTTATCGCGGTGCTTCCGGGCATGACCGATGCCGAAAAGCTGATGGAGCTTTCCGAAACCATCATCGAGAAAATCGGCCGCCCGGTCCGGATCGGTCCTCTGAGCCTGATCGTGCGCGCCAGTATGGGCATCGCGCTCTATCCGCAGGACGGGCAGCGGTCTGAGGATGTTCTGCGTAGCGCAGACATGGCCATGTATCGTTCCAAGGAAGAGGGCCGGGACCAGGCAACAATCTTCAATGAAAAGATCCGGGAAGAAGCGCTGGAGCGGCAGAAGATCGAACGCCACCTTATGAATGCGCTCGATAACGACGAGTTGCGGGTGTTCTATCAGCCGAAAATTGATCTGACCTCGGGAAGGATCATCGGTTCGGAAGCGCTTCTGCGCTGGTCGAACCCGGAACTGGGCAACGTGCCGCCCTTCAAGTTCGTGCCGATCGCGGAGGAATGCGGATTGATGACCCCGATCGGGGAGTTCGTACTGCGCAAGTCCCTGGAGGATATGAACCGGCTGCTGGTGGACGGCCACGATCTCAAGATCGCGGTGAATGTCGCGCCGGTGCAGTTCCAGTCCGTCTACTTTACCGATCGTACCCTCGGTATTCTCGGCGAAAGCGGCTTTCCGCTCGATCGCCTTGAACTGGAAATTACCGAATCCAGCGTGATGGACGACCCTCAGCGCGTCATGGGCCAGATCCTGCCGATCAAGGAGGAGGGCGTGCTCCTGGCGATTGACGACTTCGGGACCGGATATTCCAGTCTGAACACGCTCGCCACCATGCCGTTCGACACGATCAAGATCGACCGGTCCTTTGTCCGCGACATGGCCGAGGACGAAAACCAGCGTGCTATCGTGCAGTTGATCCTGATGATGGCCCGGCAGTTGAAGATGAAGACTGTCGTTGAAGGCATCGAAACGCCGTTGCAGTTCGACCAGCTGCGCGCCTGGGGCGCAACCTATGCCCAGGGGTATCTATGGAGCCCGCCGGTCGAATACGATGCGTTCGCTTCGATGGTTCGCAACGGCCTTGAACCGTCGGCTGGTATAGATGCGAGCGTGGTTTCGCACTGACGCCTCGTCCGGTATCAACCAAATCGCGCCGATGCTTTAAAATGCCCGCCAGGTTTCCAGAAACGCATACCAGAGCCCACTGGTGACGACGGCCGCCGCCGTTGTCAGGGTGATCGCATTGGTCGACATGGCATGGCCCGTGCCATAGCGGTTTGCGAAAATGTAGGCATTGACGCCCGTTGGGCAGGTGGCCGTCAAGGTTGCCACCGCAGTCCAGAGTGGCGGCAGATGAACCACATACGCGGACATGACAAACACGGTAGCGGGCATGAAGCCCAGCTTCAGGACGCTCAACAGGAACCCCGGCAACACGTTGCCGCGGATGCCGTAGGTCACCATGCTCATGCCCAGCGACAAGAGCGCGACCGGCAGCGCGGTGGCTGAAATCCGGTTCAGGATATCCTGGAATAAGCCCTCGATCGGCAGGCTCGTCGCGCGCCAGATGAGGGAACAGGTGATCGCAACGACGATCGGATTGACGATCAGGTTCTTGCCGATGCGCTTAAGGAGTTCCGGCATCGGCGGTGGCGTGCTGACGCCATCCAGCGCCGCGGCCCGTTCCATGAGAACGGCGGTGGCAGCGGTCATGGCGGGAAGGTGGACGGAGATGATCAGGAGCAGCGGCACCAGGCCGGCATCGCCGTAAACCTGCGAAACCAGAGGCAGGCCGACCATCACCGTGTTGGCAAAGGCGGCGGAAATGCCGCCGATGACGCCGGCGCGGGCTTCGCGTCCGAAAACCTTGCGGATCATGAGATTGCCGGCGATCCAGGTGGCCGCCATGCCGCTGAAATAGGCGATCCAGATCGCCCACGGGCTCTGGCCATCCAGATTGACGACGGCCAGCGTCTTGAAGACCAGCACCGGAATGGCGATCACATAAACGTATTCACCGAGCGCTTCGCCGACGGTTTGGGACATCAGTCCGATCCTGGCGACAAGATAGCCGACCCCGATCAGGATGAAGACCGGGAGGACAATGCTCAGAACTTGGTTAGCCCCCATTTCTCTCCCTCCTTGCGCTCTGCGTCGCATTTTGGCGAGCCGAATGCGGGTGAAAGGCGCGCAGAGCATAGCCGATGCTATGGTCAAGCGGCTTTCGCTTGCAGGCGGCCGCCAAAATGCGACCCTTCGGGCCGATTGAAACAGGCGACAGTGTGCGTCGAATGTCTTGTTCGATGGCCCACATCGCACTGCGCCATCCTCCTACCCTATCGCCTGTTTGAACCGGCGCAGGGCATAAGGAGGGAGAGAAATGGGGGCTTGTCATTTACTTGTGCGCTCTCGTGGCGGTTTTCAGGTTTGCTAACACTTCCTCGGGCATGATGGCGTCCGGGTAAAGCTTGCCGGGCGATACAAATTTCTCAAGCGGGTCTTGAGAGGTGGCCTGAAGCCGGTGAGGGTGGGATATGAAGACTGCAGCATGACGGCCGGGCAAGATGTTGGCAAGGGCCGATTGCGCACTCGCAACGAACAGACAGGTTTTGGCCGACATGAAGGCTGAAAACGGCAATGAAACCGCCTTGCTTGCGCATGACCTGCGAACGCCGCTGGCTGCCATGAAGACCACGGCGGAGCTGATCGCCAAGGGCAAGCTGAGCAAGGAGCAAGGCGAATATCTTTCCATTCTCCTTCAGTCCATCGATGCGCTTTGCGACATGACGGAAGGTCTGATCCGGCCGGATTCGCAGGATCGACGGGGAGAGAAAGTCGCAAAGGATGCACCGGTTCTGGTGCGCGAGGTCTTCGATCTGTTTCGCCCTCTTGCGGAACGGAAGGAGCTGCGCTTCGAGCTGGTGTCCGACGCGGCCGGCATGCCGATTGAGGCGGGGCGGGCGGCGTCCCTGCGCAGGGTGGTGACGACGCTGATCGACAATGCCATCAAATATACTGCCAAAGGTAACGTCACCGTGACGGTGCGGTCCGCTCCTCCGGGAGAGGAGGATGACACCGGCCTGACCATTAGCGTTGCGGATACCGGACCAGGGATAGACCCCGCCGAGCGAGACCGACTGTTCGCGCCCTTCGTGCGTGGAGAAACCGGTCGGGCCTCTGGAGAGGGGGCCGGGCTCGGCCTTTGGGGGGCGGCCCAACTGGTCAGGCGCCTCGGCGGCAAGCTCCGGCTGGTGAGCCCGAAGTCGGGAGGGTGCCGGTTCGAGATCACCGTGCCGCCGGCAAAGACGCAGGAACCGGTTTCCGGCCTGCAGGCAGGGGAAGATTTCGATTGCCTTCCGCTCGGAGAACGGCATGTCCTGATTGTCGACGACAATGACACCAACCGGCGGCTCCTGTCGGCCCTCCTGGAATCCTTCGGCATGACCTGCGAAGAGGCGGAGAGCGGTCCGGCGGCCATCGAGATGTTGACGGCCGGAACCTTCGACGCCGCTTTGCTGGACCTGCATATGCCGGGCATGAGCGGGCTGGAAGTCGCGGAGAAACTTCTGGCGGTGCGTACCGGCGAAAAGGTGCCCCTGATCGCGGTGACCGCGGCCATGGAATCGATCGGAGACAAAAGGCTGAAAGATGCCGGTTTTCTCGAGGTGCTGACGAAACCTCTATCGCCGTCCCTTCTGTTCCAGGCGCTTGAACATGCCCGGGACTATCGGGAGAACGGCATGAAGCCGGATGCGCCAGCCCCACTCTAGGCCAATATTGGCGTTGGGTCGTCCTTGTGTTTTAAAGATGACTTGGTGCGATGCCGGCCGTCTTC
Organism: uncultured Roseibium sp.; assembly: GCF_963675985.1. Taxonomy (NCBI): domain Bacteria; kingdom Pseudomonadati; phylum Pseudomonadota; class Alphaproteobacteria; order Hyphomicrobiales; family Stappiaceae; genus Roseibium; species uncultured Roseibium sp. The sequence goes on along the minus strand of NZ_OY780957.1, from coordinate 1,020,496 downwards.
AACAATTGCCGGCGCCTGTTTCGGCCGTCACGCATTGATACGTTGACTTTGACATGACCTCGGGAAAGCTGACTTTCTTGTCAATGTTCAACTTGTCGCGGAAGTAAGTCGTAACATTTTCGACTTCATCCCAGTTCCATTCACCTTCGCAAAGAAACATTCGGCTGCTACGGTTCTTGTATCGAAAGTCAAAAGTTACTCGGCATCCGTCATTCTGGTATACGTGCAGCTCAAGAAGTGAGCTGTCATAAACATATCTCTTGTTTACAACGACCATTTCCGCAACAGCGTATTCCGAAAAGAAAATTGCTGAGAGAAATGAAGCTGATGCCAGTTTCCAGAAATTCTTAGGGTTCAAGATCAACATTATTGATATCCCTTAACGTTTTAATTTTCAGAGAGTGGTGATTGTCTGCTCGAAAATCGACGTCCGTTTCATCCAAAGCGAACGGTCTTCATAACATGGTCATGGAATTCGATAAGAGCGGTGAAGTATTTCCGGTTTTCTGAGCAGGCCGGTCTCAGGGCATCCGCCGCTAACGGGTGAGCAGCAGGGCGTCGTCGAGGGCGTCTTCCAGCCGGTCGTGGCCCCAATAGAGATCGCCGTTGACGGTGACGAAACTGGGCGCCCCGAAGATGCCGAGGGTCTCCGCTTCGGAAACGGCGGCGCGCAGGCCGATCTTGACGTCGATGGACTCGGCTTCCTTCAGAACGGTTTTCGCGTCCGCTCCTGCTTCCATCAGAAGTCCGGCCAGAAGGGCGGGATCGGAAATATCCTGTCCCTGACCGAATTCGGCGTCGAAGACGGCGCGCACGAAAGCTCCGATCCAGGGCGATTGCCGGCCGGCATGGGCGATGCGGGCGGCCATCAGGCTGTTTTGCGGAAACGGGTCCGGTACGACGAGAGGAAGGCCGAGCTTGTCGCATTGCCGTTCCATGTCCTGCCACATGTGCCGGCCCTTGGCCGGGTAAAGATTGAACGGCGACGTGTCCCAACCCTGTTTCTTGAAGATCGGCCCGAGCAGAAACGGATGCCAGACAAGCTGGACGCCGCGGTCGCGTGCGACCGTTTCGACACGCATGGCCGACAGGTAACTGTAGGTGGAGGCGAATTCGAACCAGAAATGCAGCAGGGGCCGGTCCGGCTCGGAGTGTGCGGGTTGGGAGGGGTGGTCGGTCATGGTTGTTTTGATGATACGGCAAGTGAGCCCGGACGAAAGCCGATCGCCTCAAGGCAGAAGCATTGGCCGCGCGAATTGAATGGTATAAACAGCAGGGCATGAGCGCCCGGAGTTTTCGACACAATAGGCTGCATGGCGTGTGGCGCAAGGCCATCGATCGGGCGAAACGGCACCCGATCGCTGCGGTCACGGTCTATGTCGTCCTGGTGTCGGCGTTCTTTCTGGCTTTTCCCTCCGTTGATATGTGGGTCAGCGGCCTGTTTTATTCCGATGAAAGTGGCTTTTGGGCCCAGTCCGAGCCCTTCCTCCGCCGTCTTCGTCATTTGGGGCCTTATCTCGTCAGGATCATTGCGATCGCAAGCTGTGCGGTGTTGCTGTTGAAGATCCTGGTGCCTGGCCGCCGGCCGCTCGTCCCTTTGCGGGCGCCGTTGTTCCTGCTGACGACGCTGATCCTGGGCCCGGGCGTTCTGGTCAATCTCATTCTGAAGAACAACTGGGGCCGGCCGAGGCCGGTCATGGTCGATCTGTTCGGCGGTGACCTGCCCTACCAGCCGGTGTGGTGGCCGACGAACCTGTGCGATACGAACTGCTCGTTCGTATCCGGCGAGGCGTCCGCCAGCATATGGCTGGTGGCTGCCGTCTTTCTGGTGCCTGTTGCCTGGCGGTTCGCCATGTTGTGTTTCGTGCTGCCGCTTGCCTTCGTCCTGTCCGTCAACCGGATCGCTTTCGGCGGGCACTTTCTGTCGGACACAATGATTTCCTGGGGCCTGACGCTGCTGGTGATTCTGGTGACCCATCACCTGTTTTACGTTCGTCCACCGGCTTTCCTGGGGGATCGGGCGCTGGATGAAGCGTTCACGCGGAAAGGCCGCCTCCTGCACGTTTGGGTAAAAAAAACCGGCACGCGGATACGTACCTCCGCGCGCCGGTTCCTGAAGATGTTTCACGATCACAGTTGACCGGTTTGCCGGTTTAATCAGGCCTTGGTGAGGATCTTTTCGATCTGCGCCGGCGGATGACCGGTCAGGGTCTTGTCGAATTCCGCGACGATCCTGTCCTTGACCTCCTTGTGGAATTCCTTGCGCAGATCGCCGAGCGTCATCGGCGGTGCGACGACGACCAACTCGGAGAACCGACCCTTGTGGGCGGCCTTGTAAAGTGCTGCGGCCATCTCCTTGGCAAAGCGGTGCTTTTCGATCGTATGCCAGTCCGTCGGTTCCATGGCGCTCTTCTGCGGTCCCGGTCCATCGCTGCGGCGTCCCGGTTCATCCGTACCCTGGTCCTTTGTCATGGGGTTCTCATTTTCCATGATCTGAATGACCTGGAAGTTCGGAAATTTCTCATCTCCCTCGTTTCGGAAGACCAGCGCCTTCTCACCATCGCCAACCAGTACCCATGCGTCATGAGCGATTTGAATCCCGGCCATAGCGAACTCCTCTTCCGTCCGGTGTGTTGTTGCTCAAAGAGAAACAGTTTCTATCTGGGGCTGCTTTGAGGCGGATCAAGTTCGCGGCGCTTCATGATTTCCGACGCTGCCCTTTCTGGGACGCGTGCGCTTGAGGATTCGCGCCAGGTTCAAGGGTGCGCGTTCCTCCAAAAAAAAGAAGGCCTTGTCCAGGGTTTCCCGGTTTCTGCGATGCTTGCGGATCATGCGGGCCGCGCTGCGGCTGCTGCCGATGATGATGATGCCGCCGAGGGTTAGGAGCGGCACGCCGGTCGGTATCGGCATCCAGACGGTGGCAAGCCCCAGGACAATCAGAACGGCCGCGAACCCCCACCATAAAAGCTTCATGACACGGTCTCCGGAACGAGGATTTTTTCCCGATACCATCGCGATCAAGACGTCTGTGTGAATTTGCCGGCAATGCGGCTCAGGCGAGCTTCAGGTCTTCCAGCAGGTTCAGGCAGCCGCTCTTCACCAGCTCGTACACGTTTTGAAAGCCGTCCTCCCCGCCATAGTAGGGGTCGGGCACTTCCCGCTCGGGGCCTTGGAGAAAAAGGCGAATCCTGGCCGCTTGCTCTGCTGCGCGCATTCTTTGCAGGAAGGCGAGGTTGTCGCGGTCCATCGCAAGAATGAGGTCGAACCGGTCGAAGTCGTCCTTTTCCACCTGCCGCGCCTTGAGGCCCGAAATATCGATGCCATTTGCGGCGGCCACGCTGACGGAACGGGGATCTGGCGGATTGCCGCGATGCCAGTTCCCGGTTCCGGCGGAATCGATCAGGACCCTTTCCGAAAGGCCCGCTTGTTCCACGGTCTGCCGGAAGATGCCTTCAGCAAGGGGAGAGCGGCAGATGTTTCCAAGGCAGACAAACAGAACTGAGGTCATGGGGTAGAAAAAGCGGTTTGCGCGTGCCCTGTCAACGGGATGGCGAAAACCCGGTCCGGCTCCAGCATGGCATGACCATTGTCCGGCCTTGATAAATGGGCGCGGGCGGCCTTTTCTGTAGGAAGCGGACATTCGCGGATTCTGGAGAGGCCGGGTCGTTCGCCGGTTCGGAGGCATGCAATTCATGAAAGACCGGTTCCCATCGGGCTTGCTCGGGATTGCCGGGGGGATTCGTCCCCCATCCTGGCTGCGCCGTCTTGCAGCGGCCGGGATTCATTCCAACGACAGATATGTCCGCCGCCGTCAGATGGTGGTCAATGTGTCCGCGCTGGTCGGGGTGGCCGACAATATCTTTCACACGGCCCAGAACCTTCTTCATGCGTTTTACGAGCTGATGCCGATCAGTATCTACGGCATGGTGATGATCGTCCTGTTTTCGCTGACGTCGCGATTTCACCGTTTCGGCGATAATGCGGCGGCTCTTTATTTCATTCCGGTCACTGCTGCCGGAAACCTGTTCGTGGTCTGGGCACTTGGTCTCGAAAGCGGAACCCAGGCCTATTTCGCGCTTGGTGGGGCCGCTTTCATCTTCTTCGGCGTCCATCACTGGCGCATTTACATGGGCGTCTTCATGGTGGCTCTCCTGCTTCTGCTTGTTTCCTATCAGTTTGCGCCGGAGGTCGGGCCGGTCATGCCGCATGACATGGAGTTCAGAAGACATCTCGCGGCGCAGGTGATGGTCAACGTGCTGATCATTTCCACGGTTCTGATCGTCTATGCGCTGACGGCCCTGCACCGCGCGGAAACCGCGCTGCAGGCCGAGCATGAGCGGTCGGAAACCCTCCTTGAGACCATCATGCCGCGTCCGATTGCCGACCGGCTGAAGGCCGATCCTCAGGAACGCATCGCCGACCGGCATGAAGATGTCAGCGTGCTCTTCGCCGACCTGGTCGGTTTCACGCCCGCGGCACGGCTGTTGTCGCCCGATGAGGTCGTCGGTTATCTCGACGGCCTGTTCCGCTCCTTCGACCGTCTGGTCGAACAGGCGAGGGCGGAAAAGATCAAGACCATCGGCGATGCCTATATGGTTGTCGGCGGGCTGGAAGGGCGAACCGACGAGGCCGCGGTCGCCGTCGGGCGGCTGGCGCTTTCCATGTTGCAGGCGATCAAGGCCTGTGAGCCTTTGAACGGGGTCCGGCTCAATCTGCGCATCGGCATCCATACCGGCCCGGCCATTGCCGGCGTGATCGGCAAACGCCGCTATTCCTATGATGTGTGGGGAGATGCGGTCAATGTGGCAAGCCGCATGGAATCACACTCCGAAGCGGGTCGTATTCAGGTGACGGAAGCCTTCCGAAGCCGGACACAGCAGGTGTTTTTGTTTGAGGACCGTGAACCAATCGAGGTCAAGGGCGTTGGGTATATGAAAACGGCGTTCCTCGTCGGCGAGAAGCGACGAACCGAGACCCGGGCACCGGAGCACACTGCACAGGAGGGAAATGTCGATGGCTGAACGTCTGACGGACGTGGAACGGGAACAGGAACTGGCGGGGGTGCCGATGTGGTGCCTGGTAGACGGGCGGGAAGCGATCACCCGCAGCTTCCGGTTCCGTGACTTCAACGAGGCCTTCGGCTTCATGAGCCGTGTGGCGCTGGTTGCCGAAAAGATGAACCATCATCCGGAGTGGTCGAACGTGTACCGGGATGTCGAGGTCACGCTGGCAACCCACGACGCGGGCGGATTGACGGAACTGGATTTCAAGCTGGCAAGGAAAATGGACCGGTTCGCCGGATCCTGAGACGGGGTGCACGGTTTGAACCGACGGTCAGGGCGTGGAAATCGGACTCAGCCCTTTTCCAAAACGAAACGGCCGTCCTCCCCGGTCATTTCAGCGCTGACCAACCGGTGACCGTTTTCCTGGCAGTAATGGGGAATGTCGATCGCGGCCATGGGGTCGGTCGTCAGGACCGTGATCAGGGTTCCGGCTTCCAGAGTGGCCATTGCCTTGCGGGTTTTCAGAACCGGCAGTGGGCATTTCAGCCCCTTCAAGTCCAGCAGGATATCATCGCTCACAGAAAACGGGTTCCTTGTCTGATCGGGTTTCCGGGCCTAGGTCATATATAATCGCAACAGACAGGTCCTGTCGTCTGTCATCATTTCAAAAGGGTCTAACATGTCCGAGACTTTGGCAAATCCGATCGAGATTCTCGATTTCTGGTGGCAGGCGGGGGCCTCCAAGTGGTTTGCCCGCGACGACACTTTCGATCGAAAGATCCGGGACCGGTTCCTGACGACGATCGAGGCCGCACAGAGAGGGGAACTCGATGCCTGGGCGGACACTGCTCACGGATCCCTTGCCCTGATCCTGCTGCTCGATCAGTTTACACGAAATGTCTTTCGCAACGACGGGCGCGCCTTCGAGGCGGACGGCCGGGCGCTGGACCATGCCAGGCGGGCGGTTGCCGCAGGTTATGACAAGGCCTTTCCCAAGGATGCCCGGGCCTTCTTCTATCTCCCGTTCGAACATGCCGAAGACATGGATGCGCAGCAGGAAAGCGTCGATCTTTTCCGAAAGACGGGTAACCGGGAATTTCACCTCTATGCGCTGATCCATCTGGACGTGATCCGTCGTTTCGGCCGCTTTCCCCATCGCAACGCGGTGCTCGGACGGAAGACCACGCCGGAGGAACAGGCGTTTCTGGACGACGGCGGATTTTCCGCATGACGCTGCGTTTGCAGGGCTCTGCGGATAAAAACGGGTGTTGTAGAGTGAAGAGGGGCGCCTGAAAGCTCTCCTTCCGGGCGTCAACAATGGCTTTTATCTGATTTTTTTGCCTCTTTATTGATCGAGATTAAGCTTCGCTTAGGGTTTTAGCCTATTTTTTGTGCAAAAATTAAATTTTGCACAAAAAATGAGCTCTTCCGGTGACTCAATTTCGGGCGCTTTATTGGAAATGACCGTCGAACTGGTGTTCGAAGCCCCAAGAACCCGCAGAATACCGCCATTCCCAGACTCTATTTTCGAAGTTGGCACGGTCCTTGTTTGTAAGGCCGTGAAACCGACCCGGCTTCTTGCGTTTGCGGGCTCTGATTTGAACCGAAGGGTTCTCGGCAGGGTGGAACCTTAAGGGGGGTGCCAGACGGGACGGTCAGGTGAGCCTCTTCGCCGGGAAGGGGTGAAAAATGAGGAATGGGAACGAGCAATGAAAATCGTGATGGCCATTATCAAGCCGTTCAAGCTCGATGAAGTGCGTGACGCGCTCACGGGCATCGGCATTCAGGGCCTGACGGTGACCGAGGTGAAGGGCTATGGCCGCCAGAAGGGGCACACCGAGATCTACCGCGGAACTGAATATGCAGTGAGCTTCCTGCCCAAGTTGAAAATCGAAGTCGCTGTCGCAAGCGATGCTGTCGACAAAGTCGTCGAAGTTATCTCCTCCGCGGCAAAGACCGGTCAGATCGGCGACGGCAAGATCTTCGTCTACTCGATCGATCAGGTCGTGCGTATCCGTACCGGCGAAACCGACGCCGAAGCTCTTTGATTGTTGTGAGGAAAACCAAGATGAACAAACTTGTCGCTAAAAGCGCGGCTTCCCTCGGCGCCCTCGGCCTGATGGTCGTGCCGGCATTCGCCCAGGATGCCGCTCCGGCGGTTTCGCCTGAAACCCAGTATATCTTCAACACCCTGCTCTTCCTGATCGGCGGCTTCCTCGTCATGTGGATGGCAGCCGGCTTCGCCATGCTGGAAGCCGGTCTCGTTCGGTCCAAGAACGTGTCCATGCAGTGCCTGAAGAACATTGCACTCTACTCGGTCGCCGGCCTGCTGTTCTGGCTTACCGGCTACAACCTGATGTACACCGGCGTTGACGGTGGCTACATCGGCTCCTTCGGTCCTTATGCTTTCGATGCCGTCGGCGGCTTTGCAACGGATGATACCGGCGCTGTTGCTGGTTACTCCACGGCCTCCGACTGGTTCTTCCAGATGGTGTTCTGCGCCACCACGGCTTCGATCGTTTCGGGCACCTTGGCCGAGCGTATCAAGCTGTGGCCGTTCATGATCTTCACCGTTGTCCTGACCGGCTTCATCTACCCGATCGCCGGCTCCTGGAAGTGGGGTGCAGGCTGGCTCGACGTAATGGGCTTCAACGACTTCGCAGGTTCCACCCTGGTGCACTCCGTCGGTGGCTGGGCAGCTCTGACCGGTGCCCTGATCCTCGGTGCACGTAAAGGCAAGTACGGTGCGGACGGCAGCGTTCACGCAATGCCGGGTTCGTCCATGCCGCTCGCAACTCTGGGTACGTTCATCCTGTGGCTCGGCTGGTTCGGCTTCAATGGTGCTTCCCAGCTCGCCATGGGTTCCATCAGCGACGTTTCCGACGTTTCCCGTATCTTCGCCAACACCAACATGGCTGCTGCTGCCGGTGTGGTCGTCGCGATGGCCCTGACCCAGATCCTCTACAAGAAGGTCGACGTCACTATGGCTCTCAACGGTGCGCTTGCAGGTCTGGTTTCCATTACGGCCGAACCGCTTGCTCCGACCGTCCTGCAGTCGGTTATCGTCGGCGGTGTCGGCGCAGCCATTGTGGTGTTCGCGGTTCCGATGCTCGACAAGCTGAAGATCGACGACGTTGTCGGCGCCATCCCGGTCCACCTGCTGGCAGGCATCTGGGGCACCTTCATCGTTCCGTTCTCCAATGGCGATGCGTCCTATCTCACCCAGCTGACCGGTATCGTGGCCTACGGCGCATTCGTTGTGATCGTCAGCGCGATCGTCTGGCTCATCCTGAAGTACACCATCGGTATCCGGGTGTCCGAAGAGGAAGAAGCCATGGGTCTCGACAAGGCCGAGATCGGTGTCGAAGCCTATCCGGAGTTCGGTACGGGCTCCCAGCGGCTCTGATCTTAGAATCTCCCAAAGCGGTCTAACTGGCTCAGACCGCAAACTTGAGGCCCGGGGCTCACGTCCCGGGCTTTTTTTATGGTTTTTGAAAAGTGCGGGTTTCGTGCAGCGCGGCGTCGTGATCAGATGCGGGCCAGGATCCAGTCAGCCGCGGCGTCGATATCATCCACGACTGCAGTCGGTTGCGGATCGGCCTTTGTCTCCGCGCCGGGGGTGTATTTTCCCGTTCTGACCAGAAGCGCGTGGCCCACGCCGGCCTTTAGCGCACCCGACACGTCGCTTTCCACGTCGTCGCCGATCATCACCAGGCCGCTCATCTGAACGTCCATGTCCCAGGCGGCTTCGGCGTAGAAATCCGCAGACGGTTTGCCGAGGACGGTAGCGGTGCGGCCGCTGGCGTATTCCAGGGCGGCGACAAAGGCGCCGGTGTCGAGGCTGAGGTGGCCGTCCGCGTCGAGGAAGGTCCGGTTTTTGGCGAGCGCCAGGAAGTCCGCACCATCTGCAATGTCCCGGAATGCGGCATTCAGGGCCTGATAAGTGAAGCCGTCGGCCGCATCTCCGACGACCACGGCGCAAGCGCCCCCCGATGAAGCCGGCAGGCCTTGAAAATCCTCTTCCAGGGCCGGGTGGATCAAAAGATGTGGCGTTAGCCGGCGTTTGAGCAACAGCTCGCGGGCCGCCTGCGCCGGCGTGAAGAGCTCTTCGGCCTTGATCTCAAAACCCATCTTCGACAGGCGTTCCAGCAGGCTCTGTTTCGGAGTGCGGGTGGTGTTGGTCAGGAACCGGACGGGAAGGCCGGATTTCCGTATCCGCGACAAAGCCTCCCGTGCGCCGGCAACGGGTCCGTCGCCGATGTAAATCACGCCTGACAGGTCGATGAGAATGCCGCGGATCATGCCGAAACCATGCCAAGCGCGCCAGGTCAGGTCAAATCAGGTTTGGTCGACGCATGGGGCAGGCAAACAGTGAGATTGATTAAGAAATAATCATTCTGCCTATCAGATATGCCTATTTATTAGTCTGGTTCGGCACATCAGGTGAAATTTCAAATCGCTCTACGGTCTAAATGATCGGGCATTGGCCATTTTGCCTGTTTGGCATGCAATTTGTAAGCAGCGGCTTTCAAAACAAGCCCAGAAAATGGGCATTTGCATAATTGGGAGCCAGGTCATGACCGACACGAACGTGGGCGGAGACGTCTTCTTTGTCCTTTTGGGTGCCATTCTCGTCTTTGCGATGCATGGCGGTTTCGCGTTTCTGGAGGTCGGCACCGTCCGCCAGAAAAACCAGGTGAATGCCCTGGTGAAAATTCTGGTCGATTTCGCGATCTCGACCATCGCCTATTTTTTCGTCGGGTTCGCAGTCGCCTACGGGACCAGTTTCTTTGTGAATGCGGCGACGTTGTCCGGTGGAGGCGGTGGCTTCGAGCTGCAGGGTCTGACCCTGGTGAAATTCTTCTTCCTGACCACGTTCGCCGCCGCGATCCCGGCCATCATTTCAGGCGGGATTGCGGAGCGGATGCAATTCCTGCCGCAATGTCTGGCCACGGCGGTTCTGGTCGGCATCGCCTATCCGCTGTTCGAGGGCATGGTCTGGAATTCGAATTTCGGACTTCAAGGTTGGCTGGAAGCGAGTTTCGGCGTTCCTTTCCATGACTTTGCAGGGTCCGTCGTCGTTCATGCAGTTGGCGGCTGGATCGCGCTCGGCGCCGTTCTGCTGCTGGGCGCCCGGCGAGGACGTTACGACAGTCGAGGCAAGCCAATCGGGATCCCGCCGTCCTCGCTTCCCTGGTTGGCAATGGGCTCCTGGATGCTGTGCGTGGGCTGGTTCGGCTTCAACGTGATGAGCGCGCAGTCGCTTCAGGGCATCTCCGGCCTCGTCGCCATCAATTCGCTGATGGCGATGGTCGGTGGGATCCTGACGGCGCTTATCGCGGGCCGGAACGATCCTGGCTTTGTTCATAACGGTGCGCTGGCTGGTCTCGTCGCGGTTTGCGCCGGGTCCGATATCATGCACCCGATCGGCAGCCTGATCGTCGGCGGCATTGCCGGTGTGATCTTCGTCAAGGGCTTTGAGTTTTGCCAGAACCGGTTGAAGATCGACGATGTGCTTGGCGTCTGGCCTCTGCATGGCATCTGTGGTGCCTGGGGCGGTATTGCCGCTGGGGTGTTCGGCCTGGAAAGCCTTGGTGGTCTCGGCGGAGTGTCCCCGCTGTCCCAGATTGCCGGCACGGTTGCCGGCGTCGCCTATGCCCTGATCGTCGGCTTCGTCGTTTACGGAGTGCTGAAGCGTTTCGTCGGCATCCGTCTGTCGGCGGAAGAAGAACATATCGGGGCCGACCTTGCCATCCACAAGATCAGCGCCAATCCGGAGCACGATCTGGGCCGCTGATGTCAGGCCTCCGCCCCTGAAATTGCGGGACGCCCGGGCGAAAGGCCCGGGGGCTTCGTCACAAGCAAAGGCGCCTTGCCAGGTCGTTGTGTCCGGAAAAGATCTCGGACGCGCCGGCTTCAAACAGACGCTCTTTCAACGCATCGTCGCCGTGGCTGCCGCCGGTAAAGCCCCAGACGGTCATGCCTGCCGCGCAGCCAGCCCGGACGCCGTTGACACTGTCCTCGACGACCAGACATTCCTCCGCCGTGGCCTGCAGTTTGTCCGCGGCGAAGAGAAAAAGATCCGGTGCGGGCTTGCCGTTTTGGACCTGCTCGCCGGAATAGATATGCGGGTCGAAATAGGGATGCAGTCCGGTTTGCCGTAATTTCTCGTTCAACCGGTTGAGGCGTGTCGAAGAGGCGACGGCTTTCGCGCCTTGATAAACCTCCAGAAGAGGCCTGATCCCGTCGACGGCCACCAGATCCCGGTCCATGCGCTCCCTGGTTGCCCTGTCCAGCCCGTCGGCGAAACCTGCCGGCAACGCCCCTTTTCCGAGTGCGGCATAGTCGTCTTCGACGGCCTTGTAGAAATCGGTGCTGGTCAGTCCGAGAAAGCGCTGCTGATAGTCCTGGACGCTGTAGGTCAGGCCCAGCCGGCTCAAATGCTCGCGTTCGACGTCGATGTAGATGATTTCGGAATCGACGAGCACGCCGTCGCAGTCGAACAGGATTGTTGAAAAATTCATACCTACTCCCGGCAGGGTCATGGCTGATGCTTGCCGTCGTACAGGTGATTGATGAACCTGGGTTGAACCCGTGGACCGAATAAAGCCGGCAGCATACTGCCGACAGTCCGGAAGACCGGAGCGGTGCCCGACTACAGGACGACGATGCCGGAGTGCTTGGCCTTGTGTTCCGGTTCAACGTGGATGGTGACATGCGACCCCGGCAGGCCCTTGCCGATGGCCTGCTCGATCCGGTCGCAGATGTCATGGGCGGTGTCCACCGTCATCTCGCCCGGGACGACCAGATGAAATTCGATGAAGGTCGTCCGGCCGGCGATCCGGGTTCGCAGATCATGCGCTTCCAGCGCGCCTTCCCCCCGCTCGGAGATGAGGGTGCGGATCTTGTCCAGGGTGTCGGCGGAAGCGGCTTCGTCCATCAGGCCGCTGATGGATTCCTTCATGATGTTCCATCCGGTCCAAAGCACGTTCAGGCCCACCAGGCCGGCCAGGATCGGATCGAGGAGGGTCCAGCCTGTCAGGGCGACAAGGGCAACGCCGGCAAGAACGCCGACGGACGTGACGACATCGGTGCGCAGGTGACGGCCGTCGGCCACCAGGGCCGGCGACCGTTGCTTCCTGCCGAAGCGGATCAGATACCAGGCCCAGCCGCCGTTGATGACCCCTGCTGCCGCATTCACGCCAAGGCCCAGCAGGGAATAGTTCGCCGGCTCATTGGCGAGAAAGCCGAGCCATGCGGACTGGAAGATCGAGATGGCGGCCAGAACGATCATCACACCGACCAGGACGGCGGCGAAGTATTCCGCCTTGTCGTGTCCATAGGGGTGATTGGAATCGGCCGGTTTGGAGGCAAACCAGACAGCGAAGACGGCCGCGATAGAGGATGCGACGTTGATTACCGTTTCAAGCGCATCGGAATAAAGGGCGACCGATCCGGTCAGCCAGTAAGCGGCGAACTTCAGACCGAGCACGATTACGCCGACGCCTATGCTGGCAAAAGCAATGCGCAGTCTGAGACTCATGAATTGTCCCCGTCTTGCCGGATGCGCCGGATGAGCGCCGTGAACGCGGCAAGGGGTAACAGTTTTCGGCCCGGAAACAACCCCGGAGTTTCGCTCGTCCTCAGGACTTGGAGAGCGGGTGTTCGGCAAAAATCACGAATGGGGAGGCAAATCCATGATGGCGGCGCCGATGATCTGGCCGGGTCCGTCGTCGTCCTCGAGCTGGATCAGGACGGCGCAACGCTCGTCACCCGACCGTGTCAGCTCGCTTTTCGGCATGCGGAAGGTTTGTGTCTTGCCGTCCCACATGCCGATCGGCTGCAGGCTGCGCACCACATTGACATAGTTGACCGTCGCGCCGGCGTTTTCTCCCCGGCCGATGGCGACTTCCTTGTGATCCTTGATCCTGAGAAACAGGACCGTGGCCATATGCGCGCCTTTCGGCAGGACGCCGTCCACCGTCGCCTCGATTGCCATGTCGTTCGTTTTCAGGCTGACATGGGCCGTGAACGGCGCGGCGCGCTGCAAAGCGCTGCCGACGGCGGTCTTGTTGCTGCCGACGACATGTTCGTTACCGTTGACAACGATCTGCGGGGTATACACCGAGCGGTCGCCCCGCCGGGCGGCATAGGCACGTTGGCGGGCCGAATAGGCCGGCCGGGCCAGCGTGTCTTTCCAGCCGAGGTAATCCCAGTAGTCGACCGGCAGAACCAGGGCGAGGACGTCGTCTCTTGTTTGCGCCATCTTCTCGACCAGCCGGTCGGCCGGCGGGCAGGAGGAGCACCCCTGGCTGGTGAAGAGTTCCGCGACAGCTTGCGGCTCGGCCCAAGCCGATCCGGGGGCCGTCAGAGCTGTTACAATCGAGGAAACGATGATGGTGCGGCGAAGCAGGGCGCTTGCCGGGCCTTCGAGCTTGCCCATAGGGGCCCGTCCTTGTGGTTTTTCCGATGCCGTCAAAATAGGCACAAGCCGGGTAAAGCGCGAGTCACGAGCCGGTGACCGGTTGCATTTTTACGGAGCTGCCGGGGCTCAGGATCAGCCCTTGCTCGCTTTCACCTTCTCAATCTGAGGCAGGAAGACATCCTGATAGGCCTTCGGCGTCAGCGGGCCGATGAACTTGTAGCGGATCACGCCTTTTGGATCGACGATATAGGTCTCCGGGACGCCGTAAACGCCCCAGTCGATCGAGACCCGGCCCTTTTCATCGGCGCCGACCCGGTCGTAAGGATTGCCGAGGCTGCCGAGGAAACGGCGGGCGTTTTCCGGCTTGTCCTTGTAGTTGATGCCGATCAGCTGGATGCCGTCCACCGTGGCGAGCTCTTCCAGGAGCGGATGTTCCTGGCGGCAGGGCACGCACCACGAGGCGAAGACGTTGACAACGGAGACCTTGCCCATGAGATCCGCGGTGGAAACGCCGGGGACCGGTGTGCCGTTGTCGGTCAGACCGGCGACCGGCGGCAGGTCGGTTTCGGGTGCTTTCTTGCCGATCAGGGCGGAGGGGATCGTGTGCGGATCCTCGCCAAGGGTAAGCTGGAACAGGAAGAGGGCGGCAAGGGCCGCGAAAATCACGACCGGAAGCAGCACCAGCACCGGGATCCGGCGCTTCTGGGGTGTTTCTGTTTGGTCACTCATGCTTTGGCAGCCTTTGACGCTTTGTCTCCTGCCGGCCGTGAAGTGCCTTCGGCCGTGGCGGAGCGGGTGATCCCCTGATCCGCCAACTCCTCAAGGTCTGCTTCCTGCCGTTTTCTGTCGATGAGGACCCAGAGGATCAGGCCAACGACGACGGCGAGGCAGACAGCATAGGAGGCGATGATGAAACCGGCGTGGGTTCCCAGATCCATGAAACTCACTCCGCCGGCTGGGCTGTGGCCGTTACGGTGGCAGGACGCGCGGTGGCGGCCGCCTTCAGGCGCATGGCGCGCACCCGGCGGCGCAGGATTTCATTGCGCATGGCCATCAGGTGCAAGACGAAGAAAAGAAGAGTGAAGGCGACGGCCATGACGAACAGCGGGATGAGCATCGACGTGTCGATGGTCGGGCCATCCATGCGCATCACGCTGGCCGGTTGGTGCAGGGTGTTCCACCACTCCACGGAGAATTTGATGATCGGCAGGTTGAGCGCGCCGACAAGGGTCAGGATCGCGGCGGCCTTACCGGCCTTGATCGGGTCTTCCATGGTTCGCCACAGAGCGATCAGGCCGAGATACATGATGAACAGTACCAGGACGGAGGTCAGGCGCGCGTCCCAGACCCAGTAGGTGCCCCACATGGGCTTGCCCCAGAGCGAGCCGGTCACCAGCGACATGAAGGTGAAGGCGGCGCCAATGGGAGCGGCTGCCTTGGCGGAGACGTCGGCCAGCGGATGTTTCCACACCAGCGTGCCCAGCGAGGAAATCGCCATGACGGAGTAGCACATCATGGCAAGCCAGGCGGCCGGCACGTGGATGTACATGATCTTGACCGTGGCGCCCTGCTGGTAATCGTCAGGGGCCGCGTAAAAGGTCATGTAGAGGCCGACAGCGAAGGCGATGACGCACAGGCCTATGAGCCAGGGCAGAATGATCTGCACCAGTCTCAGAAAACGTGTCGGGTTTGCGTAATCCCAGATAGCCATGGAACCGTTCTAATGTAGAGCCGTGCAACCTTCAATGGCCAACAGTGCCGCATGGTTTCCTGAGAGGGAAAACAACAGATGGTTAATCCGACGAAAAGCGGAGGGCCGCCGCGGAGGCCAGCGGGCCGATCACGGCGGTGATCAGGGTGAGCGCGCACAGGATCAGGAACGGGGTCATGAAGGGGACGGGATCGTGAATGGCGGCATCCGCCGAACTGACGCCGAAAATCAGGACCGGGATGGCGAGCGGGATCACCAGTACGGCAAGAAGCAATCCGCCCCGGCGCAGGGAGACCGTCAGCGAAGCGCCGACGGCGCCGATCAGGGTCAGTGCCGGTGTGCCGACAAGCAGTGTCAGGGTGACCGCGCCGATGGAAACCGGGTCCAGGTTGAGGAAGATGGCAAGCACCGGGGCGGCAACCACAAGCGGCAGACCGGTCGCCATCCAGTGGGCCAGGCACTTGATCAGGACGAGCAGCTCCAGCGAGCGGCCGGACATGAGAAAGAGATCCAGCGCGCCGTCTTCCCGGTCGGCCTGGAACAGCCGGTCGAGGCCGAGCAGGGTCGCCAGCAGGGCGCCGATCCACAGGATGGCGGGACCGATGCGACCCAGCAGGTTGAGGTCGGGACCGACGCCAAAGGGAATGACGGTTACGACCGCCAGGAAGAACAGCACGCCGACCATGGCGCTGCCGCCGACCCGGACCGCCAGGCGGATCTCGCGGCGGAACAGGGAAAGCGCCCAGCCGGTCATGACAGTTCCTCCACAATCCGCACGTCCTGTGGTGCTTCCAGGTGAAGCGTACGGATGGACTTGAGGGCAAGGTCCGTATGGGTCGCGGTCACGATCATGCCGCCCCGGTCCAGATGAGCATTCATCAGGCCCAGCAATTGCGCTTCGGAGTGCCGGTCGAGCGCGGACGTCGGTTCGTCCATCAGCCAGATGGGGCGGGAGGAGACCAGCAGGCGGGCAAGGGAGAGGCGCCGTCTCTGGCCGGCCGACAAATAGGCGGCCGGAAGCCGGGCGGTATGGCTGATCCCTAAAAATTCCAGCGCTTCCGCCGGCTCGTGGATTTCGGTCGGAAACACATCGGCTGAGATCGGCGCGGTGAAGGCCTGCCAGAAGGTCAGGTTCTCCAGCACGGTGAGCGCGGATTTGACCGCATCCTGATGCCCGAAATAATGGGAATGCTCGAACGCGGTCCGGTCGTCCTCGCCGCCTTCAAGCGAAATGTTACCTTCCTTCAGCGCCACCAGGCCGGCGAGCGTCCTCAAAAGGGAAGATTTCCCGACGCCGTTGGCACCGGTCACGACCAGGGCGGACCCGCTTTCCAGCGTGAAGGTCAGATCCGAGAAGACCCTTCGGTCCCCGCGGTCCACGGCAAGATTTTCGGCGATCAGTTTCAGGGAACAGACTCCGGAGGAAAATGAACGTCCGCCTTGTTAGTTGGCAAGGCGGACATCATGCAAGGAAAATCCGGGTCTGAGTGTGTGGCATAGGGGTTCCCTGGTCCAAAGGTCCTGGACGGTCTTAGTCGAAGACGGATGCGATCTGATCGACGCTGACGCCTTCCTTGATTTCCCGGAGCCGGGCATAGAGCAGGGCGACGAAGATACCCAAGATGCCGGCTCCGATTGCAGAAAGCGCCGCGAAAAGCGGAATACCCAGGATCATGCCGAAGGGGAGGATATTGACGATAAGGCCGATGATGAACGCGGCTGCGAAGGTGATGAGGACCGCACAGATCACGATCAGGATCATGGCGCCGACAATCGGCCATCTGTATTCTTTTGTCAGGAATGCGCTGCGGCCCAGCCCGCCGAACCCGACGCGATCGATGACGATCGCCGGCACCATGACGGAAAACACAGCATAGACCCAGAGACCCGGAATGATGAACACAATCGTGGCGAGGCCGGCCAGGATACCTGCAACGAGACTCAAAACGACAAGCGGAAACAAGGCGGATAGGGTCGGGCCGAAATAGCGCCCGAGTTGGACTGGACGACCGAGTTTGGCGTCATAGGCCAGCTGCACCAGCAGGGCGGCCGAAATGGAATAGACAACGATATCGATGATTCCCGACAGCACGTTGGCCACCGCCATTCCCGGGCCGGTGTATTGCGGTGTCTCGGTTCCAAGGACGGCGCCGAAGCCGACAAGCATGCCGGAAAGCAGCAACCCGATCAGGCTCGGCACGAAGGCGACGATGATGACCGGAATAAATTTTCCAAAGAGGATCGAAAAGCTGTCGCTAATGATCTCGCCAACTCCAAGAGGGGGTTTCGGCTGGCCCATGGTCGTGTCGGTCATTCTTTTTGCTCCGAGAAAAAGTTTTCAAATGAGAGTTTTGCCTGAATTCCAATAAGCGCAGGATTTGTCATCGTTTCGCGCCCTTATCGCAATTTTTCACCGTATGTAATTTAGGTGGCAGGCTCAAGCGGAGAGCGAGGCGGCGGGTGTCTGTATTCCAGCCTCCTCGGTGGGGCGATGCCTTGCGTCATTCTCAGTCGAACACGGTGTCGATCCGGCCGACGCCGATGCCTTCCTTGATCTCGCGCAGGCGCGAATAAAAAAGCGTTATGAGGATACTGACAAAACTCAGGCTGAGACTGCCGAATGCCGAGAAGAATATCGATGCCGGAATCAAGCTACCTGCCTCTCCGACTAACTTGAACAGAAACGTGAAAACGTATTGTAAGAGCGATACGATGACGAATGTCAGAAACAGCGTACCGGCGATCGCCCATCGATAGTTCCTTGTCAGCGCCAGGCTGCGACCTAATCCGCGGAAACTGACCTGTTCGATGACCACGACCGATGCCGTTACCGAAAACACTGCCATGATCCATAGAAGAAGTGCGAAGCATGCCGGAATTGCGAGAAAGATAACCTGACCCAGTTTTTGAGTAAGAATTGTAATGGTAATCACTGAACCTAGAAAGATAACGCCAAGGACAATAGTCAGCACCGACAGGAAGAAAACCGAGGTCAAAGCCGGCTGTATGTACCGTCTGATTTTCACCGAGCGCTCAAGGTTGGCATCGTAAGCCAGCTGTACAAGGAAAGCGAACGTGACCGCATGGATGGCAATCTGAAAAACAGCATTCAATATTGTGATTGTGGTGGCTGTGTTGGGAGAAAATAGCTCTCTGCTGGATAAATACGCAAAATTTGGTGTCGGCAGAAATTCATACGCTAACTGACTGAGGAAAAGTGGCAGCAAACCGATCAAAAATACCCGGCCGATGTGCCTGAAAAGGATCGAAATAGTGCCGTTGATGATTGAATTAACGCCAAGCGGTAATTCTTCTTGCTGGGATGAAGGGTCTTTTTTTTGATTTCCGTGTTTGGGAAGAACGTTCTTGGCGGATGTATTGTCACTTTCTCGCATATTCTAAGAATCGTCCTAAAAATTTTATCTCATTGACATTTCTGACGATAGACAGATTTCCATAATGCTGCAAGCAGGGCTGGTGGCGTTGACTATTTCCCGGCCCGGTTATGCTCGTCTGCCTGAGCGTAGTGCTTGTTCTCGCGCCTGTCGCCGAACAGCTGGCGCTGTTCGAGATGTTCGCGCTGGGCGTTGTAGAAGGCCTGCAGGAACCGCAGACGGTCAGCGGGCGGAACGGGATCCGCATAGCCGATCTTCTTGCGGATTTTTTCCACGATGGTCTCGATGGTCGCGTTGCGCTGCTGCTCGGCACCGGCCGTGGAACGCTGGCTCTGGGCCCGCAGGAGCGCTTCCAGTGTCTGCAGTTCGAAGGCGCCGTAGTGATCGAGTTGGTGGGAGAGGAAGACGATCTTTTTCCGGTCTTCGCCCACGACAGGGGTCTCTGTTGCCAGATCCTTCAGGAGCACCGGCACAGGCAGGTGGATCACATGGGTCCCCGCCATGATGTCGCCGAGACGGCGACGGTAGCGGTTCAAAATGGGCACCATGAGGCCCATCGTGATCCAGGCCAGCGAGGCGATCGATTCCAGCGGGGAGGCTACATCCAGTGTCAGCAGAAGCGTGGCGGGCAGAAAGATCTCCGCTTCCTTCATCAGATTGCGCAGGACCAGCGCATGGGCGGTCAGCGGTCCGCCGTCATGGGAGACGACCTTGATCTTCATGAACCGCTTGCCCAGCGTTTGCCCGTTCCAGGCGAGTTCGGAGACGATGTAATAAGGGACACGGATGAAGAAAAAGAGCAGGGCGCCGATGGCGAAGATTGTCCGAGGGCTCGTCAGGTTGAGGGCCGCGAGCAGGATCAGCAGGCAGCCGGAGGCGAGCACGGTAATGATGACATCCGTGATCTGGGCGGCGAGACGGACGCCCACGCCCGCAACCGGCAGGGTCAGCGGAACTCCTTCGGGCGGCATCAGGATGTCGGGCGAAGGCCTGTCCTTCTTCTTGCGCCGAAGACGCGGGATGCTCGGTCGGGGGATCATCGCCGTCTCCGTCCGCCGAAGACGAACCAGGCCAGCCAGAGCGCGCCGACGCCCCAGCCGATCACGAAGCGCGCGGTGAGATCCTGAACCAGTTGCCGGGCGAAACCTTCCAGAAAGGCGGCCGCCACGAGCATGAGCGCTGCCACAAGGGCGAGTTTCACCGCATCCCGACCGGCATGGTGAAGCGCATCTGACCGGGATCTGTCCCCGGGAAAGAGCACGGCGGCTCCCAGTTTGAGCCCGCCGCCGCAGGCGATGCAGATCGCGGAAATCTCGGTCACCCCGTGGATGGAAAGCCAGCCGACGAGATCCACGCCCAGGCCGCGGTCGACATGAAGCCCCAGGAAGGCCCCAAGCATGAGTCCGTTGTAAAAGGTCAGAAGGATCGCCGGCGCGCAGGCGAAAACGCCGAGCCCGAAGACGAAGATCGCAATCCGCGTATTGTTGGAGAAGAGAAAGGCCGCAAAAGCGCCAAGTCCGGTTGCTTCCTTGTCGCCGCCATAGATGACCGAGCGAAGCGAATCTGTCGTGGCATCCGGCCCCCGGCCGCCAGCGAGGCCTGATGGGGTGAAGACGTAGAACCAGTCGTTGTTTTCAAAATAGAGCAGGTAGCCGGTCAGGGCGCCGAGAGCCATGCAGACGAACCCCAGCAGGATATAAGGCCAGCTGCGCCGCATCGCCTGGGGCGCGCTGACAGCGAAAAACCGTTCGACCAGTCCGCCGACCCGCTCCTGCGGAGCATAGACGCACAAGTATGCGCGGGCGGTCAGCGCCTCCAGATAGCCCAGGAGCGCCTTGTCGAGGGAGATCTCGCGGGCAATCGCCAGGGATGTCGTTGCCTGACGGTAAAGGGACGCCAGATCGCGGGTGTCGGCGAAGTTCATCCGCTGCAGACCCTTGCCCTCGGCCTGCAGCACGAGGCCCTCCAGGCGGCGCCAGTCCGCTTCCCGTTCTTTCCGGAACCGCGCCGAGCGCATGAGATCCTGATTGTCCATCAGATCAGCTCCCGTGCCTTGATTTCCAGGTAGGCCGAAATAAGTCGCGCGGTCACGGCGCTCGGCTTGGCATCGACGATGGTGACACCCATGCGGGTGAGGCGTTCCAGGACCATACGACGCTCGCTGATCGACTGGTTGGCGGCAACCAGCGTGGCGGCCCCGTCCAGATTTTCGGGCGCGGTTTCCACCAGTGTCTCCAGATCCGGATCGCGGATGGCGACGAAGATCAGGAGATGGCGCTTGGCGAGAATGCCGATGTTCTCGATCAGGAGTTCGGCCGACGTGGTGTCGATGAAATCGGTGAAAATGATGATCAGGCTGCGCTTCGGGGTGCGGGCGTTCAGCTCCGTCAGCGCCAGGGTATGGTTCGTCTCGCGGCTGACATAGGAAAGTTCCGCGGTCCAGTGGCGCAGGCGCGCGAAGGCGCCGCGGCCGGGCGTCGGCGCGGCAAAGGTACGCGGCCGTACGTCATAGGAATAGTAGCCGACCAGATCGCCTCCGATGGCCGCGGCCCATGCGGTGGCAAGTGCTGCCGTGATGGCATGATCGATCTTGGGCAGTCCGCCGATCTCCTCGCGCATCAGATATCCGTTGTCGAGCGCGACGATCACATGGTGGTTGCGCTCCGCCCTGAGTTCCTTTGCCACCAGCGACCGGCGGCGCGCCGAGCGTTTCCAGTCGATGGTCTTGATGTCCATGCCGGGGACGAAGTCGCGCAGCTGCTGAAATTCCGATCCTTCGCCAATGGCCCGGTTTTCCTTCACGCCGTAGAGGGTCGACATGACCGTCGTCGTGATCTGGCCGGACTGAACCAGGCGGATGTTGGGAACGACGCGCAATTCCGCCCCGAGATTGAGGCGCGGCACGAACTCCAGGAGCCCGAGACGGGATTGCCAAAGCAGCCAGAGGTGTTCGAAATGCCAAAGGCCTCGCCGCACGGCCAGGCACCTGACGTCGGCTTCCGCGATGCTGCCGGGACCAGTCCGAAAGGTGATTTCGCCTTCGCCGCTCAACCCGACGGGCCAGTCCAGTTTTGCCAGAAGACCTCGCGTGGCTCCCTCGATCGTCAGGCGCAGAGTGGCCGTTTCGCCGACGAAAACTTCCGGCGGCACGTCGAAGGCCAGGGACTTCGGGCGCCGGAACGAGAGCGCCAGATCCAGGCCGGTCAGGGCTGCAAGCACCACCCAGGGCAGGAACGCAATGTCCCGTCCCGCGCCCCCGGCCACCACGGCGAAAACCGAAAGGACCAGGGCCGCCGCGCCGGCGGCCAGCAATCTTTTCGATGGACGGATCAGCGGGGGGCCTCGATCTGATTGAGAATGTTTTCCAGAACCTGGGCCGGACTGCGGCCCTCGATCTCCGCCGCCGGGCCGAGCACGATCCGGTGACGCAGAGTGGGAATGAACAGCCGCTTGACGTCGTCGGGAATGGCGAAATCCCGGCCGCTCAAGGCCGCGGAGGCCCTGGTCGCGCCGGCAAGGGCGTCGGCGGCGCGGGTCGAGGCGCCGAAGGCGATTTCGGAACTTTCGCGCGTCGCCCGGATCAGGCGTAGGATATAGGCCAGGATATCGTCTTTCAGGGTGATGCCGTCGACCAGCGTCCGCGTTTCGGCGAGTGCGGCCGAATCCAGCACCTTTGAAAGGGCCGTCGTTTCCAGGCCTGCTTCCAGGGGCGCTGCCGCGTGCTGGCGAAGGATTGCCATTTCGATGTCTTCCGGCGGGAAATCGATCACGAGCTTGAACAGGAAGCGGTCAAGCTGGGCCTCGGGGAGCGGGTAGGTTCCCTGCTGCTCGATCGGGTTCTGGGTGGCCACCACGATGAATTCGCGGCCGAGCGGGTGATCGGTGCCGTCGATGCTGACCGTCCGCTCGCTCATCGCCTGAAGCAGCGCTGCCTGGGTTTTCGGAGGTGCCCGGTTGATCTCGTCGGCCAGCAGGACCTGGGAGAAGACCGGTCCTTTCGTCAGGACGAAATTGTTGGTCCGGAAATCGAAGA
The DNA here is from genome assembly GCF_963675985.1 of uncultured Roseibium sp. NCBI lineage: Bacteria > Pseudomonadati > Pseudomonadota > Alphaproteobacteria > Hyphomicrobiales > Stappiaceae > Roseibium > uncultured Roseibium sp. The sequence continues at coordinate 997,929 of NZ_OY780957.1, read as the reverse complement.
TCGAGGTGCCGAGCACGTCTCCGGGCATCAGGTCCGGGGTGAACTGAATGCGGCCGAAATCGAGGTCGAGGGCCGCGGCGAAACTGCGGGCGAGCAGGGTTTTTGCCGTGCCGGGGGGGCCCTCCAGAAGGACGTGGCCGCGCGCGAACAGCGCGACCAGCAGGAGTTCGACAACTTCGTCCTGGCCAAGAACGGTCCGGCCGATCTCTGCCCGCAGGGCGTCTGTACGTTCGCGCAGGGCTTCAAGCGTCATTGGTTATTTGCTCCAGAACCTGTTCCAATTCGTCGATAAGCTGGATTGCCTCCGAGGCCGGAAGGCGTGCGGGCGACTGCCTGATCCTGGACAGAACCGCGCGCAGTTGGGCTGCCTGGTCCGGATGTCGCCGGTCCGCGAATTTCAGGAAGCCGTCCTCGCTGGCGTAATGATGTGCGTTGACGCGGCCGAGCAGGGCATCCGCGGTGGCCGAAAGCCGAGCGTCAGCATAGTCGCCGACCAGGGCGCCGTCCTGGCCCGACATCCGCATGAGCCTTGCCCGGGCGCGCACCGCGAGGTTCTTGCCCTCGCCGGGGGCTGCTGCGTAGGACCGGATCGGGCCGTATCTCAGCGCGGAACGCCACAGAAACAGCCCGAGCACCAGGGCTGCGCCGATCCAGAGCGTCAGGAAGGGCGGACCGAAAAAACGGCGAAGATCGTCCCAGCTGCGTTCGCGTCTCGGTTCGGCCGAAGGATCGCGCAGCCAGTTGGATCGGCTGTAATCGATCACGATATTCTTTTGGCCCGCTTTTGAGCGGAGAAAATTCAGGGCGATGGTCGCGTTGTCGCCCAGGCGCAGTCCGTGATTGTTCACAAGATCCGGGTCGGAGAGGACGAGAACCTTTTCGCCTTTTGCATCCGAGCCGGCTTTCAGCGGGCATTCGGCGAGGATCATGGCGTCTTTGGTTCCAAGCAGCGGGGTACAGAGGTTGCTCCGGAACATTTGCGCGGAATAGATCTCGGCGTTGAGATCCTTGTCCTCCTGCGACCGGTAGGAGAAGGTGGTGAAGGGCGCCCTTGCGGAGACGGGTTCGAAACTGCTGTCCCCTGTCAGTTTTTTCACGATCGCCTTCAGGCGCGTCGTTTCGATATTCAGGACCGGGTGGGCCAGGCCGGTCAGGCGCATGCCACTGCGCCATTTCGGCAGGACGAGAAGCGCCGGCACCTTCTGCACCTTGGTCAGGATTGCCGAGGCGGTGAAATCGTACTCGTCCTGCTGCGCCAGCAGTTCTTCCTTGGTGGTGGGGGCCTTGCGTTCCTCGTTGAGCAGGGTGTCATAGATCGGCACGATCAGGAGCCCGACAGAGGTCTGGTCCATAAGCCAGCCGCCGGAAAAATTCTGGGCGCCGACGCCGTTCGAGGCCAGCCAGATCTGCAATCCGTCCAGTCCGGACGGGGAGCTGCGCAAGGTCTGCTGCCGCTGCGCCAGAAGATACCATCCGGCGGCCAGCACGATCACGCAGACCGCGGCGATGACGAGCGTTTCGAGACGGAGTCCCTGAAACGCGGGCCCCCTGGGCGCAAACGTGGCCCTGCTGTCGCTCATGAGGCTTCAGGCCCCAGTATTTCCCTGCAGGCGAAAACATGTTCGCGGAATTCGTGGTCGCTGACGTCGTATCCTCCGAACTGGACACGTTCGCTCGCCAGGACGAGCGAGCGCAGCGTATCGCGCTGCGTCCAGGTGGCGGGGATATGCTGCAGGGCCTCCCGTCCTGTCCAGCTGCGCTGCATGAGAACGCCGTTTGCGGCCACCACCGAGGCCAGCACCTTCTGGGTCAGAAGGACCAGTGCCCGCCTGCGGTCCTTCATGCCGATGATTTCCTGATACGAGCCCAGCCTTTCGGCCCAGGCGGGCGGTGCGAAGCCGGGGCCGCCGTGTTTCCGGTCGGGATTTTGGGCGTCGCGCCCAAGGGAAACCGCGATGCCGCCTCCGAACCGAAGGAAAATATAGGCGATGATGGCCAGCGCCGCGCCGGCAATCAGGCCGACCGGCCAGTTGATGCTCGTCTGCCGGTTGTTAAGCTCGGGCTTCGGTTTGACAGGTTCCTGTTCTGTATCGAGATTCGGAGGCGGTGCGGACGGATCGAAATAGGCGACGTCGGCGTCGATGCCACGCAACCGGATCGAGCGAAGATAGGCGTTGCCGGCGTCCCCGAATTCCAGCGGTTCCCGGACGGCTTCTTGCCCGTATGACGGGGCAGACACTCCAAAGAAACTAAAAAAGACAACGAGCAGAAAATACGGGCGCATACCGAAATTTATTAATTGGAAGCCCGGTACGACGCAATAGACTGCGATGCCACCGCCGCTTGTACGGCCCGGCCTGCGGGAAAGGGCGGGGATCGTCCTGATCCCAAGTCAACGGCCGCTGACCGTCCGCTGCCTGCTTTTGTTGCAAGGCAGATGACCGGTCAGCGGCCGAAGATTTCAGGGCTTATCGCCCGATGCTCCAAATACCCCTTAGAAGTGAACCGAACGGGCGGTGCCGGTCTTCTCGAGCGGCGGGGAGAACTTGGTCAGGTCGATCCCTTCCACGGCGGCCTTGTACTCGTCGATGCTCGGCGTACGGCCGAGGATCGCGGAGAGGACGACGACCGGGGTCGAGGCGAGCAGGGATTCGCCCTTCTTCTCGGTGGAATCCTCCACGACGCGGCCCTGGAAGAGGCGTGTGGACGTGGCCAGAACGGTGTCGCCCTTCTCGGCCTTTTCCTGGTTACCCATGCAGAGGTTACAACCGGGGCGTTCCAGATAAAGGATGTTCTCGTACTCCGTACGCGCCGTGTTCTTCGGCGCGCTATCGTCGAACTCGAAGCCGGAGTACTTCTCCAGAATGCTCCAGTCGCCTTCTTCCTTCAGCTCGTCGATGATGTTGTAGGTCGGTGCGGCAACGACCAGCGGAGCCTTGAACTCCACCTTGCCGGCTGTTTTCTCGAGGTTCTTCAGCATCTGGGCGACGATCTTCATGTCGCCCTTGTGCACCATGCACGAGCCGACGAAGCCGAGATCCACTTTCTTTTCGCCGGCGTAGTAGGACACGGGGCGGATGGTGTCGTGGGTGTAGCGGCGCGACGGATCGGTGTTGTTCACGTCCGGGTCGGCGATCATCGGCTCGGAGATCTCGTCCAGATCGACCACAACTTCGGCGAAGTACTCGGCGTTGTCGTCCGGGGTCAGGGCGGGCTTTTCGCCGGACTTGATCTCCGCGATCCGCTTGTCCGCCTTGGCGATCAGGCCCGCCAGTGTGCCGGCAGCGTTGTCCATACCCTTGTCGATCATCACCTGGATACGGGACTTGGCCAGCTCAAGGGAGCCGATCAGGGTCTCGTCGTTGGAGATACAGATCGAGGCCTTGGCCTTCATCTCCGCGGTCCAGTCGGTGAACGTGAAGGCCTGGTCGGCAAGCAGCGTGCCGATATGCACTTCGATCACCCGGCCCTGGAAGACGTTGTCGCCATGCTGCTGGAGCATCTGCGCCTGGGTGGCGTGGACCACATCGCGGAAGTCCATGTAGTCCTTCATGGTGCCCTTGAAGGTGACCTTCACGGATTGCGGGATCGGCATGGTCGCCTCGCCGGTCGCCAGAGCCAGAGCCACGGTGCCGGAGTCGGCGCCGAAGGCGACGCCCTTGGACATGCGGGTGTGGCTGTCGCCGCCGATGATGATGTCCCAGTCGTCCACGGTGATGTCGTTCAACACCTTGTGGATCACGTCGGTCATGGCGTGATACTCGCCCTTCGGATCGCGCGCGGTGATCAGGCCGAACTTGTTCATGAAGCTCATGAGTTTCGGGATGTTGGCCTGTGCCTTCAGATCCCAGACGGACGCGGTGTGACAGCCGGACTGGTAGGCGCCGTCGACAAGCGGCGAGATGACGGTTGCCGCCATGGCTTCCAGTTCCTGGGCGGTCATCAGGCCGGTGGTGTCCTGCGAACCGACGATGTTCACGTTGACGCGCACGTCGGAGCCGGCATGCAGAACCTTGCCCGGGGTCACGCCAACGGCGTTGCGGTTGAAGATCTTCTCAACGGCGGTCAGGCCCTGGTCCGGATTGGAAATTTCCTTGGACGGGGCGAACACGAGCGGTGCCTCGACGCCAATCGTTTCTGCGGCGAAGGTCTGCAGCTTCTTGCCGAACACGATGGCGTAGGAGCCGCCGGCCTTCATGAATTCCATCTTTTGCGGCGTAAAGGCGGTGGCGATATCGGTCAGCTCTTCGCTGCCATCTTCGCTCAAGAGCTTCTTGCTCTTGGTGTTGATGGTCAAAACGGTGCCGGTCTCGACGGAGTATTTCTGCTCCAGCACGGGATTGCCGTCATTGTTGAGGATCGGCTTGCCGTCGGCGTCCAGCTTCTTGACCCAGTTCTTCAGGTTGAGGCCGATGCCGCCGGTCACGTCGACGGTGGTGCCGAAAATCGGGGAGATGCCGTTGGTGCCGGCGACGACCGGCGCGAAGTTCACGAATGGCACGTAAGGGCTGGCCTGCTTGCCGGTCCACAGGGCGACGTTGTTGACGCCGGACATACGCGACGAGCCCACGCCCATGGTGCCCTTTTCGGCGATCATCATGACGCGTTTGTCGGGGTGCTGCTTCTGCAGCGCGACGATTTCCTGCTGTGCTTCGGGCGTGATCATGCATTGGCCGTGCAGCTCGCGGTCGGAGCGGGAGTGCGCCTGGTTGCCGGGAGACAGCAAGTCGGTTGAAATGTCGCCCTCTGCGGCGATGTAGGTCACGACCTTGATTTCGTCCTCTACGTCCGGAAGCTTGGTGAAGAATTCCGCCTTGGCGTAGCTCTCAAGCACGTCCCTGGCGACTTCGTTGCCGGCCTTGAAGGCATCGCGCAGCCGGAACATATCGGCGTCGTACAGGAACACCTGGGTCTTCAGGACTTCGCCGGCGTCCCTGGCAATCGCCGCGTCGTCGCCGAGGGCCAGATCGAGCAGGACTTCGACGGACGGACCGCCCTTCATGTGAGACAGGAGTTCAAAGGCGAAAGCCGGAGAAATTTCCTCAACGTCCACTTCGCCCAGAATGATTTCTTTCAGAAACTTCGCCTTCACACCCGCGGCATTCGTCGTGCCCGGCAAGGTGTTGTAGATGAAGAACTCGAGGGACGATTTCCGGTGCTCGTTCGCGGGATCCTTGATCTGAGCGATGATCTCGCTCAGAAGCGCGCCGTCATCGATGGGCTTGGGATGCAAGCCCTGGCCTTTGCGGCTTTCAATCTCGTTCAGGTAGTCTGTGTACAAGCTCATGATGATCCCGCGTCCTGGTGTTTGGTGTGTCTTGAACATCCGGTCTCATACGGTTCTGGCGAGCCGGGTCAAGCTGGCTGAGGGTGTATTAGTTCAGTATACAACGGTATGCAATATCTTTTCCGCCACTTGACGAAGGACAGATTGCGGTGCGCGGGGCCGGGTATGTCGATGTATCCGTTTTCCGGGCCTGATTGTCTCACAGCCGTGGAAAACGACAGGTGTCACGATCTGCTTTCCCGCAACAACCGAAGAGCATCCTCACCTAGGCGCGCCATCGAACCGGCCATTCCGACCGCGGCGGTTGTTTTTGGAGATTTATATCTAAATAAAAAGGGATAACATTAGCTTCACTGCAGCCCTGATAAAGACAGAGTTTCATAACACGGAACCCGAACGGGCTCCCGTCCGTTGTCTTGACGGACCATCCAGAGATTTTCATGACCGGCCGCGGCCCGAATGCGGGAGGCGGCCGCGGACCCTGAAGGAGATCGCCAGTCGTGCCACAGTCCCTCGATAGCTTTAAATCCAAGAAAACGCTGACCGTCGGTGACAAGACCTACACCTATTTTTCCATACCCGATGCGGAGAAAAACGGCCTGGACGGCGTGTCCAAGCTGCCGTTCTCGCTGAAGGTCGTGCTGGAAAACCTGCTGCGCTTCGAAGACGGCCGCACCGTGACCGCCGACGACATCCGCGCCGTCGCCACGTGGCTGATGACCCGCAAGTCGACCCACGAGATCTCCTACCGTCCCGCCCGCGTGCTGATGCAGGACTTCACCGGCGTTCCGGCCGTGGTCGACCTTGCCGCCATGCGCGATGCCGCGGTGAAGCTCGGCGGCGATGCGAAGAAGATCAACCCGCTTGTCCCGGTCGACCTCGTCATCGACCACTCGGTCATGATCGACTATTTCGGCACCCAGGACGCGTTCAGGAAGAACGTCGAGCTGGAATATGAACGCAACGGCGAACGCTACGAGTTCCTGCGCTGGGGCCAGTCGGCCTTCGACAACTTCCGCGCCGTGCCGCCGGGAACCGGTATCTGTCACCAGGTGAACCTGGAGTACCTGGCCCAGACCGTGTGGACCAAGGAAGAAGATGGCGAAACGGTTGCCTATCCGGACACGCTGGTCGGCACCGACAGCCACACCACCATGGTCAATGGCCTTGCCGTTCTCGGCTGGGGCGTCGGCGGCATCGAGGCGGAAGCCGCCATGCTCGGCCAGCCGATCTCCATGATGATCCCTGAAGTGGTCGGGTTCAAGCTTACGGGTAAGCTCAACGAGGGCATCACCGCGACCGACCTTGTGCTGCGCGTGGTTGAAATGCTCCGCCAAAAGGGCGTGGTCGGCAAGTTCGTGGAATTCTACGGCCCGGGCCTCGACAACCTGTCGCTGGAAGATGCCGCCACGATCGCCAACATGGCGCCGGAATACGGTGCGACCTGCGGGTTCTTCCCTGTCGACAAAGAAACGCTGGGCTACCTGAAGTCCACCGGCCGCGACGCGGACCGTGTCGCCCTGGTCGAAGCCTATGCCAAGGCGCAGGGCATGTTCCGTCATTCCGATGAAGAGCCGGTCTTCACCGACACGCTCGAACTCGACATTTCCACGGTGGTTCCGTCCATTTCCGGTCCGAAGCGTCCGCAGGACCGCATCAACCTCTCCGATGCGGCTTCCGGCTTTGCCAAGACCATGGAAGAGGAATTCAAGAAGGGTGCGGAAATTGCCAAGCGCGTTGCCGTCGACAGCAAGGACCACGACCTCGGCAACGGCGACGTGGTGATCGCCGCGATCACCTCGTGCACCAACACCTCCAACCCGTCCGTGCTGATCGGCGCCGGCCTCGTGGCCCGCAACGCGCTCGCCAAGGGCCTGAAGGTCAAGCCGTGGGTCAAGACTTCGCTGGCACCGGGCTCCCAGGTCGTCACCGATTATCTCAACAAGGCCGGTGTCCAGGACGATCTCGATGCGCTGGGCTTCACGCTCGCCGGCTACGGCTGCACCACCTGTATCGGGAACTCCGGTCCGCTCGACCCGGCCATTTCCAAGGCCATCAACGATAACGACCTGATTGCCTGCTCGGTGCTGTCCGGCAACCGCAACTTCGAAGGCCGCGTCAACCCGGATGTGCGCGCCAACTACCTGGCGTCTCCGCCTCTGGTCGTGGCCTATGCCATCGCCGGCAACCTGAACGTCAACATCACCGAAGATCCGCTCGGCGAGGACCAGGACGGCAACCCGGTCTATCTGAAGGACATCTGGCCGACGACGGAAGAGATCACCGGTCTCATCCGGTCCTCCATCAACGAGGGCATGTTCCGCGAGCGCTACGGCGACGTCTTCAAGGGCGACGAGCACTGGCAGGCGATCAAGGTGGAAGGCGGCATGACCTACGGCTGGCCGGCGGCGTCGACCTACGTCCAGAACCCGCCCTACTTCGAAGGCATGACCATGGAGCCGAAGCCGCTCGAGGATATCGAGGGTGCTGCTGTCATGGGCCTGTTCCTGGACAGCATCACCACCGACCACATCTCGCCGGCCGGTAACATCAAGGCCGACAGCCCGGCAGGGGTCTATCTCTCCGAGCATCAGGTCGCTACGAAGGACTTCAACTCCTACGGCGCGCGCCGCGGCAACCACCAGGTCATGATGCGCGGCACCTTCGCCAACATCCGCATCAAGAACCAGATGGTTCCCGGTGTCGAAGGCGGCGTGACCATGAAGGACGGCAAGCAGGAGTGGATCTACGACGCCTGCATGGAATACCAGGCCGAAGGCACCCCGCTGGTCGTCTTCGCCGGCAAGGAATACGGCACCGGGTCGTCCCGTGACTGGGCCGCAAAGGGCACCAAGCTGCTCGGCGTGCGCGCCGTGATCGCTCAGTCCTTCGAGCGTATTCACCGTTCCAACCTGGTCGGCATGGGCGTCATCCCGCTCACCTTCAAGGAAGGCGAGAGCTGGCAGAGCCACGGTATCACCGGCAAGGAACGGGTGACCATCAAGGGCATCGCCGACATCCAGCCGCGCCAGATGATGGACGTGGAAGTCACCTACGAGGACGGCACCACCAAGACCATCGAGTGCCTGTGCCGCGTCGATACCGAGGACGAGCTGGACTACATCAAGGCCGGCGGCATCCTGCACTACGTGCTGCGCAATCTGGTCAACAGCTAAGGGGTTTGGGAACAGGGCAACGCCCTTTCCGAGCTTGAAAAGACGAAAGGGCCGTCCGTTCGGGCGGCCCTTTTTGGTTTCTGTTTATGGGCGGGTCATTTTCCTGGCGCCGCACACCGAATAACCTGACGCGGGTCAAAAAATTCACCATCCGTTTACCATAAATATGTTGCTTTCGTTGCAAGACAGTGGATCTGTCGGATCATGGATTTGACGCGGCCGGTCAGGCCGGGAACGAGGAAAGCGATTATGGCGTTGAAGGTGAGCCGCCGGAGTTTTGTGGTGGGATTGTCCTGTTTTCTGGCCGCGTGCCAGAGCAAGGAAAGCGGGATCCGTCAGGCGGGTCTCGACCTGCGCGCCGACGGGACACCGGATTATGCCGCGGCCTACGCGCCGATGCGGGACGGCGGGTTCTCGCTGCCAGGTATCAAGTACCAGAATTTCGATCCGAAATTCCTGCGCCAGACCGTGTCCTATTCGTCGCGCTATCCGGCAGGCACGATCGTCGTCGATCCGAAGAAGAAGTTTCTCTATCTGGTTCAGCCCGGCGGACGCGCGATCCGTTACGGCATCGGCGTCGGACGGGCGGGCTTTGCCTGGAACGGCGAGGCGCGGATCGGCTTCAAGCGGGAGTGGCCGAAGTGGTTCCCGCCGGATGAAATGATCGACCGGGATCCCAAGCTGGCAAAATACCGGGACGGCCAGCCGGGTGGCCCGAGCAATCCGATCGGCGCGCGCGGCCTTTATCTTTGGCAGGGCAACAAGGACACCCTTTACCGCATCCACGGCACCAATTCACCGAGCAGCATCGGCACGAATGCGTCCAGTGGCTGCATCCGCATGTGGCAGCAGGACGTGATCGATCTTTATGATCGTGTGAACGTCGGCGCCAAGGTTGTCGTGCTGGGCTAAGTCTTGCCGGTTTATTCCGAACGGCCTTCGCCAAGCGCCTGGAACACGGGTTTCAGTTTACCTGCCAGACCGGCCGAAAGACCGTTGGTAATCCGTTTCGCCTGACCGGCGCCGATGCCGGAATCCTCCCACAGGACCCGGCGCCCGACCGAAGCGGAGGGTTCATAGAGCGACATCCAGAGGAAGGCGCTGACCGGTTTGTCGGTGGCGCGGATGTAAAACGTCAGCCAGACCGGCCGTTTGAAACCGGCATCGGCAGGCAGTTCCAGATATTCGTCCGTGCCGAAACCCCATTCGGTGCGGCCGAGGTGGAGATGCTTCAGGCCGTTTGTCTCGGCCATTTTTTCAACGGCGGGGATGACCTTGTCGCACATGCCGTTGGCGAAGTCGTAATGCACGAAGCTGACGCACTGGGTGACCACTCCATCGAACCCTCCAGCCTTTTCCGGCGTCAGCACCCGCTCCTGCGCGGCGGCCGGCAAGACGAGGCCAAAGAGCGCGAGGGTCAGCAGGGCCGAGACCTGGAAGCAGGTACGAATGGCGGGTGTCATGGCGGTCGTCATGGGGGCGTTGCTCCATTGCTCCGGGCGCAGTCCGCCGACTATGGCATGATCCGGCGGTCCACCGCATACGACGTTTGTGTGATGCTCCTCGGCCGGAATTTGATATTCTCTCGTATGGTGAGTTCGACTTATGCGCTTTTTTGAAAAGGGGGGCTGTCGATGAAATCAGCCATTGCAGCCGCGGGCATTCTGCTCGGCACCGTTCAGGCGGGTCACGCCGATCCGTGCCATGACCGGTTCGTCGAGCTCTACATGCAGCTCGATCAGGGCGTGCCGACGAAAACCTTCGTCACGACCGCGTTCAAGGGCGCGCCGCCCATGAGCAATGACTTTCTCTATCTCAATTCCGATCATCACATGAGCGTGCCGATCAATCCGCCCCAGGCCTGGGTGCTGACCTATCAGAACGTCATGTACCAGTCTTCGGATGAGGGAAAATCCTGGGCGAAGGTGCGCGACCTCGACGCGAGCCAGAATGCGGAAGGGGCGATCGCCGCAAAGGCGGAAAACGCGAAGACCATCCGGAACGCCGCCTGCGGCACGGAAGAGATCGACGGAGTCGCCCATGACACGCTGGAGGCAGATCTCACTGTCTCGCAGGGGATGGTGTCGGAGAACCATTACAAATACTGGGTCCGTCCCGATGACGGCTTCATCGTCAAGGCGACCTACGATACCAAGGCACCGAACTTTGAGATGGCGATCACCCAGGTGATCGAAAAGGCCCCGGACCTGAAGCTGCCGACGCCGGAGTGATGGGGCTTGCGGGCTGAATTGGCTGCCGCTCCATACACAACCGGCATCCCGGACTTGATCCGGGACCTACTCTCAGAGCAGCTTGCCGCAGCTTCGGTCACAGCAATAACGACTCTGCGAACGAGTAGGCCCCGGGCCCGGGTCTCACTGCGTTCGCCCGGGGTGACAGTCCGGGGTGTGGCGCCGTGATGACTTGCCGGAAACTGCCACCCCGAAACGATCAGCTCTCCATGAACTTTTCCCCCTTGAAGCAGAGCACCGCGTTGCCGCGTTCCAAGCGCTTGTGCAGGATGTTTTCCGATGCCTTTGAACGGGCGTCGGCGATCTCCTTTTGCAGGTAGAGCCGGTCGGCGAGGCGGCGCAGGGCCGCTTGCTTGTTGCGGTGCTGGGAGCGTTCATCCCGCGAGATCACGGCAATTCCGGTCGGCAGGTGGGTGAGGCGCACGGCGCTGTCGGTGGTATTCTGGTGCTGGCCGCCCGGCCCGCCGGCGCGGAAGGTTTCGAACTTCAATTCCTTCGGATCGAGATCGGTCGAAACCGCGTCATCCGCCGAAACCCGGAAGACGCCGACGAACCAGTTGCGCCGCTTGTGATGGGGGCGGAACGGGCTCTGGGCAATCCATTGCACCGTTCCGACCCACCGCTTCGCAAAAGCCTCGGCGGCCTCACCCGACAGGCGGACGATCGCTGACGGCGGATCCTGGGTGTCCGGGTCGGACAGGGTCTCGTCAAAGGTCAGCTTTTGTCGGACGGCTTCTTTTCGCATCTGGACGAGGATCAGGTGAACGGCCCGCCGGCATTCGCGCGGGCCGTCGCCGCTGGTCACCAGAAGCCGCAGGTCTTTTGAGGAGGTCATGATCTCCCCCTCCTTTTCCGATCGCGTTTCCAGGGTTGCCTGTCGTCGGTCTCCCGTTCCGCCTTTGCCTTCTTGAAGGTCAGCAGAGGCTTGAGCGCTGCGACTGCCGTTGCGAGGCCGGTGGTTTCCAGATCCGCCAGCACCTGGCCGGAGGGTTTGTAGGCCACCGGGGCTTCCTCGATCAGAAGCTGGCGGTCCTCGCAGACCACGTAGCCGCCGAAGGACGTGCGTTCCAGTTGCTTGCGGTCCGACTTCGTCGCGCCGGCCCGTCCCGCCATGGAGGCGCGGTCGTATTTGCGGCCGGACCCGTGGGCGAGAGAGGCAAGCGCTTTTGGCACGGAACCAGTCGGCCTGACCAGATAGCTCAGCGCATCGCGGGAGCCGGCCAGCGGCACCAGTCCGCCATCCGCCTTTGCCGCACCCTTACGGTGGAGATAAAGGCCATCGAAGACCTCGATCAGGTTATGTGGCGCATCGGCAATGAGCGTCAGCTGCGTGCGCAGGGCACTTGCCGCCCGTTCGGCGATGATCTGCCGGTTGAGCCGGGCCCAGGCGACCGCGTCGTGGTGTCGGCCGAGGTAGCTTTCCGCTTCTTCGGAACCAGCCGCAAGACCCTGGTGTGCCTGATCGACATCGCTGAAGACCGCCATGCCGAGCGACCTTGAGCCGGAATGCACCAGCATCACGAGTTGCCCTTCGGCAAGGCCTGCGTCTGTCAGCGCAGTGCCGTCGGAAATCCGATCGACCACCTGCAACTCGCAGAAGTGGTTGCCGCCACCGATGGTGCCGAGGGCCTGGGGATGCAGGTCGGGCGCTAGGCCCGCCTCAACGAGGCGTCCGGCCGCATCGCCGTCCCAATGACCTTCCAGCACGCGCAGCCTGACCGCGGCCTTGTCGAGCCGCAGCTTGCGGGCGGGAAGATCCAGAGCGAACAGCGACATGCCGCAGCCGATATCGTTGCCGATCAGAGGTGGATAGAGGCGCTCCGACAGGATGGCGCTGCCGACAGGGCCGTATTTGCCGGGATGAAGATCCGGAAAGGCGGCAACGGCCCTGACACCGTCCAGCCCGGCAACCTGGTGAAGTTGATCGACCGCCGCGCCTTCGATCCAGGAAGCAGCGGAATAAAATGTATGAACGGACGCAGGCGCGGCGTCGGCCGGCCCGGCATCCAGGATGGAATTGCCCATGGGAGATTTCCATTTTGAAAGCAGGCAATACCAATCGTGCTTGATTATGACCCATCTGATGGACCTGACCTGTCTGCCGGCTAGGCGCGTCGCGTAGCGCGACCGAAGTGGTCGGGCAAGTGGCGCAACGCTGTCCGGCGGGCATGTCAGGTTCACCGAAGGCCGCGTTTTCAAACCGCCCGGACGTCGTCCCGTTTTTTGGCCGATGCCCCGCATCGACCTGCAAAACGCTCCTAGCCGACCGATCCGAAAACGCGGTCAGATGGGTTATAATCAAACACGATTGGTATTAGGCAGGTACAAGGGGGTCCCTTGTCCCGTTGACACCGGCCGTCCCGTCATCGCGGGTTAGCGCGGGTTTGCTGCCCCTTTGGGCGAGCGGCGCATGATCTGCATGTCCGTGACCCCGTTTCAAAATGGATGCATCGACCAACTGTCGACGCCTGGAAAGGCGCTCTCCCTACGCTCACCCGGTCATTTTCTCAAGCCGGTAATCGGCCTCACACGGACATCCAGGGGTGCGTGTTGCCTTTCCGTCACGGTGCCGTTTGCATGGGTTTCGACCGTGATCGGGGCGCTCAAGAGACGGATATGTCGTTTCGAGTGTTGGCAACCTTTGCTTGTGCTTCACCCGAAAAAATCCTATCCAACTGCCGTCGGTTATTCCGTCGCCGACACTGTGGGGAAAGTCTTGATAAGGGATAAGAAACAATATGTTACGATTGCCGGTGTGTGCGTTGATGATGTGTATGCTGCTCGCCGCCTGCGGCAGCGTCAATGACACCATGGTAAGGGCGCAATTGTCCAAGCCGCAACGGGATCAGTATCCGCAGATTGTCTCGGCGTTTATCGATCAATGTGTGAAAGCGGGCGCTGCCGCCGAGAAACATGCTGCTTCGAAACTGTATGTCATCAAGAAAAGCGATGGGGCCTGCGCAATGACGGTGGACACCTATTACGATGACGACACTGTGATCGCCGATCTGCTGACAAAAGACCTGAAACGCGCCGATCCGCGGTTTGCACGGCTTCCGAACAGCATGCTCGGCACAGCCTGGAGGATCGGCAAGGGCACCAAGTGGTCGGCAACCGATGGAACGCCCCTGGTTGCGTTGGGGCGCTCCTCATCCAAAGATCCTCTCCTGATCCGGCGGTTCGGGCCGAGCCTCTAGAAGCGGGAATAAAACGTTCCGGCCCTTCGCTCGTGTGGTGGATTTGAAATACGCCTTATCTCTACAGCGGATGCCGGAGCGTATTTCAAATCCGAAAACCACATTAGAAACATATATTTGCTGGTCACCCCTTTGAATCTGAAGTTCGTTCAGAACACGCTGAGAAAAGAGACGAACTTCAGATTCGGGTGACTCGGGCTACGGGCGTTCGGCCCTCAAAAGGCAAAGTCGTTTGCCTTTTGCCGGCTGCGCCGGACAGGCCTCACCCACGTCCACGATACGGCGCGACGCCCTGTTCGGGGATCCACACGCCGTCGGGAGCCGGGCCGGTCTGGTAGAAGACGTCGATCGGGATGCCGCCGCGCGGATACCAGTAGCCGCCGATCCTGAGCCACTTGGGCTCCAGCAGGTCGACAAGCCGTTTGGCGATCGACACCGTGCAGTCCTCGTGAAAGGCGCCGTGGTTGCGGAACGAGACGAGGAAAAGCTTCAGCGATTTGCTCTCCACCAGCCATTTGTCCGGCACGTAGTCGATCATCAGATGGGCGAAGTCCGGCTGGCCGGTGATCGGGCAGAGCGAGGTGAACTCCGGGGCGGTGAACCGGACCATGTAGTCCGTGCCTTCCTGCGGATTGGGCACCTTTTCCAGAACCGCCTCTTCGGGCGACTGGGGCTGCTCGGTCTGTCCGCCGAGCTGGGTCAGGTTTTCGTAGATGTTTGTGTCAGTCATGAGTGAACCCTTGTTTTCGCTGGAACCGGGTAGGCTGCGACCGGTTTCCGCCAACAGGCGGACAATCGGCTTTTAGATCAACCTGCGTTCCTGTGCGAGCACGGGAACGCAGAAAAGTTGATCGACCTTACAAAGCGGGAGCCTCCTGCGTTCGAGTGAACGCAGGAGGCTCGGGCAAGAACAACCGAAATGGAAAGGGAAAATCGCGGAAACGCCAGGGTTTACCTTCTGACGGGACTTCTATTGCACTGCAGCACGGGCAGGAGTAGGCTCCGGTGCACAAGAAATCAGCAACGGACTACGGAATGTTCAAGCAGGCCGGAGACTACGGTTCTCTCCTTGCCAATTTCCGCTGGCAGATACCCGAGACCTACAATATCGCGACGAGCGTATGTGATCGATGGGCGGCGGAAGATCCTGACCGCCTCGCCATCCGTCATCTCCACGAAGACGGACGCGCCGAGGCTTGGAGCTATCTGGAGCTTGCGCGTGCGGCGAACCGTTTCGCCAATGCCCTCAAGGAAAAAGGGGTCGCCAGGGGCGACCGGGTTGCGCTGCTGCTGCCGCAGGCGCCGCAGACGGCCATCGCTCATCTGGCGATCTACAAAATGGGTGCCATCGCGGTGCCACTGGCGGCGCTGTTCGGCCTGGAAGCGCTGAAATACCGGCTGAACGATTCCGGCGCGCGCGCCCTGGTGACCGATACGGCCGGCCTGGAAAAGCTGGCGGAGATCCGGGGCGACATCCCCGGTCTGAATCTGGTGGTTTCCATCGATGGGCCGGAAAGCGGTGTCGAGAGTTTCGACGCGCTGGCTGAAGCCGCATCCGACCGGTTCGACACGCTGGCAACGACGCCGGACGATCCGGCGATGATGATTTACACCTCCGGCACCACCGGCCAGCCGAAGGGCGTGCTGCACGGTCACCGGGTGTTGCCGGGCCACCTGCCGGGCATCCAGATGTCGCAGGATTTCATGCCCCAGGCGGGCGACCTGTTCTGGACACCTGCGGATTGGGCCTGGGCCGGCGGGCTCTTGAACGCGCTGTTCCCGGCGCTGCATTTCGGCGTGCCGGTCGTGTCCTACGCCTTCCGCAAGTTCGACCCGGAACGGGCATTCCGTTTGATGGCGGATGAAGGCGTGCGCAATGCCTTTATCCCACCGACGGCTTTAAAAATGCTGCGGGCAGTCGAGCGACCGGCAAGCCGGTTCGACCTGAAGCTGCGCAGCGTCGGGTCGGCCGGCGAGGCGCTGGGCCGGGAGACCTACGACTGGTTTGCCGAGGAGTTCGGGTTCCAGGTCAACGAATTCTACGGCCAGACGGAATGCAACGCGGTGCTCGGGTCTTGTGCCGCGTGTGGGGTGACCCGCTCGGGTGCGATCGGCAAGGCGATCCCGGGCCACGAGGTGGCAATCATCGACGATGACGGCAACGTCCTGCCGCCGGAAACGCTCGGCCAGATCGCGGTGAGGCGGCCGGATCCGGTGATGTTCCTGGAATACTGGAACAAGCCCGAAGCTACGGAAGAGAAGTTTATCGGCGACTGGATGATCACCGGCGACCAGGGCCTGCAGGACGAGGACGGCTACGTTCATTTCGTCGGCCGTGACGACGACGTGATCACGTCTGCCAGCTACCGCATCGGTCCGGGGGAAATCGAGGACTGCCTTCTGATGCATCCGGCGGTCAAGCTGTCGGCCGCCATCGGCAAGCCCGATCCGTTGCGGACCGAAATCGTCAAGGCCTATGTGGTGCTCAAGGACGGGGTGACATCCGGAAAGGCGCTGGAAGACGAGATCCGGAGCTTCGTGAGACAGCGTCTGTCTGCCCACGAATACCCCCGCGAAATCGAGTTCGTACCCGACCTGCCGATGACGACGACGGGCAAGGTGATCCGCCGGATCCTCAGGGAAAAGGCGCGCGCCGAGGGGTGAAGCGTTCGTACCCTAGTGCCTGAGAAGCCTGCGGGCGAGGCGGCGCAGGTCCCGTTCCAGGGACAGATCCAGGTGCCCGGCCAGTTGCAGGAGGCGTCCGGCGGGCGATGCGGCGCACAGCAGGGTAGCGTAGCGGATTCTGCCGCGCCACAGGGGCTCGATCATCCGGTGTCCGGGAACGGCAAGCGAATCGGCGCCTTTCAACTGTTTGTCCTGCAGGTTCTTCTCCAGCGCATAGAGCGCGATCTGGCTGCCGGGGGAGAAATGCGCATAGTCCTCGTCGAAGGCGATCTTCCAGGAAAAGGCGTGATCGCCCTCAAGCAGGATGACCAGCACGGCGATCGCCTTGCCGTCGACGGAAAAGCTGTCGATCCGCACCCCGTCCGATTTGGCGCGTGCGGCAATCATCCTGCGGGCAAATTTGGTGGAGGCCGGGTCGTTCAGGAGGGCCGTCTTCTTCTTTCCTTTCCAGCCCGAGGCTTCCAGTTCCATGAAGGTTTCGAACAGTCGAACCGCGTCGTCCTTGCGAAAGCTTTCCAGGTGGACCTCGCCCTGTTCCGACAGGCGGCGGACCAGACGGGGAAGTTCCTTGCGCCTCTTGCCGCTGAAGGCCTTTGAGAACTGTTTTTCGCCTTCCACTCCGCCGTCATGGCCGGCGCGGGCTTCCGGGTGGGCTTCCCGCGTCTGCCACGAAGTGGCCTCCAGGGCCTGAGTAGCGGCGCACTCGAGCGGCAGATAGGGGAAGGCCACCAGAGGAAGGCCAACCGCTCGTGTCGCCAGCTCCAGAAAGCGTTGGCCGGTTTCCGCAGGGGCGGTCCGGTCCAGAAGGGGGGTGCCTAGGGGCCCGTATTCCGTGGCCCAGGCCGTAGCCGCCGGGATGCCGAGGCCGAGGCGACGACGCCCCATGGGAGCGGCCATCATCCAGCGGCCGGTCCGCCTGTCCCTTATGGCGCAGAGACGGACATGTGCCGGTCCCATGTCTTCCAGGAAAGGGATGAGAAAATCGGGACCGAAGAACGGATTGGGATCGGCAGCCGTTTCGGCCAGGGCCCGCCAGGCATCCAGCTGATCATCCGGGCGCACCGGATCGATGACAATCGGTTCAAGATCACCAACTGCCGGAAGATCGGATTCGCTCAAGCCGCCGTCCCCTTCCGGTTCAGGAGAAGCGGCAGGATGAAGGTCTGGACATCCAGGATCCTGCGGGCGGAAACGGTCAGGCAGGTTGCCTCGAATATGATCGCGAGACTGGTGCCGAGAGCCGCACCCATAAGGCCTAGGTGCGGAATGAGGACGACGTTCAAGCCTACGTTAACGGCAAAGGTGGCCGCATAGATGAGGGCGCAGCACTTCTGGTTGCCGCTCATGTTGAGCAGGGCGTCGACCGGTCCGACAGAGGCGCGGGCCAGAATGCCCACCAGCAGAACCGCGATCAGGGGCATGCCAGCGGTGAAGTCCTTGCCGAACAGGCTGAGCAGCACGGGAGCGGCGATCAGGACGGCAAGGCCGGTGGCAAGCGAGGGCCAGAAGGTCCAGACAGTCGCCTTGTGAACATAGGCGGCGAGGCCTTCGCGGTCGTTCGTGGTGACGAAGCGGGAGAACCGGTGCGCGGAAGCGGCGCGGACGGCGAAATAGACGAAATGCACCAGAGCGAGCGTCTTGGAGGCTGCGAAATAGACGGCGACTTCATCCGGATCGCGCCAGAAGCTGACCATGATCACGTCTGCGCTGGTGATCAGCTGGAAGAAACCCTCGACCATGAGCATGGGCAGGGAAATGGCGAACCATGTGCGGAGTTCAAGGCGGCGTGGGCCTTTCGGGACCTTGGCGGGAAGCCGGCCGTTCAAGCTGACCTGCTGGTAAATCGCGATGGCCCAGGTGGCGGCGAGGGCGGCAAAGGCCGCGGTCAGGGCGGTGGCGGGCTGGCCGATCAGGATGAAGAGAAGCAGGAAGGCCAGGATCGCGCCGGGCCGCCAGATATAGGTCGGCAGCATGGCAAGCCACGGCCAGTCGTAGGAGCGGGCGATGCCGTCCAGAACGCCGCCGTAGGCGAACATGGGCAACGCCAGGAGGACGACGACCATCGGCAGTGTGTACTGGGAATCGATCACCGAATGGAGCAGGAAGACCACGGCAATTGCGGCGCCTGTGACGAGGGCGGCGCTCAGGAACGCGATGGTGCGGCTGGCGAGCAGAAAGCCGCGCAGGCGGTCGAGGTCTCCGGTTTCGCTGTATTCGGGGACGAAACGGGTGGTGGAGGAGGAAAACCCGCAGCAGGCCATGACGCCGAGCACGACGATCCAGGTCCAGGCCACGGAAAAGATGCCGTAGTCATGGGCGCCTATCAGGCGGGCGAGGATGATCTGGGAAACATAGGCGAGGGCTGCGCCGCCAACACGAATCGCGAAGGTGGACAGGGCCATGCGGCTTGCGCCGCCGCTGCCGTCTGCCGGGGCGCTAAGAGTATCGATGATCTGGGTCAGCACGCCCGCGGCTGGCCGTAAGGCCGGCATGTGCTGCAGTCGCTGTGTCCAGGTCGTGGCGAATTGGCGCAAAGAGGGGGTCCCCGATCCATTATCCGGCGCTGTTATGACACGAGGGACTTAAGATTCCGTGGCTTTGAAACGCTCTTCACGCGATCAAACCTCCGTGAAATGGCTTCGACGTTTTCCCACGCGATCATGTACATCGCTTTCGTTCGTTTCTGAAAGGCTCTTGACTCTGCGTCTGGTATTCGGAATCTATAAGAACAAAGAGAGAACAAAATCCAAAGTGATTGGATGGACTGTGCCCAGACCGTCAGAAAGATCGCCAGAAAACCGGCGAGAAAGCCGGCCGGATCTTCCCGAGCTGCGCCGCCGCATTGCGGCCCTTGAGGGAGGCCTCCCCTTCAACGGGCAGCTTGGTCCGGCCCTTGCTTTTTCCGCCGTAAAGCAGGGGCCGGAACCGATCCGACTGTCCTTCGGTCTTAAGGCCCTGGACGAGCTGTTTGCTGCCGGTGGTCTTGTCTGCGGCAGCCTGCATGAGGTGGTAAGCGCCGAAAGCCGGAATGCCGGCGCCCTGTCGGGGGTCGCCCTTGCGCTGCTTGCCAAGGTGATGGCAGCGCGGTCCGGGGCTGTGCTCTGGGTTCAGGACCCGCTGGCCGGTCGGGAGGCCGGCCTGTTGCACGGGCCGGGCCTGTTGCGGTTCGGCGTCGACCCGGCCCGCTTGATCGCGGTGCGGCCGCGTCGGACCGAAGAGCTTTTATGGGCCATGGAGGAAGGGGCGCACACGCCGGTCCTGGCGGCCGTGGTCGGCGAGGTGCAGGGCGCGCAGAAGGCGCTCGACCTGACGGCGACCCGGCGGCTCTTGCTGCGGGCCCAGACAAGCGGCGTGCCGGTGTTCCTGGTGCGCCACGGGGCCGCGTTCGAGCCGACGGCGGCCCTGACCCGGTGGTGTGCCGCACCCGCACGTTCGCATGCCCCGGCGCTTTTGCGGGCCGGACCGCATGAGGCGGTCGGCGAGGCCGCCTGGACTGTGGATCTGACCCGAAACCGTGACGGCCGGTCCGGTCGTCTTGATCTGGAGTGGAGACATGCAGAAAGGCGTTTTGCCGCGCCAGCGCGTTCTGTCGCTCTGGTTTCCGGAGCTGGCCTGCGACCGGATTCTGCGCCGGACGATGGGACCGTCGTGGCGGGTGCGGAGAGGACCGGGCAGCGGGTCGACTTCCCCGCTACAGGTTGAAGCGGCACCACCGCTGGCGGTGGTCGCGAAAATCCGGAACGCACAACGGATCACCTGTCTGACGGCGTCGGCCCGTGCGCTGGGCCTGCGGCCGGGGGAGGCTCTGGCGGATGCCCGGGCCCGGGTGCCGTCGCTGCTGGCGGAAGAGGCAGCTCCTGGAGAAGATGCTCTCCTGCTCGGGTTCGTCGCCGACTGGTGCGACCGTTACACGCCGCTGGTGGCGATCGACGGGGACGACGGGCTGTTCCTCGATATCACCGGCTGCGCCCATCTTTTCGGCGGTGAAGAGGCGTTGCTGGCCGATGCGCTTGACCGGCTGGAGCGACAGGGCTTTGCCGCGCGCGGCGCCATCGCCGATACGCCCGGGGCCGCCTGGGCGGTTGCTCGTTATGGCGACGGCGGTTCGATTGCCCCCGGACAGCAGGAAGAGGCGCTGGCGTCTCTGCCGCTTGCCGCCCTGCGGCTCGACGGGCAAGCCGTCGAAGGGCTGGAGCGGGTGGGGCTGAGCCGGATCGGAGATATTGCGACGCGGCCACGCGCGCCGCTTGCCAATCGGTTCGGACCGGACCCGGTGCGGCGCCTGGACCAGGCGTTCGGCCGGGAGGGCGAGCCGATTTCGCCCCGGTTCGCAGCGCCGCTGATCATGGCCGAACGCCGGTTTTTCGAGCCGATCGGGCGTCTGGAGGATGTCAGTGCGGTCGTCCTGTCGCTGGCCGGCCAGCTTGCCGACGCGCTGGAACGGCGAGTTCAGGGTGGCCGGGCCTTCGAGCTGGCACTGTTTCGGGTCGACGGCGCGGTTCAAAAGCTTGCTGTCGGCACCAGCCGGCCGTTGCGGGTGCCGAAACGGATCCTGGCGCTCTTTGCCGAGAAGCTTAAAGCTGACGAAAGCGTGCTCGACGCCGGGTATGGATACGATCTGGTACGTCTGGCAGTGCTGGAAGCGCAGGACGAGGACCCCGCGCAGCTCGATCTTGGCGGACAGGGGGTGGCGGAGGCCGAAGCCGATCTGGCGGGGCTGATCGACCGGCTCGGCGCACGGCTCGGGCTCGACCGGGTCACCCGGCTTCTGCCCGTGGACCGGCATCTGCCGGAATCCCAGACGGCCCTGGTGCCGGCGGCCGCCGTGCGCGAGGATGCGCTCGCCTGGACCGGGTTTTCTTCCGTGGTTCTGGGCTGCGACGATCTTGGCCTCGGGGCTTTGGACGAGGCCGGGCTGCTGCGGGCCCGGCAGGGTTTCGAAATGCCTCTTGAGCGCCCCTTGCGGCTGCTTGATCCGGCGGAGCCGGTGGAGGCCGTCGCTATGGTTCCGGAAGGACCTCCTCTCCGGTTTCGCTGGCGGCGCACGCTTTACCGGGTGGTCCGCTCGGAAGGGCCGGAGCGGATCGCCCCGCCCTGGTGGGTGGGCGCACCGGACGCGCCACCGTCGACCAGAGAGGGCGTGACCCGGGACTATTTCCGCATCGAGGACGACGCCGGCCGGCGGTTCTGGCTCTACCGGGAAGGGCTTTACGCCCGTGAAACGGCGAGCCCGCGCTGGTATCTGCACGGGGTGTTCGCATGATCGGTGATTCTGCTTCCGCCTTTGCCGAGCTTTGCGCGGCCAGCAATTTTTCCTTCCTGCGCGGCGCGTCTCATCCGGAGGAACTCGCCATGACCGCCGGTGCGCTCGGCCTGTCCGGGCTGGCCGTCTGCGACCGCAATTCCATGGCCGGCGTGGTTCGGGCGCATATGGCGGCCAAGGAAGTGGGCTTGCGCTTCGTTCCGGGCTGCCGGCTCGCCTTTCTGGACGGAACGCCGGAGCTGATCGTCTGGCCGCAGGATCGGGAGGCTTACGGCCGCCTGACCCGGCTGCTCACCACCGGCAACCGGCGTGCGCCCAAGGGCGAATGCCATCTGGTCGTAGACGACCTCTCTGTTCTGGAAGAGGGGTTTCCCATGGCGCTTGTCCTGCCCGCCGGCCTGCCGGAGGCAGACGGTGTCGCCCGTGTCCTCACGCGGCTCAAGGGTGAATTCGGTCCGTCCGTCCGACTGGCCTGTTCCCTGCCGCGTGGACCCTCCGACCGGCGGCGTCTGCAGCTTGCCGCCGACCTTGCCGAGGCATGCGGCGTGCCGGTCCTGGCGACCAACGACGTGCTCTATCATGCCCCCGACCGGCGACCCTTGCAGGATGTGGTCACCTGTATCCGCCTGCACGAACGGCTGGAGACGGCGGGGCGGACGCTGCAGGTCAATGCGGAACGGCATCTGAAGGACGCGGAGGAGATGGCGCGCCTGTTCGACGCCGTGCCCGGCGCCTTGCGCGAAAGCCTGAAGATCCTGGACGAGGTGTCCTTCTCCCTCGACGATCTTGCCTATGAATACCCGGAAGAGCCCGCGGGCGAGAGCGCCACGCCCCAGGCGGAGCTGGAGCGGCTGGCGGAGGAGGGCATGCGCCGGCGCTATCCGGCCGGGACGCCGGAGAAGGTCAAAAAGGCGGTCGCCCATGAGCTGGCCCTGGTCGAGCAGCTTCAGTATGCGCCCTACTTCCTGACCGTTTACGACATCGTCCGCTTTGCCCGCTCGCAAGGCATTCTCTGCCAGGGCCGCGGGTCTGCGGCGAATTCCGCCGTGTGTTTCTGCATCGGCATCACGGAAGTGGACCCGGAACGGGCCGATCTCCTGTTCGAGCGGTTCATTTCGGCGGAACGGCGCGAGCCGCCGGATATCGACGTCGATTTCGAGCACGAGCGGCGCGAGGAGGTGATCCAGTACATCTACCAAAAATACGGCCGTGAACGGGCCGGACTGGCGGCAACCGTGATCACCTACCGGTCCCGCTCGGCGCTGCGGGAGGTCGGCAAGGTCTTCGGCCTGTCGGAAGATGCCATCGGCGCGCTGTCCGGCACCGTCTGGGGCCGTTCGTCCACGGGCACCGAGGATGCTCAGGTGCGCGAGGCTGGCATGGACCCCGGCGATCCGCTCCTGACGCAAATGCTTGCCTGCGCCAAAACCCTGATCGGGTTCCCGAGACATCTGTCCCAGCACGTGGGCGGTTTCGTCATCACCCGCGGCCGGCTCGACGAGGTGGTGCCGATCCAGAATGCGGCCATGGAAGACCGGACGGTGATCGAGTGGGACAAGGACGATCTGGATTCGCTCGGCATCCTGAAGATCGACATCCTGGCGCTCGGCATGCTGTCGGCGATCCGCAAGGCGCTGGAGATGCTGCGCGTGGAATACGACGTCGATTACGCTATCTCCAGCATTCCGGCGGAGGAACCGGAGGTCTACGACATGCTGTGCCGGGCCGATTCCCTCGGCGTCTTCCAGGTGGAAAGCCGGGCGCAGATGACCATGCTGCCGCGGCTTCGTCCGCGCTCCTTCTACGATCTCGTTATCGAGGTGGCGATCGTGCGCCCCGGCCCGATCCAGGGCGACATGGTGCATCCCTATCTGCGCCGGCGGCAGGGGCTGGAGCAGGTCACCTATCCGTCGAAGGCGCTGCAGGAGGTGCTCGGCAAGACCATGGGCGTGCCGCTGTTCCAGGAGCAGGCGATGAAGATCGCCATCGTTGCGGCGGGCTTCACCCCAGGCGAGGCGGACAAGTTGCGTCGGGCGATGGCGACCTTCCGCCGGGTCGGCACCATCGGCACCTTCCAGACCAAGATGATCGAGGGCATGGTGCAGAACGGCTATGAACGGGCGTTCGCCGAGCGCTGTTTCCGCCAGATCGAGGGTTTCGGCGAATACGGCTTTCCCGAAAGCCATGCGGCCAGCTTCGCCCTGCTCGTCTATGCGTCGGGATGGATCAAGGCCCATTATCCGGATGTCTTCTGTGCGGCTCTTCTGAACTCCCAGCCCATGGGCTTTTATGCCCCGGCCCAGCTGGTGCGCGATGCCCGCGAGCACGGGGTGGAGGTGCGCGAGGCGGACGTCAACCTGTCCGGCTGGGACGCGATGCTGGAGCCGGGCATGGAAGCCGCAAAGCATCTCCACCGCCGGCACGGGGAGATGAAAGACGTGGTGCGGTCGACCAGGGCCGTGCGGCTCGGTCTGCGCATGGTGAAGGGCCTGCGGGAAGAGGATGTGAAAACGATCATCGCCCTGCGCGGGCAGGGCTACGATTCGGTCCGCGATCTCTGGCTAAGGACCGGGCTTGGCCGGCAGGTGATCATGCGCCTGGCGGAGGCGGATGCCTTTCGCTCGCTCGGCCTCGACCGGCGCACGGCGCTATGGGCGGCGCAAGGGCTGGAAAAGGGGGCTCTGCGCGACCGCCTGCCGCTGTTCGACACGGCCCGCCTGGCCGATCTGAGGCGGGAACCGGATGCGGATCTGCCGCCGATGCTGCCCGGCGCCCATGTCATGGCCGATTACCGTGCCTTGAGCCTGTCCCTGAAAGCGCACCCGGTTTCCTTCGTGCGCGGAGCCCTGTCGGAAATGCGGGTTCTGCCCTGCCGGGATCTGGACCGGATCCGGTCGGGCCGGGTGGTGACGGTGGCCGGTCTCGTTCTGGTGCGCCAGCGTCCGGGCTCGGCCAAGGGCGTCATCTTTCTCACGCTGGAGGACGAGGGCGGCGTTGCCAATATCATCGTCTGGCCGAAGGCCTTCGAGAAATACCGGCCGCTGATCATGGGCGCGCGGTTCCTGAAGGTGACCGGCCGACTGCAGTCGGAATCCGGCGTCATCCATGTGGTGGCCGATCACGTGGAGGACGCAACGCCGTTGCTTGCCCGCCTGTCGGATTTGGGCCTTGAAAATGCCGGCCTTGCCCGCGCCGACGAGGTCAAGCGTCCGGTGATCGAACTGTCGGAAAAGATCAAGCCGGCCAGCCGCCTGGCCCAACTCGTCAAGGAAGTACCGGAACTCCGGCAGGACCTGGCGCCCGAAGTGCCGAAGAAGATCCTGAAGGCCCTGCCCGGCGGGCGGAATTTTCATTGATCGACTGTATGGCCATGCGCCGCGCCGGTTCTGTCGCAAACGTTGAAACACATCCGGCAAACCGGAGTGTTTTTCCAGGCAAGCTCATCATGATCCGCTTTTTGGCTCAGCTTGCGACAGTACCGCTTTAGCCTGCCTTCTCAGGCAAGGACATGCCAAAAATCCAGGTCGACGCTGTCCGGGTCGAACAGGCGGAGAAGCGGCATGCAGGCGTCGCTCGAGACATATCCGCCGCAAATCTCCCGGGCGGCTCCGACGGTTTCGACAAAACAGATTTCCGAATACGTATCCTCCCCCGCCCGCGCCATCAGGTGGGCCCGGGTTTCCGGATGTGCGGAAAGATATTCCCGTTCGACCCGTTCTGAGGCTGCCATCAGCGCTTCTTCGGAAAAGTCGGCGTCTTCCTTGGGACGGAATGTGCCGAATTCGATCGCAGCAAAGCGGTCGGGTAAAGCGTTCAGATCTTCCATCAGACGGTTGAGGCAAAGGCGAATGCTGCCGGGGTCCAGCATCTCCATGAACGCCTGTGAACTCGACGCCTGCATATGCGCTTCCGACATGGCCGCGAAACTGGCCTCGTCCTTTGCAAGAATGACGTCGGCATATCCGCCCGTCGCATTTCCCAGGAAGCAATGCAGGGCAATGCCCGGCTGGCGGCTCAAAAACTCCTTCTGCCAAAGGCGTGCGGCGGCAATCAGGTCCGGCGCTTGAACGTCGTCCTTCGCGTTGTAGCGGGCAAATCCCATCACCTTCATCGGGCCTAGGTCTTTTCGCAGCATGAGATGTCCTTTCGTGTTTCTGCTGCCCGTTCTATAGAGCCGGTCAAAGACAGTTTCTGTCAGGGGGTGCGCTTATGATCGTTGGGCAGTACCCCGCGGTACGCAGCTGGAGACCGACACGTTATGCGAACGATCAGATTGTTTTCGATCCTGGACGTCCTGCGCAGCCGAAGAGGCGCGGTTTCGGCCGCCATGCTGGCCGAGTTGCTGGATGTTACGGAGCGGACCATCTACCGCGACATGGCCACCTTGAAGGCCATGGGGGCTCCCATTCGAGGAGAAGGCGGGGTCGGGTACGTTCTCGAACGCGGCTATTTCCTGCCGCCGATGCAGTTCGATCCGGACGAGCTGGATGTCATTCTGCTCGGCATCCGCATGGTGAAGGCGCGCGGCGATGCTGCCATGCGCGAGATTGCGGAACGGGTGCTTGGCAAACTCGGCGCCGTCCTGTCCGAAGGCGACCAGTCCTTGAATCGCCCGCTGCTCGCGGTCACGAAGGCTTCCTCCGCACTTGGTTCGGAGGCCCTGACACCGCTCAGGGATGCGATTCGAAGACGTCTCAAGGTGCAGCTCGGCTACTGCGATATGCAGGAGCGCGTAAGCAGCCGTCTCATTCGTCCTCTCGGGCTTACCGCTTTCGAAAGCGTCTGGGTGCTGACCGCCTGGTGCGAAGTGCGTTCCGATTTCCGCAACTTCCGCCTCGACCGCATCAGGGCGTACGAGGTCACCGCAACCCGCTTTCCAAAGGAGCCGGGTAAGGAGTTTCAGGATTATCTGAAGACGCTTTGAAAGAAAGCCCACCTATCGTCCGCAGACCCTCGTTGGTCCGCAGCCGGAACTCCGGTATCCGGCCTTTGTCGCGTCAACGATCCGATCGGGGGCATTCGGTCCTCCAGATCCAGCTCTCCCAAACCGCTTCGCATCCTGTGAACGAGATTGTTTTCGGGCTGTCCGACCTTGTCTTAACGGAAAAGCGGGGACGCCTCAGATCGACCCGGCTTCGACCATGTAGTTATTGGCCGTGCACATGGCGGCATCGTCGGAGGCGAGGAACAGGACCATGCGGGCCAGATAAACCGGTTCGATCAGGTCCGGCAGGCACTGGCTCTCGCGCTGTTGGTCCAGTTTTTCCGGTGTGGTCCAGAGTTCCTTCTGGCGCTCGGTCATGACCCAGCCCGGCACAACCGTGTTCACCCGGATACGGTGCCGGCCGAGGTCGCGGGCAAAGGAGCGGGTCATGCCGTGAACGGCGGCTTTGGCGGTCGTATAGACGGGCATGCCGCCGACCGCCTCGAACCAGGAATTGGAGCCGAAGTTGATGATCGAACCCTTGCCGGCGGCGATCATGCCGGGTGCCACGGCCTGGATGGCGAAGAACATATGCCGCAGGTTGGTGGCGATCCGCTCGTCGTAATAGTCCGGGGTTACGTCCTGCCAGCCGTGGCGGTCGTCGCGTGCGGCATTGTTGACCAGCACTTCCGCCGGCCCGATCGCTGCCTCAAGCCCGGCAAAGGCCGCTTTCAGCGCATCGATGTCGCGCAGATCGCAGGCGACGAAATGAACGCTGTCACCGAGTTCCGCAGCCAGAGCCGCGCCGTTTTTCTCATCCAGATCGACGAAGCCCACCTTCGAGCCCTGATCGGCGAAGGCCCTGACGACTTCCGCACCAATGCCGGACGCGCCGCCGGTGACAAAGACGACACGGTTTTCCAGGCTCGGATATCGGGCGAATTGCATGGGATTCCTCCAATTTTGTCAGTGCCTTCTTCAGGCGATTCACGTTTCCGGCAGGGCTTCAACGTAATACCAGCGTCCGGCCTTCTTGCGAAAGCGGCTGAGTTCGCGGTGGGTATTGAGCTGGCCGCCGGCCAGGAATTTCGCCTCGAACAGAACCGTGCCGTCCCGGTCTTCGGCTGTGCCCTTTTCCGTCTTCAGAACCGTCAGTCCGGTCCAGTGGTTCTCCGCCGCCCACCGGGCTGTTCCGGCAAAGTCGAAACGCGCTTGTTCCTTCGGCCAGAGCGTGTCCTTCAGGTAGTCGATCTGCTGACGCACATAGGCGGAATAGCGCGAGCGCATCAGCGCTTCGGCCGTTTCGGGAACGCGGCCACCGGAAAGATAGAGGCCGCAGCAGTCGGACAGGCCGCGGCCGGAGCCACAGGGGCAGCTTGTTTCACGCATCGGGACTGTGTTCCATAAGGCAATGCCTTGTCCTATCACCGGTTGTCGGGCAAGGCTATGGTCAGGGACCGTGTCCTGGAACCCGAAACCCATGGCTTTGTGGAAGAAACCCTTGATCCGGCTGGCCACGTTCAACATCGAATCCTTTGGCGACGACAAGTTCCGACCGGAGCGGCTCGAACAGAGGATTGCGGCTTTGCGCCCGAAGCTTCTGGACCTGGAGGCCGACATCCTCTGCCTTCAAGAAGTCAATGCGCAAAGGCTTCCGGGGACGAGCGAACGGAAGTTTCTGGCTCTCGATGCCCTGCTTGCCGGGACGCCCTACGAGACGTTTCACGCGACCGCCACGACGCGGTTTGATGCCCCGTCCCCAGGCGATCGGCACAATCTGGTGGTGGTGAGCCGGTTTGCCGTTCTCGACAGCAAAATCCACCACGAGGCGGCCATGCATGTGCCGCTGTGGCAGCCGGATCATGCCAGCCCGGCGGTGGAGGCGCCGGTGCCGCTCGGCTTCGACCGTCCGGTTCTGGAACTGCAGCTTGATCTTGGCCTGGAGCAACCGCTTCACCTGTTCGTGGTTCACCTGCGCGCACCCATCGCGGCCCCCATCCCGGGCGGCAAGACCGCGCCCAAGGTCTGGAAGAACGTTCCCGTGTGGGCGGAAGGCTACTTTCTGGCATCCATGAAGCGGGCGGCGCAGCCGCTTGATCTGCGGGTGAAGATAGATGCTCTTTTCGACCACCATCCCGAGCCGCTGATCGCGGTCGCCGGCGATTTCAACGCCACGGAGGATTCAACCGCGCTACGCCTGCTGCTGGCCGATCCGGACGACACCGGCAATCCGGACCTGGCGAGCCGCCAGTTGCATCAACTGGACGCGGCCCTGCCGCCGGAGCTGCGCCGGACCGTCATTCACAAGGGGCGAGGGCAGGCGCTGGATCACATTCTGGCAAGCCCCGCGCTCTTTGCCCGGGTGCGGGATATCGACGTTTTCAACGATGATCTGGCCGACGAGGTCCTGGACGAGGGAACGTCCGCGGAAGACGGCTCGTTTCATGCGCCGGTTCGGGCCAGTTTCGAATTTTGAAGCCCGGTGGCGCGTCTAATTGGACAGCGAGCTGATGTAGCGCGCGATATCCGCGATCTCGCCGTTCGAAAGGGTCATGTTCGGCATCTTGGGATGCGGATCGGCAAGGAAGGTCTTCAGCCCGTCTTCACTGAAGCCCGGATCCCTGGCAATGTCGAAGAAACTCGGCAGGGACGCGCCGCTGGCCGTGTCCTGATCGTTGGAGACAAGGTGGCAGGTCGAACACCACTGAAGGGCAAGCTCCTTGCCGTGGCCTGCATTGGCTGCAAACCCCGGACTGGCGGCCGCCGCGGTGATGATGGCTGCAAATCCGGTACGTTTGAGCGTGTTCCAGCCTGTCAAAGCAAACTCTCCCTCGTTGCTGTTCGATCGGCGTCCTGCGGATGGGCACAGGCAGACTATGCCATTCGCACCTGATCAGCCACCTTGTTCCAGGTCAAGGTCCCCGGAAACAAACTAGCCGGGAGAATTCGAAAACCAGAGGCCGACCAGAATCCAAAAAAAACCGGCGATCTTGCGATCACCGGTTTGGACAAAGGGGAACTATGCGTAAGCTCAATTGATTGAATACTCCCGCCAAGGGATCGCCTGAAGAGGCACAGAAGCCATAAAGCGTGAGATGTCGGGGCGACCATAGTAAGTAGGCCTGCCGCGGCAATCTTGCGCCATAAGCACAATGGGAATGCCACCAAAAACAGGCATGAAGCTGCTGATAGCATCGGCAGCTTTTGACTGGTTCTGGACGACATTGGGCTTCACCACGACCACCGCAAATGTCTGCCCCTGTTCACGTATCACCGCACCTTGAATGCGCATTGTGACCTCCTACGCTGCCTTCTGCGACATGCGGCTATCGATCCAATCCCACGCTTTTTTGGGGAGCCAGCCATAATAGTCCTGGGTCACACCGATTATGAGAAAGAGGTCATTCGTGTCGACGTGAGGCTCGACTTTTTTCCAAATGCCTTCAGCATTCAGAGACGTATCAACAAGCCAAGTGGAGTCCAAGTAATGCCACCATACCCCACAGGACTTGATGGCTTCATACAGCGCCTCATAGTTCTGACCCGGACGCTTCAGGTCGTAATTGATCGCGTAAATCATTTTCAGGCTCTCCAAGAGACACCGAAACCGGAAGAAGGAGCCGGGCGAACCCGGCCCCGAATTGACCGCGTCCTACTTCTTGTTCGGTCGCTGGGTGAGCGCCGATGCTGCAGCCGACTTGGCGGCAGCGCTAGACTTCGGATCGCGGAGCACTTTCGCAGCTGCTGAAGCAGCTCTTGCGCTCGTAACTTCTTTGTTTGACTTAGCTATTTTACTCACCTCCTCTCGAAATCTTCTGGAATTTCAGAAAATGTAACGTCTCATCAGGCCGCAAAATTAGTTCTTCAATTTCATTTGGCTTGACCGTCGAATCGAACCGTGATTCTGTGTTTCACTGATAGGACGTTTCACATATGAGACAATTATCGTCTCATATGTGAAACAGTAATCCGACTCGGGGCGGTGCGTCAACTGCCAAAATAGACCTGGGTGAGAAATGAGCTTAAGTATTGAAAAGCTGGGTGAAATGGTTGCCGACAGGCGTGGCACCCTCGGGGTGCGGGCGGCAGCCAAAGAGATAGGAATTAGCTCCGCGACTTTATCTCGAATCGAAAATGGTCATATTCCCGACCTCGTAACCTTTGCTGCTATATGCAGATGGTTGGGAGAAGATCCTTCCAAGTTTCTTGGTATGCAGCCTACAGAATCAGAAAACACTGCAGCGAGCGTTCATTTAAGAAAAAAGAAAACGACTTCAATTGATACCGCAATAGCCTTAGGCGGAATGATAATTTCCGTACAACAGGCCCTGCGAGATCGAGAGAATATCTGATAGGATGCGACGTGGATTTAAATCCCAAGCGGAGAAGATTTCTCTATCTCTTCGGGAAAAACTGGAACTCTCCGCACTAGATAAGCTTGATCCAAAGATTTTTCTTCAATCATTGGGTTTCGTCGTTTGGACGCCTGAAGAAATTCCTGGAATCAATCCAGATCATCTAGCGCAACTTACAATTCACGATCCTGATAGCTGGTCCGGCGTTACCATTCGTGAGGGGAACGCAACGGCAATTATTATAAATTCCGCCCATCCGGTCACGCGTCAGGCGAATACGCTTATCCATGAATGGGCTCACGTCGAATTGCGACATAAGCCGAACCGAGTGGATAGATCCGAGGCCGGACTCCTCCTTCTTAGCGATTATCCTCCTGAATTGGAGGAGGAAGCGGATTGGCTTGCGGGGGCAGTTTTAGTGCCTCGTGATGGACTTCTATATTTCAGGGGGCGTGGTTTAGACAAAGATCAAATTGCAGCCTATTATGGGGTCAGTGCTGAGCTTGCAAACTGGCGTTTGCGTATGACCGGTGTCGAAAAGCAAATTCGAGCAAGGCAACTAAATTATAGATCATAGTAACCGCTTTAACCTTGTATGGCCCCCTGATCTATACCCGCATTTTGAGTTAGCGCGCCGCCTACCAGTGAGGTGCCCCAAAAAACTAACCGATCTTCATGACATCTGTTTCAATGCATGACCGCGCTGCAAAGGCTGTCAGCGACATAGCTCACCTGATCGTCGCTCAAGGCCGGGTGGATGGGCAGGCACAGTACCTTGTCCGCCATTGTCGAAGCGTTCGCCAGCGATCCGGAACAGCGGCAATCCCGCAGGACCGGTTGCTGGTCAAGCGCCTGCGGATAATGGACCGCCGTTTGAACGCCGGCGGCTTCCAGTGAATTGACCACCTTCGCGCGGGCCTTGACCACGACCGCATATTGCGACCGCGCGCTGTGTTCGATCCCCTCATCCGTCGCGAAATCCAGCAAACCGGATCTACGTGCATCGCCGAGCAGCCTGTCATAGGTCCGGCCGATGTGGCGCCGCCGTTCCAGCAGCGGTTCGAACATGTCCAGCCGGGCCAGAAGTGCAGCGGCGGCGATAGAGCCGAGCCGGCCGTTCAGCCCGGGCCGGACATGATGGTACTTGCCGGATTGCCCGTGTTCACGAATTTCGCTCAACCGGTTCGCCGTATCCGCATCATCGGTGAAGACCGCCCCGCCGTCCCCGGCGCCTCCGAGCGCCTTGGTGGGAAAAAAGCTGGTGCAGCCGATCCCGGCCAGTGATCCGCTGGCTTTGCCGTTCCGGCTCGCGCCAAGGCTCTGGGCAGCATCCTCGATCACCGGGATGCCGTGGTTTTCCGCGATCCGGTTGATCCTTTTAAAGTCGGCGGGCAGTCCGAAAAGCGAAACGGCGACGATGGCTTTGGTTCGGGGCGTGATTGCGGCTTCGAGTGTGTCGGGATCGATGAGCCCGGACGGCACCTGTACGTCCACCAGCACGGGCGAGGCGCCTAGGATCAGGGCGCATTCCGCGGGCGCGATGAAGGTAAAGGCCGGAACAATGACCTCATCGCCCGGCCCGATGCCGAGCGCCATCATCGCCATGAGGAGCGCGGTCGTTCCGGAGGCGCAGCAAAGGGCGTGTTTCGTGCCGACCGTCGCTGCAAGCTTCTCTTCCAGCTCGGAAACTTCCGGCCCGGCGACAAACCGTCCATGGTCGAAGACCCCGGCGATGCGTCTGAGGGCCTCCGTGCGCACAGGCTCCCATTCGGCGGAAAGATCGACGAAGGGGACTTTCGGTGTCACGCAATTCTCTCGGCAGGTTCGAGCACGGGATTGCCAAGTGCGCGGATGCGCTCGATCAGATGATAGACGGCCAGAGCGTCGGATGCGGTTGCCAGTTCGGTCTCTCCGCCATGGCAGGCGTCGACAAAGGCCTGGGCCTGCCGTGTCAGCGGATCGAGGCTTTTTCCGCACATGAAGTCCAGAAGATCGTAATCCTCCGTTGAGCCGTCCGCCGCCGAGATCCGGACCGTCCTTTTCCGGCAACCCTCTCCGTGACCAGCCCTCAGATCATACCTGTGGTCCCCGAAATCGAGGACGCACCGGGCGTATTCAAGGTGGTCAACCGGTCCGCGGGTCTCCAGCAGATCGATCGTGCAATCCGTGGAGCCTTCGCACCTGATGATCCAGTCCAGATCATGGATCATCAGGTCGGAAATTACATCCGCTTCACCGGGCGCGCCGGACCCCTGAGACAGGCGTTCGACCCGAATATCGCCTGCTAGCCTGCCAATCCGGGCGGCGCAGCTTTCAATTTGCGGATTGAAACGCTCTACCTGTCCGACAGCGAGAACCGAGCCGCCTGCGCGCGTGGCAGCGATCATTTTCCCGATCTCGCCGGAACTGAGTGCCAGGGGTTTTTCGACCAGGCAATGGATTCCCTCGGCGAGGAGCGGCAGGGCAACCCGGGCATGACCCTCTGCAGGGACGGCAATGATCGCGGCGTCGAAGTCGCCGGCGAAATCGGCCGGGTCGGCGGAAAAGCGGTGGCCTGCCGCCACGTCTGCCCTGGTCGCGTCGGTATCGACCACGCCGACCACGTCAACCGACGTCAGTCCGGACAGGCACTTCAGATGCAGCTGCCCCATCCGGCCAAGACCGATCAGCAGGACCCGGATCGGAAACCTGGGATTGGGAAAGGGAACGGTCGTCTTCAATTCATGAACTTTCGAAACAACGGCCATACTCTGCTTGATTTGATATCGAGCAATTCCTGTCGTGCGGATTTCAGTTTGGCCTTGGTCTTGAGCCGTTCGTCGGTGTCCGTTTTGCGCTCGGCCCGTTCATTCCGCAGCTTTTTTTCAAGGTCGGGCACCTTCTTTGCCTCTTTGGACACACGGGCCAACTCCGCGCGCCGCGATTTCAGCTCCGCCTCGGCGTTTTTCCGGTCGCGGATGTTCTGGTCGGCTGCCTTGATGCGTGGGGACAACGCCCCGACGAGATACCGCGATAGTGCGGCAAACCGCTCTTCGTCGGTAATGGCCGGGCCCACTTCCCGCCAGCGGTCGACGGCGTCACGGTACAAGTCGATCCAGGCGTCGGCAATCACGTCCATGTCGGCGTTCGAGCGGATCCATTGTGTGACCTTGCCGGCCTCTGCCGCATTGTAGAGTTTCAGTTCGCGTTCCACGTTGTCGCTGGTAAACGCCTGCTGCTGCAGGGTTCGAATGCCGAAATTCAGGCCCCGGAAGGTTGCAAGGTTCTCCGGCGTGACCATGCCGGCGAGGCGCTCCTTGTCGGCGACGACGACAGCGCATCCGGACGCCATCGCCTCGATCGCGGACCGTGCCTTGGCAAAGACGATGTCGTAATCGGCAAGGATGGCTTCCGGGTTCGCTATCGCATTCCCGGAGGCCTTGCCGACGATATCGAGTTTTTCGATCCCGAGCCGGTCGCAGGCCTCCCGGATGGCTCGCGGTACCTCGGGCCGGGTGTTGCTGAAGACCAGCGCCGAACCCGGCTTTTCCGGCAGCTTGCGCACCCGGTGAAACCGCTTGAGATCGGCGAAATTATAAAGCGTGGTGATTGCGTTCGGCGCTATGCCATGGGTCGTCAGAAGGCGTTCCCGGCACAGGTCGTCGACGGCGACATATCTCATGATGTCGGGAAAGGCCGGCGGCATTTCCGGCCAGGGCACCCAGCCGTGGCAGGTGTAGACGACCGGCACGTGCGGAAAATGCGTCGCGGCTGTCATGGTCTCCAGGTGATGCTGGCCGTGAATGATGTCCGGGGCAACGGACATCTCGCTCAGATCGTCGATCACGGGGATCGTGGCGGCACGCAGGTCGTTTGCGACCGGGCCAAGCGTCCGGCTGTAGGCGACCGGAAAATGACCGCGCTTCATGAAGGAGATCGCGAGATCCCTCAGATAAAGCTCCGACCCGGCGCGCAGGCTCAGGGTGTTGTTGGTCATCAGGATGCGCAGCGGGCGGGTCTCAGGCGTCATGGCGGCCGATCCCGAAGGCTTTGCGGACCTGGCCCGCGCTGGCGAAGGACTTGCCGAAGGTTGTGGCGAGTTGCCGGACCCTCTCGACCATTTGAGCGTTCGTCGCCGGTTGCTTGCGCTCGGCATCCAGCCAGAGGAAGTCCTCAAGCCCGACCCGCACCCCGTTTCCGAACAGCAGCCCCAGGGCGTTGGCCGGGAGCTGTGCCGCGCCGATGCCGCCGGCGCACCAGTAAGCGTTTTGGGGCAGACCCTGGGTGATTGCGGCAAGGTGAAGCGGCGTTGCCTGCGCGCTGGCAAGATTGCCGAGCAGGACGTTGAAATAGTGAGGGCCGGTCAGGACACCCCGGTCCACCAGGTAGTTGGCGTAGTTGACCATTCCGGTATCGAACACTTCGAGTTCGGGGCGGATTCCGCGTTCCGCCATGGTTTCGGCAAGCCGGGTGACCATGTCCGGGGCGTTCATGCTTTCGGTCCGGGCGAAATTCAATGAGGACAGTGTCAGGCTTGCCATGTCCGGCTTGAGGTCACCGTCCAGAAATAGCGGATTGCTGCGATGTTCGAATTCCGGAAAATTGCGGCCGCTGAGCGATACGCAGATGATCACATCCGGATGGGTCTCCCGGATGCCGCCGATGATCCGAGCGTAAACCTCCTTTCGCCAGGTCGGTTTTCCGCTCTCGTCGCGGGCATGGACATGCAGGATCGTCGCACCAAGGTCTGCGCATTTCCGGCAATCGGCGACAATCTCATCCGGCGAAATGGGGACGTGGGGCGACATCTCCCGGGTCGGGACCATGCCGGTTGGCGCAAGATTGAGGATGAGGTCCTTCATGGCGCGCGTTATGTCCGGTCGCCGGGAGCCGACTGCCTGATTCGGGCCGGATTGCCGACGACCAGCGCGCCGGGCGGGACGTCTTTCGTTACCACGCTGCCGGCGCCCACGACCGCATTGGCCCCGATCCGCACGCCGGGCAGGATCGTGCTGCCGCCGCCGATTTTCGCGCCCCTTTCGATGTAGGGGTAAATCATCGGGTCGCCCTTCAGCTTGTCGTTCAGGGTGACGACATGGGGCCCGATAAACACGTCGTCCTCAACCGTGACACCGCGTGTAATATGGCAGGCGGTCTGGATCGAAACGTTGTTGCCGATGGTACAGTCGCAAATATTGCAGTGAGATCCGATCGTTGTTCCCGTCCCTATTCGGGCATTCTTGTGAACGATCGTCATGGACCCGACGCGCGAACCGGCGCCGATAACGACATTTTCCTGTATTTCCGTAAGATTCGAATTGTAAAAAAGAACGTCCGGAAATCGTTCCTCTAGGGTTTGTTGCATTTTCTCACCAAATCAACCTTATGCGAACCGGCGCTTTTTTACTGAAATTTGACAATGACATATCATCGCCCTCCGGCAAACTCACCTGAAAATTCTGTTTCTCTGATGCCCGCGTTCAAGGGGCGGAGATGGTGGGTTGGCCATGCAGGGCCGGCTCCACTTTCATGCCGGCTTGATGCGAATCGCGGCCGTGACCGGCCCCTCCGGCTCCATCTGAAACTGGAATTTCGCTATGTCCGACGTGCAGCGTCTCGGCGAGAAAATGGCTCAAGCCCATGGTCTTCTCGGTGTCCCGACCCACCGGTTCGACGAGGGCGGCCGCCGGCAGTTCATCGCCCTTCTCCAGCAAGGCCTGGCGCCGAAACGCGTCTGTGCGAGATCGGTTGCGGCTGTCTCTGGACCGCCTACTGGCTGATCCGGCTTCTGGATAGCGGAGGCTACTACGGCATCGAACCCCATCGGGATCGCGTGACCTGGGGGCTGAACACCCTGTTCGATCGGGACATGCTCGACAGCAAGGCGGTCAAAAGATTTCCCAACGGGTTGGCGGATTGAGCGGGCCTGTTTGATTTTGAGGGCATCACCGGTCTGTGCGGAAACCAGATGTAAGCGTGTTTTCCGCCACCAATAGGCCGATCAGGGCTGCGATCTTCAACATGCAAGACAAGGCGGCATAGGTCAGGCTGAGAACCCAGTCCAGTCGTGGCGTCATTTCGTTCCCCGGTGCGTATCCGAGCAGGCCCAGGATGGGCAGGGCGAGGCCCGTGGCCGCGGCCAGAGACGCCTTCGACACAAGCGCCATGAGCGAAAACAGGCGAGACGCTTCGGCCTGGCGCTTGTCCGCATCGATATGATCGGCGAGCAGTGCCGGTGGCAGCGCCAGATCCGCGCCGAGCGCCAGTCCGGAGAGGCCGCAAACGACGGCGTAGGCCGCCAGGTCCCCGCGCCCGAGCAAGGTCGCCCAGATGAACGTGACCACGGCAAGGCCGAGCGACAGTTGCCAGGCCCGGACTTTTCCAAATCTGGTAGCAAGGCGGATCCACAGTGGCATGGAGGCCGTTCCTGCCAGGAAGTAGATGAGAAGGAACAATCCCGTAAAGGCTTCGGCCCCCAGTCTGTCGCGGACGAAAAACAGCACCAGAACGGCCGGAATGGCGCTGGCGAAGGTGTTCAGCAGCACCAGGGAGAAAAAAGTCGTTCGCCAACGGTTCTTGAGCAGTGCGCCCCAGCTTTCCGGCGAGGAGGCCGAAGACGGTTGAGACAGCTTTGCCGACTTCAACCACACCATCAAGAGAAAGAAGGCGCCGGCGAGCAAAGGCAGATACGCAAGGGTGAGATAGTGAAAGGCAAGCGTTTGCCCCGTCCACTGTGTCAGCAGGCTCGGTGCGATCGCGGCGGCCAGCAGGCCCAGGAGCCCGAGCGCCTCCCGGCCGCCGGTGACCCGCGTCCGCTCGGTCGACGACGTCTTCCACAAGCCGCCGAGGGTCTGAAGATTGATGGTTACGACCGAAAAGCCCGTGGTGCATATCAGGATCGAAACGGCAAACCAGGTGAGGGGAGCAGACGCCACCGGATGAAACAACATCCAGAAGCCGCCGCCCAGCATCACCGTCCCGGCCAACAAGATAGCCGGTCTGTGGGCATGAAACCGGTCACTGAGACTTCCGATCAGCGGATCCTGGAAGGCGTCGATCAGGCGCAGCGCGAGCAGGACAAACCCCAGGCTTGCCAGCGGCTGGGCCAGTGTCACCGCATAAAAGTCGGGCGCATGGAGATAGATCGGCAGTCCCGCGAAGGACAGGGGAAAGGCAAGGGCGCCATAGGTCAGTAGCGCCCTGGCCGGGATCCGCGTTTGAACCGCGGGATCCCGACAAGGCGACCGGTCAGCCGAGGCGGATTGGTGTATTGACGTGGTCGTGTCGTTCACGAGCCCGCGCCGACCAGTTTGGCGCGCAGTTCAGGGTTCCCTGTCCGGTTTCCGAGCCAGATGGAAAAGAAACGCCTGGTGAAGGCCGGGTCGGAAATCGTGCCTATTTTTCGGTTGCCGAGATAAAAGGTGGCTTTGTCCGATGACGTCCTTACGCCTGTGATGGACTGACCTTTGGAAACGTTCGGAAAAATCGCTTCCATCTGCCGGGTCCATTTTGCCAGTTGTCCCTTCGATGCCCCCAGCTTGCGCATCTCGTCGGCGGACCTCTTGGCAATGGCACGGCCTTTGAAGTTGCGCAGATAGGTCAGCTTCAAGGCGAAGGGCCTTGAGGGGGAATAGGTTCCACCCGGAGCGTAAAGCTCGGCATCAAAGATCTTGAAGCCCAAGAAGGTGAGGCGTCCCTTGCCGACCAGGCTTGCAGAGGGAACATAATTTGCCGCCGCGCCAAGATCCGCCCGTGCCGTCACCAGGCCCGGCGGCGACATCAAGGCGACCGAGACGATGGTGACGACGAGCAGAAATCGAAAATTCCAGGTGCCTGAGTAGCGTTTTTGCATGGAGCCCTCCTGTGCGTGTACAGGAGATACGCAGAAACACTCAGGTTGGATTGCCGGGCGTGTCGTTCTTGACGGGCACGAGAGCGGCCGGCCTTCCGGCAAAAACATTCATTTAAAGTCTTGCGTATGCCGAATGGCTTCGAACCCGGCAATGGTCTTGCGGGCGGTGTCGAGCGATCGGAAGCCGCCGACCTTCGACCGTTTCGTCTTCACCCTGAAATGGTCGCTTTCGATACCTTGTTGGAGACGCCTTGTAACGTCATGGGCCGGTCTGGCCTGAGCCGTTCTTCCGCAACGGCTTTGTGAAGCATGGACCCGCCCTCCGACAAAGCGGGGCACCTTGTCATCAGTCAGATATCAAAGCCGAGTGAACGGCAGACTTTCCCGACAAGCATCCTGATCTGCCGCCAAAACCCGGCGGAGGCAGAATTGTGCTTGAAGCAGGGTCTTGGTTTGTTATATGTAACACATAACAATAATTCGGATTGAGAATAATGCCGCTTCAGAGTGCCGATCGGTCCATCGAGGATCTTGCCCTGGAACTTGGTCCTAAAACCGCGCTTTTGGGGGCGGATATACCGGCTCGGAACCGGACCGACTGGAGTTTCCTGCCTGAGGCCGCACCGCGTGCCGTGTTCCGGCCCTCGTCGACAGAAGAGATCTCCAGGATTTTGCGGACCTGCAGCCAGGCGGGCATTCCCGTTACGCCTCAGGGTGGCATGACCGGCCTGTGCGGCGGCGCGCGGCCGCTCGATGGCGGTATCGCCCTGTCCATGGAGCGGATGACCGGGATCGAGCAAATCGACCCGGACGGCATGACGATGACCGTAAGGGCAGGCACGCCGCTTGAAACCATCCAGAAGGCAGCCGATGAAGCCGGCCTTTTCTTCGCCCTTGATCTTGGTGCCCGTGGCTCCTGTGCGATCGGCGGCAACCTGTCCACCAACGCCGGGGGCAACCGGGTGATCCGCTATGGCATGGCCCGCGATCTGGTGCTGGGTCTTGAGGTCGTCCTTCCCGACGGCACGGTTCTGTCCATGCTGAACAGGATGCTGAAGAACAATGCCGGCTATGACCTGAAGCAGCTATTTGTGGGGGCCGAGGGGACACTTGGGGTCATCACTCGTGCCGTCCTGCGACTGCATCCCAAGCCCGGCTGTGTCTGCGCCGCCATGTGTGTGGTCAATGGCTACGACAACGTCCTGGAACTGTTGCGGACCGCCCGTCAAAATCTGGGGCCCTTCCTGTCGGCGTTCGAGGTCATGTGGGCGGATTACTGGCATCAGGCCACGGAACGTGTGCCGGGGGGCAAGGCGCCCGTCTCGATCGGCGAGGGAACCCATGTGGTTCTCATTGAGATGCAGGGCCTCGACGAGGAGGTCGACGGCGCGCGTTTCAATGCCTGGCTGGAGCAGTTGTTCGAGACAGGCGCAATCGAGGACGGGGCGGTCGCACAGACCCTGTCCGACATGGCCGACTTCTGGGGCACGCGCGATGCGGCGGCGGAATTCGCCAGTCCGGCGGTGATCGGACCGCATATCTCCTTTGATATCGGCCTGCCGATCCGCCGGATCGAGGAATTCGTGACCCGGTCCAAATCGGCGCTGCTGGAACAGTTCGGCTGTCACTCGGTGCATTACGGCCATGTCGGCGACGGCAATATTCATATTGTCGCCTGGGTGCCCGGAGCCGATCCGCAGCCTCTGCCCGATGTCAGTCGCGTCGTTTACGGCATCGTTCGCGAACTGGGCGGAACGGTTTCCGCGGAGCATGGCATCGGCCTGCTCAAGAAACCCTACCTGAAACATACACGGGACGAGGCCCAGGTCGACCTGATGCGGAGGATCAAGCGCAGTGTCGATCCGGACTGGATCCTGAACACCACAAAGATTTTTGACTGACCCCTGCCGGCGCATCGCCGAGACCTGGGGCACCTTGAGGAGGAAAGCATGAAACTGAACAGACGGACTATCCTTTCACTGGCCACAGCCATCATGGTCGGCGCGGCAGCTCCGGCCACCGCGCAGGACTGGCCGAACGGTCCTGTCACCCTGATCGTGCCGTGGAGCGCGGGTGGCGGCACGGATGCCACCGCCCGCATGATCGGCTCTCTTCTGGAGAAAAAGCTCGGCGTGCCGGTTCCGGTCGTCAACCGCACGGGGGGATCCGGGGTCATCGGCCATACGGCCATCGCGGATGCCGCGCCCGACGGCCAGACCATCGGCGTTGCAACCCTCGAAATCGGCTCCATGCACAGCCTTGGCCTGACCGATCTGACCTACAAGGCCTACACGCCCATCGGACTTTATAATTCCGACCCTGCCGCGATCTTCGTGCGGGCCGACTCCGGGTATGACGATATGCCGGCGCTTCTGGCGGCTCTCGAAAACGCCCAGGACCGGGAGTTCAAGGCGTCCGGATCAGCCCAGGGCGGTGTGAACCATCTGGCGCTGGCCGGGATGCTGCTGGCGTCCGGCCTGCCTGTCAAGCGGGTCGCCTGGGTGCCGTCCGAAGGAGCCGCTCCGGGTCTGCAGGACCTGGCTGCCGGCGGTGTGCAGATTGCTACCGCCTCCCTGCCGGAGGCCGCGGCGCTTATGTCCGCCGGCCTGATCAAGCCCCTGGCGGTCTTCGCCGATAGCCGGCTTGAGGCCGCGCCGGATCTGCCGACCTTTACGGAAGCAACCGGCCATTCCTTCGCTCTCGGCTCCTGGCGCGGCATTGTCGCACCTGCCGGTCTGCCCGACGACATTGCCGCCAAACTGGTGACGGCTGTTGGAGAGGTCGTACACGACCCGGAATATCTGTCCTTCATGAAGAACCGCGGCTACGCCACCCAGTGGACTCCTGCCGGTGAGTTCGAGAGTTTCATGGAGACTTCGGACAAGGCCCTGGCACAAAGCCTGAAAGCCGTCGGCCTGGCAAAGCAGTAAGACTGGCAAAGCAGTAAGACTGGCGCCGGGGGGAGGTATTCGCTTCCCCCCAGGCGTTCCGTGGGAAAGACGGGATCGGACGGCATGAAGATTCATGACACCTTCATAGGAGCGCTTCTGTTCGCCTTGGGACTCTGGGTTCTGGTGACGGCCTGGGGCTATCCGCAAATGCAGGGCCAAAGCATCGGACCGGGTACCTTTCCCAGCGTGCTTGGCGTCCTGTTCATGACGGGTGGTATCTGCCTGGCGGTCACAGGACTGAGGGCCCAGGGAACGAAGCTGATCCGCCTGGATCCGGGCTGGCGTCACCCGGTCCGCCTGACCGCGGCACTGATCGCCACTGTTGGTGTCATCGTCTTCTCGCTCGTGTTCGAGACCGTTGGCTTTCCGATTGGCGGGTTCGTAATCCTCTCGACCTTGTTCTTCTTTTCCGGCTACAGGGGGCAGACCTGGATTCTGGTGTCAGCGATCTTTGTGCTGACGGTGCATGTGCTGATGACGCGCCTGCTCTACGTCCCCCTGCCTGCCGGACTTCTGAAAGGCATTTTGTGATGGTCTTTCAGCACCTTTCCGCCGCATTCGATCTCATTCTGACCTGGAACATGTTCATCGTCCTGTTGTCGAGCGCCCTGTTCGGCCTGTTTGTCGGTGCGGTCCCCGGTCTTTCGGCCACCATGGCGACAGCCATGCTGGTCCCGCTGACCTTCTTCATGGATCCGGTCCCGGCCATCGCCGCTATCGTGACCACCGCAGCCATGGCGATCTTCGCCTCCGATATTCCCGCCGCCCTCATCCGCATTCCCGGAACGGCGGCATCGGCGGCCTATGTGGAAGACCTGAGCGCCCTGACACGGGCCGGCAGGGTGGGCCGCGCGCTCGGCATCCCCGTTACCTCCTCGGCGATCGGCGGCATCTTCGGATCCCTGATCCTGATGTTCGCCGCACCACAGCTGGCGCTGGTTTCCCTGAATTTCACCTCGTTCGAATATTTCTGGCTCGCGCTTCTGGGGCTGTCGGCTGCGGTCATGCTTGGGTCGGCCTCGATCCTGAAGAGCCTGATCTCCCTCGGTCTTGGCCTCATGATCGCCTGCGTGGGCATGGACACGACCTCGGGCCTGCCCCGTTTTACTTTCGGCCTGACCTCCCTGCTGGACGGGGTCGCCTTCGTTCCCGCTCTGATCGGCATGTTCGCCATTCCCGAACTGATCCGCACCTTCGTCCACCGCGACACGGTTCCAAAGGCCGCTGTCATCGGCAACCCGCTCAAGATGTTCGAGGGCCTTGGCGGTGTGCTGTGGCGGCACAAGACGAATCTGGTTCGCAGCTCCACCATCGGAACGATCATCGGAATTCTACCCGGCGCAGGGTCCGATATCGCGGCCTGGATCTCTTACGCTGTTTCCAAGAAATTCTCGAAAAATCCCGCCGCCTACGGCCATGGCAGCGAGGAAGGGCTTGTGGATGCCTGCGCAGCCAACAATTCGGCGCTGTCGGGCGCCTACGTTCCGGCCATGGTGTTCGGCATTCCCGGCGACAGCATCACCGCCATCGTAATCGGCGTGCTCTACGTCAAGGGCCTCAATCCCGGACCGATGGTCTTTCTGACCAGCGGCGACACCATCGCGGCGATCTTCCTGACGTTTCTGCTGGCAAACATCCTCATCGTCCCGCTCGGCCTTTTGGCCATCGGCCTTGCCTCACAGGTTCTGCGCGTGCCGAAACTGGTGCTTGCGCCGTTGATCCTCGGCTTCTGCATCGTCGGCTCCTATTCGATCAATGCCAGCGCTTCCGGCGTCATCATCATGGTGGTGCTGGGTCTTCTTGCCTATCTGATGGAGGAAAACGGCTTTCCCGTCGCGCCGACCATCCTCGGTATCGTGATGGGGCTGCTTGTGGAGCGCAACCTGATCACCTCCCTGATCAAGTCGGATGGCTCCATGGCGGGTTTCTTCGAACGGCCCATTGCAGCCGGACTTGCCCTGCTGGTTGCGGTAGTCTGGGTCGTACCCGCCCTGCTCTGGCTGGGGCGGCGTTTGAAGACATCAGGGGAGACGCAGGTATGAGTGTGCGCAGGATCGCACCGCAACAGTCGCTCGCGGAGATTGCGGCGCAGCAGATACGCAATGCTATCGTGACCGGTGCGTTCAAGCTTGGGGAGAACATCTCCGAAGACCGGCTCGTCGCACAGATGGGGATCTCCCGTACCCCGATCCGCGATGCGATGGCGATCCTCTCCCGGGAAGGGTTGGTGAATGTGCGGCCCAAGCGTGGCTCTTTTGTCTTCGAAACCTCGCTGGAGGATCTTGTCGCCATCTGCGACTACCGGCAGATGCTGGAGGTGCAGGGGGTTCGGGCGGCGATCAGGGTCGACCGCGACGGCTTTCTCGCGACCCTGGGCGAAGTGATCGCGAAGATGGAAACCGCTCTCGCCCAGGCCGACATCATGGAATACGGCCAACTGGACAGCGCCTTTCATCAGGCGGCCTTCGATCACTGCGGCAACTCCTATCTGCGCAGTGCCTACGGGCTGGCGGCGGGGCGCATTGCCGCCCTGCGCGCCAACATCACCGCTCCTTACGAGGCCCGGCGGGAGGAATCCATGGAGGAGCACCGG
Source organism: uncultured Roseibium sp. (assembly GCF_963675985.1). Lineage (NCBI taxonomy): Bacteria > Pseudomonadati > Pseudomonadota > Alphaproteobacteria > Hyphomicrobiales > Stappiaceae > Roseibium > uncultured Roseibium sp. The sequence goes on along the minus strand of NZ_OY780957.1, from coordinate 953,415 downwards.
CGTATGCTGGACATGCTCGCGGGCGGGAACCTTGCGGCCTATGACGCCGCGCTGACCGTGCACGTTCAACGCACGGCCGAGGTCTATCAGAAGGCGCTGGCCGAAGGCCATCTCGGGCCGGACAAGACGACATCGGTAAAGGTATCAAGATGACTGCCGAAACGACCGCAAAGACGGCGCCGTCGCTCATGGGCGGCCCTGCACGGCTGAAAAACCTGCTGACAAAGGGCATGCTGGTCGCGGCCCCCGGCGCGCCGGATTGCCTGACGGCGCGCATGGTTGAACAGGCCGGGTTTCCGGCGGTCTACATGACGGGCCTGGGAGCAACGGCCATGCGCCTGGGACAGCCCGATCTCGGCCTGATGACCCAGACCGAAATGGCCGATCACGCCCGCGCGATGGTGCGGGCGGTTCCGGTCCCCGTGATCGCAGATGCGGACACGGGCTATGGCGGGCCGCTGAATGTGCGCCGCACGGTTGAGGAATATGCCCAGGCCGGCGTTGCCGCCCTGCATCTGGAAGATCAGGAAAGCCCGAAGCGTTGCGGCCAATTGGCCGGCGTGCGGCTTGTCTCCGCGCGCGAAGCGGAGCTGCGCATCGCCGCCGCCGTTTCCGCGCGCCGGGAAGCGGGCGCGGACATGCTCCTCATCGGCCGCACGGACGCTCTCCAGCCGGAAGGCCTGGGGTCCGCTCTCGACCGGGTCCGCCGCTACCGGGATCTCGGCGCGGACCTCGCCTTCGTCGATGGCGTGAAGACCCGGAAGGAAGCCGAGGGCATTGCCCGCGGACTGGAAGGCCCGAAGGTCATTTCGCTGGTGGACGGCACGGACGCGGCCAGCCTGTCCCGCTCGGAATTGACGGAAATGGGCTTCTCAATCGTGCTTTATGCCGTTACCACGCTCTTTGCCGCAGGTGCGGCCATCCGCGAGGCCCTCGCCCATCTGTCCCGCGCGGGAACACCGGACGGCCTCCCCAACCAGATGACCTATGCCGAGTTTTGCGAAACCGTCGACCTCTCCCGTTTCCAGACGTTCGCTCACGAACATGAGGCAGAAACTCTGCATTGATGATCCGGCGCAGACCCCGTCCGCACGGCCGAGAGCCCACTCGCTCGGCCTGTTTGTCTCGGTGATCCTCCTTCTTGTTTCGCGGACACCACTGTGGGCACGGGGAAAAGCTCTCCCCTTTGCTCCGAAGACAAAAGGCGCCAAACAATGAATGGCAATCCGCACGTTTCCGAGGGACTGAAACTCGGTTTGATCGGCGACAACATCGCGCACTCAAGGTCTCCGCTGTTGCACCGGCTGGCCGGAGCTCAGAATGAGATTGAAGTTTGTTATGACCGGCTCGTGCCGAACGAGCTTGGCCTGGACTTCGAACAGGTTTTCGAGCTCTGCAGCCGCGAGAACTATCGGGGTGTCAATGTCACCTATCCTTACAAGGAACGTGTGGCAGAACTCGTGAGGATCGATGACCCGTTGGTTCGGGCCATCGGTGCGGTCAACACGGTGATTTTTGAGGGCGACACGCCGCTTGGCCATAATACCGACTATTCCGGTTTCATGGCGGCCTACCGTTTGCGTCGCGGATCCAAGGCAACCGGGCCTGTCCTGATGATCGGAACGGGGGGTGTCGGCCGGGCGGTCGCCTTCGGGCTGGTTGCCCTCGGCGCCCCCGAGTTGAGATTGATGGACCGAGATCCCTCCAAGGCTGAAGTTCTTGCCAAGGCACTGGAAGCGGTTGCCCCGGACATGAAGGTCTCGATCTGGATCGATGCGGAGAAAGCGGCAAACGGTACGATGGGACTGATTAACTGCACTCCGGTCGGGATGGTCGGATATGAGGGAACGCCCTTGAAACGCGCCTTCATGCAAAGTGCCGAATGGGCATTTGATGCTGTCTATACGCCCGTTGACACGCAGTTTCTGCAGGATGCTTCGATATCCGGTCTCTCGATCATCTCCGGCTGGGAACTCTTCTTCTTTCAAGGTGTTCATGCCTGGAAGAAATTCTCGAATCTTCCGGTCGATGAAACAGCACTTCGGGTCGCACTGACCGATATGGGAGAAACCGCATGAAAACCGCGATCGCCACCGTCTCGATTTCAGGTGATCTGGCTGAAAAGCTGGCAGCCATTGCGGCAGCCGGGTTCGACGGAGTGGAGATCTTCGAGAACGATCTGCTGACCTTCGACGCCAGCCCGCGCGAGGTCGGGCAGATGGTGCGCGACCATGGCCTGGAGATCTCGTTGTTCCAGCCGTTCCGTGACTTCGAAGGCATGCCGGAACCTCAGCGTGCGCGCGCCTTTGAACGGGCGGAGCGCAAGTTCGACCTGATGGGCGACCTGGGAACGGATCTTGTGCTGATCTGCTCGAACGTCTCGCCATTGTCGCTCGGCGGTATCGACCGGGCGGCCGACGACTTCCGCGAACTGGGCGAGCGGGCGGCGAAGCACGGTATCCGGGTCGGCTACGAGGCGCTGGCCTGGGGGCGGCACGTCAGCGACCACCGGGATGCGTGGGAAATCGTCCGCAGGGCGGACCACGCAAACGTCGGCCTGATCCTCGACAGCTTCCATACGCTGGCGAAAAAGATCGATCCGGAGACGATCCGCTCCATCCCCGGCGACCGGATCTTCTTCGTCCAGCTCGCCGATGCGCCGAAGATCGACATGGACCTGCTCTACTGGAGCCGTCACTTCCGCAACATGCCCGGCGAGGGCGATCTGGATGTCACCGGCTTCATGCGCGCAGTCGCCGCCACCGGTTATGACGGGGTGATCTCGCTGGAGATTTTCAATGACCAGTTCCGAGGCGGGTCGGCCAAGCCGATCTCCGTCGACGGCCACCGCGCGCTGGTCTACCTGATGGATAAGGTGAAGCGGCAGGAGCCGGGTATCCGGATCGACGTTCCGGACATGCCGGACCGGATCGCGGTCTCGGGCATCGAGTTCGTGGAATTCGCCGCAAGCGAACAGGAGGCGGCCGATCTCGGCGCCCTGCTGCACACGCTCGGCTTTGCCCGCGTCGGTCGGCATGTGTCGAAGAAGGTCGATCTTTGGCGGCAGGGCGAGATCAACATCGTTCTCAATACCGAACAGGCGGGCTTTGCCCATTCCTCTTATGTCACCCATGGCACCAATGTCTGCGACATCGGCCTGAAGGTCGCAGATGCGAAAGCCACCGTGGAACGGGCGCGGGCGCTCGGCGCTGAACCGTTCGAGCAGCAGGTGGGGCCGGCGGAACTGAACATCCCGGCGATCCGGGGCCTCGGTGGCGGGGTGATGCATTTCATCGACGGCACCAGCGATCTCTCCCGTGTGTGGGAGATCGAGTTTTCCCCCGTCTCCGACGACCGGAAGGCGGAGACGGCCGATCTTTTACGCATCGACCATATCGCCGAGACCATGGCCTTCGACGAGATGCTGACCTGGCTGCTGTTCTACACGTCCATCTTCAAGACGGTGAAGACGCCGATGGTGGACGTGGTCGATCCGGCCGGCCTGGTGCGCAGTCAGGCGATCGAGAACGCCGACGGCAGCTTTCGGATCACGCTCAACGGTGCGGAGAACGGCAAGACACTCGCCGGCCACTTTCTGTCGGAGAATTTCGGCTCGGCCGTGCAGCATCTGGCCTTCGAGACCGCCGACATCTTCGCCACGGCCGATGCCTTGTCCGTCAACGGCTTCAAGCCGCTCGCGATCTCTCCCAACTACTATGACGATCTCGATGCCCGATTCGGGCTGGAGGATGCCTTCCTCGACCGGCTGAAAAGCCACGGTGTCCTTTACGACCGGGACGACAAGGGCGGGGAATATTTCCAGCTTTACAGCCCGTTCTTCGGCGAGGGTTTCTTTTTCGAGATCGTGGAACGTCGTAGCGGCTATTCCGGTTACGGCGCAGCCAACGCCCAGTTCCGCATCGCCGCCCAGAAACGCCATCTCAGGGCAAAGGGAATGCCGAGGGGGTAAACCAGGTCACGGACTCATTAAATCCGATCCATATCCGTGCTTATGCGAATTGAGGCTCGGACCGTCCTGAAACCGGCATATGAAGAAGAATCCTCTTTGGATTTGCCGGTGATCCTCAGCCTCCAGAAACAACAAAAGCCGCGGACATCCGCGGCTTTTGTTTTTGAATTTGGAGCGGGCGATGGGATTCGAACCCACGACCCCAACCTTGGCAAGGTTGTGCTCTACCCCTGAGCTACACCCGCATTTTTGTCCGACCGCGTCGCTTCGTCAGCGCCGTCTGTCGGCGAGGTGCGCAGTATATGGACCAAGCCGGGACGGATTGCAACAGGCAATTTCGGCAAAATTTTTTGCGGGGCTCGCTGTGGATCTTTTGTGGATGTATCGGCGCAGGAACAAGGGAAGATCAAGGGAAATCGGGACCTCACGCCGCAACGGCGTTCTTGAGAAGGGGGCCGGTTCGGGTTAGACAGCGCAGGAGATGACCAAATTTTTTAGGGGACCTTGATGCCTGCCAGCCGCGACGACCTGATGGAATTTTTCGACAGCCTCGGGATCAAGGTTTCCACCGTGGACCATGAGCCGGTCTTTACGGTGGCGGAATCCGGCGATCTGCATGACCGGATCGCCGGCGGGCACACCAAGAACCTGTTTCTGAAAGACAAGAAGGGCCGGCTGTTTCTGGTGGTCGCCCTGCATGATGCGACTATCGACTTGAAGAAGATCCATCAGCTGATCGGTGCGCAGGGGCGGGTCTCCTTCGGCAATGCGGATCTGCTGATGGAGGTGCTGGGTGTCACACCGGGGTCGGTGACACCCTTTACCCTGATCAACGACCGGGAGGCGCAGCGGGTCACGCCGGTCTTCGACGCGGCGATGATGCAGCATGACATTCTGAATTTTCATCCCCTGTCCAATGACGCGACGACGACAATCTCCCGCGAGGATCTGCTGGTTTTCGCAAAGGGCTGCGGCCACGAACCGCAGGTGCTGGCGGTCAGCGAAGAAGCGCAATCGGCAGGTTTGTAATTCAGGCCTGACAGGGCCATGTTAGGGACAACTTGTGGGGCGTGTGGGCCAGTGGGTCTGCATGTCGCACATCGGCGGACAAAAGCCTGAAAAACTGAGGCATAGACAATGAACACTGGCAATTATTCCGTGGGCGGCCAATTCGGCGGCAGTTTCGGCGGAGGCATGGGCGGCAGCTTCGGCGGTGGCGGAAGCGATGGTGGCAATGGCGGCGGTGCCGGAAACGGTACTGGAGAAGCCGGCGGCGAACTGATCAAGGAAGTCACCACCCAGAGCTTCATGCAGGACGTGATCGAAGCCTCCAAGACCCAGCCCGTGCTGGTCGACTTCTGGGCGCCGTGGTGTGGCCCGTGCCGCCAGCTGACGCCGGTGATCGAAGCGGCGGTGACGGCGGCCAGGGGCGCGGTCAAGCTTGCCAAGATGAATATTGATGAGCATCCGGAAGTGGCCGGCCAGATGGGTATCCAGTCGATCCCGGCCGTGATTGCCTTCAAGGACGGACAACCGGTTGACGGTTTCATGGGCGCCCAGTCGGAAAGCCAGGTGAAGGCGTTCATAGAGAAGCTCGGCGGGGCGGCCCCGGTCAGCCAGGCAGACCAGTTTCTGGAACAGGCCGAAGCGCTCCTGGAGGCCAAGGATTTCGGGCAGGCGGCACAGCTCTTCGGCGCTGCGATGCAGGCGGAGCCGGACAATGTGCGTGCTATTTCCGGCCTCGCCCAGTGCTATCTGAGCGTCAATGAGGTCGAACGTGCCAAGCAGGCGTTGGAGATGGTGCCGGCCGAAAAACAGGATGATGCCGCTTATCTGGCGGCAAAGGCCGCCCTGGAACTGGCCGAACAGGCGGAAGCGCTCGGCGACCTTTCGGAATTCGAGGAGCGTATTGCCAAGGATCCGCTCGATCATCAGGCCCGTTTCGACCTGGCGCTTGGCCTGAACGGCAACGGCGACAGGACCGGTGCGGTCGATCAGCTCATCGAGATCGTCCGCCGCGACCGCGAATGGAATGAGGATGGCGCCCGCGTGCAGCTGCTGCAGTTTTTCGAGGCCTGGGGCCCCAAGGAACCGGCGACCAACTACGGGCGGCGAAAGCTGTCGGCCGTTCTGTTTTCTTGACCTCAAGCCGGACAGCAACAGATATCCATGAAGGGGCAGGCACGAACTTGTGGCGCCGGACACGATGACCTGAAAGGCTTGAAGTGATGCAGGCGGGAAATGCGATCTATGAAACCATTGCGGATTTGCCGCCGGTCCTGCCCGTGTTTCCGCTGGAAGGTGCGCTGCTCCTGCCGCGTACCCAGCTGCCGCTGAATATCTTCGAGCCGCGTTACATCGATATGGTGGATGCGGCTCTTGCCGGGAACCGGCTGATCGGCATGGTGCAGCCTTCGCCGGACATGATCCAGACGGACCCGGATTTTCCGGTTCTTGCGCCGGTCGGCTGCGTCGGCCGGTTGACGAGTTTTCAGGAATCCGGTGACGGGCGCTACCTCATCACCCTGCAGGGGGTCACCCGTTTCGCCATCGGCCGGGAACTCGACACGATCACATCGTTCCGGCAGGTGGAATGCGACTTTGCCGCTTTTGCCCACGATCTGACAACCGGCGTCGGCGAGGAGGATGTGGACAGACATGGCCTGTTGAAGGTGTTGCGCGACTACCTCGATGCGAACAATCTGGAAGCGGACTGGCAGAGCGTTTCGGAAGCGGAAACGGAAGTGCTCGTCAACGCGCTTTGCATGATGTGCCCTTACGGCGCACAGGAAAAGCAGGCGCTTCTGGAGGCGCGAGACCTGAAGACGCGGGCGGAGACCCTGATCGCGATCACCGAGATGGATCTCGCCAAGACCAATAACGGCGGCGACGGTGGAACGACCCTGCAGTAGCGGCGGGGCTTCGGGAGTGGACAATGAACGAACAGACGGAACGCAAGGTCGACCGCAAGCTTCTGGAACTGCTGGTCTGCCCGGTCACGAAAACCACGCTTGAATACGACGAGGCAAACCAGGAACTGATTTCCCGGGCCGCGAGGCTCGCCTACCCGATCCGCAACGGCATTCCGATCATGCTGGCGGAGGAAGCCAGGTCCCTGGAGGGGTAAAGGAAGTGGTGGCGTCGTTCGTTGCCGTTATTCGGAACAGATTTCGCCAAGGGCGGTACTGAGCCGATCCGCGTCACCGCTCAGCCGCAGGGTCTTGATTCGCGAGGTCGAGCCGCTTTCCAGATCGACGGCCGATTTCGGCAGCCCGACAGCCTTGGCGACCAGCTTGATCAGCGCCACGTTCGCGGCGCCTTTTTCGGGCACGGCCCGGACACGGGCTTTCAGCACACAGCGACCATCGGCGAGGTGGTCGATGCCGTCGATCCCGTCTTTCGACGATTTCGGTGTCAGACGGACATCCACCAGAAGACCATCACCGGATGGCCGCCAGGGATGGCCTGCGGACACCGATCAGGCTCCAGGCCTTAATAGACGTTTGGAGCGATGTAGAGAATGATGACGTTCTGAATCAGGAAGATGCCGAGCAGCAAGATGATCGGCGAGATATCGACACCACCGAGATTCGGCATGAAGCGGCGGATGGGACGAAGCACCGGTTCGGTCAGATTGTAGAGCACCTGCCCGATCATTGCGACAAACTGATTGCTGGAATTGATGATGTTGAACGCGTAGAGCCAGGAAAAAATCGCGCTGGCGATAACCACATAGACGTAGATGTTCAGCGCCATCATAACAACGTTGAGAATTGCCAGCATCAGTCTTCGTCCATCGCTAATTAGGGTTCGTACTGGTGCTTCATGTAGCTTTCTCGCAGCCGTCCTGCAAGACGCTACGTGTCCCGGCCGACGATACGGTAAATGCTGAAGCCGCTTTCGGGTCATTAACCGGTGCGTAAATGCAACAGGCCGCGACAATCGATTCAGCCATATACCACCGGTAATCTTTTTCTGTGCTAATGTCCCGTCAAATTCGAACACAGTCTTCGGGATTCCAGATGACCACTCATTTTGCACGCTGCCTTTTGGGCGCAACCGCCCTTGCAGCATTCATTGTTCCGGCCCAGGCGCAGGATGCCTATCCGGCGGCTGAGAAGCCGGTGCGTCAATATGTGATGGACCTTGGCGTCGGCGGTATTGTGAAGCCCCGTTATGAAGGTGCCGATTCCTATCTGATCTATCCGTTTCCGATCATTTCCGTATCGAATTTCTATTTCCCGGGCCTCGGGCAGATTGCCGACGGAAAGAAAAGGAGCGGCTTCTTCGTCTATCCGTCGTTCAACTTCATCGGCGAACGCAATGCCAGCGACAGTGCGGACCTGACCGGAACCAATACCGTCAACTGGGCGCTTGAGCTTGGGCTCGGTGGCGGGATCCGGACCGATCATTTCCGGGCCTTTGCCGAGTTGCGCCAGGGCATCAACGGCCATCACGGCCAGGTGGGCCAGCTTGGCGCGGATGCGATCTTCTTTCCCATGGATAAGGTCGAATGGAGCTTCGGTCCGCGTACCAGTTTCGCTACCGGCAATTACATGGACACCTATTTCGGCGTGAGCGCGGCGGAAGCGGCTGCAAGCGGCGGACGCCTGACGGCCTATAACCCCAGCGCAGGGTTCAAATCCGTCGGACTTGCCACCCGCGTCAGCTACAACCTCACCGACGATGTCCGGCTGCATCTGCAGGGTGGCTATGATCGTCTGGTCGGGGATGCGGCCGATAGCCCGATCGTCAAGGCGGGCGACAAGAACCAGTTCAGTGTCGGCCTGGGTGCGACCTACCGCTTTTCGTTCGACCTGTTTAATTAGAGCGTCGGTCGATAACTCTAAACCATTCGACTCGCTCTAAGGTCTGAACGTTTCATCCAGAAAAAAGCGCGGCAAACAAGGGCCGCGCTTTTTTGTTTGAACATTTCCAGGTGGTCAGGAGCAGGGCTCCAGGGTAATGCCTCGCGGTAGCTTTGTATTTTCATCGCCGCAGGCCCCGATAATGCGTGCCGGGTCGAGACCTTTGACACCGGTCAGATCGGCGCCGGGAAGACGCGTGTGGCGCAAGAGCGCATCGGACAGATTGGCGTCCTTCAGGTTCGCGCCTGTCAGGTCCGCGCTGGAAAGGCGAACGCCGCTCATGTCGGCGCCTGCAAAGGAGGCGCCCACGCCCTTGATCCGGTCCAGGTCGGAGTGTTTCAGGCGGGCACCGGAGAAGTCCGCTCCGGACAGGTTGCTCCGCTCAAGATCGACGACGTCCATTTTCGCGCCCTTGAAGCTCGCGTTTGCGGCATTGACCCGGATCAGAGTGCTGTCGCGCAGGTCCGTATCGGTGAGATCCGCGCCTTCCAGGTTCGTCTCGTTTAAGTCGGTGTTTCTGAGATCCGTACCCTTGAAGATGGCGCGGGGAAGGTTTGCCTTCTCCAGGTCGGCACCGCGCATGGAGGCTCCGGTGAAATCGGCGGACGACAATTCCGCGCGCTCGGCTTCCGTTCTGCGCAGATCGGCTTTGCGGAAAGAACTATTCGGCAGGACGGCTCCCTTCATGTCGGCTTCGCGCAAAATGGTTCCGTCGAAATTCGCGCCATCGATATTCAATTGCCGGAGTTCGCCAAGCCGGAGATCGCAATCCTTGCAGCCCTTGTCGGCATTGATCTTGTCGATGGCCTGCGCGTATGCGGGTACGGCCGCCATGGCCATAACGCCGATGACTGCGGCGGAAAGAAGTCCGCAAATATGCCTTAACGAGTGTGTGGATCGCATGTCGGTTCCCTGATCCTGCTTTACCTCAATCACATAGGTCGTCCCTGTGGCACCTTAAAGGCATGCCGCTCAAGAAGGCTAGACTATTCCCAATCCCGGACGGATATCAGCCAAGTCGGATCTTTACGTTAAGATGAGGTGTCCAAGGAAGTTATACCAACCGCAACGAATAGGAACCGAACTGATGGGTCGTTTCGGTTCGCCGGCCCGGGACGGCCTGGTTGGCGGTGCAAGCGGCGCAATGCGGTCCGGTGGGGCGAAACGACCCACCGAAGGCACTGTTTGGAACCAATTCCGCTGCGTCGTGCGTCTTGTCCGATATCCCGTATCGACTTGCGACCCGCTCCTGACCGAACAGGTTCCAAAAACGGACAGATCGGTTCCTATTAAGTGTGGTTGGTATTACCCCAAGCGATTGATAGAAAAAAAAGGATATTCGTGCTATCAGTACCCCGTTCTCATGATGGGGGTAAGTAATGCGTTTTTTCAAAGCCCTTTTGGTGTCTTGTTTTGTTTTAACTGCCTGGTACGCCGGTGCCGAGGCGAAAGCGGCGACCATTGTCGCCAAAGTCGACCTGTCGGATCAGAAGATGCGGGTCTACATCAACGGATTTCCTCGACATTCCTGGCCTGTGTCCACGGCCCGGCGCGGATACAGAACGCCGGTCGGAACGTTCCGTCCCGGACGCATGCACAAACGGTACTTCTCCAAGAAATACCACAATTCGCCGATGCCCTATTCCGTCTTCTTTCTTGGCGGCTACGCCATCCACGGCACCACGGCCATCAAGAACTTGGGCCGGCCGGCCTCGCATGGCTGTATCCGGCTGCATCCCAAAAATGCGGCGCGTCTGTTCTCGCTGATCAGTCAAAATGGGAAGCAGAACACGAAAATCATCGTGACCCGGTAGGCCGAGGCATTCGGGCGGAAGGTCGATCGATTTTCCTGAAGGAGACGGAGGGAAGAAGCAGGCGGGGTCGCAGTTGCCTGCCTCTTCCATCCATTGTCGCTGACGACGCACAACCTGACAATCAGCGTGCCATTGCTATCGCAAATGCCTTGCCAATTGGTTTCTGCTCAACCGGCCACAAGCCCTAGAGGCGTTGCAGGTCGGACATCTCAAGATGTTGATTATCTTAAGGAAAAAGTAACGGTGGGTGCGTCGCGAAATGCAAGGCAGGATGCGACCGGGACCTTAACACCGTTTAACATTCCGAATTTCGGCAGACGATGATTTCGCTGTCAGGTGAGTCGTGCCAATGGTGTCCGGCCGTAGGACTGCAGATTATTGGAACGGATTGTCGCCGGGCTTGTCACAGCGATCGGGCCGGTGTTTCGCGCAGTCGAACAGGAACGACAGCATCCGGCTCCTCCTACCTATGGAGTAACAGGCATTGGTAGGGGTGCCGGTTGCACGTCTTGACGATGTCGGGGTGATCGCCCCGAAATAGGCTGGCTGTCGGGTTGCCGTTACTGAGCCGTCCAGCCGCCATCCATGGACAGGATGCCGCCGGTGATGGCGGAGGCCGTCGGCGAACACAGGAACACCGCGTAGCCTGCGACCTGATCCACGGTAATGAACTGCTTGGTCGGCTGTGCCGTGAGCAGGACATCGCGCTTGACCTGGTCTTCCGTCATGTTGCGGGCCTTCATGGTGTCCGGAATCTGGGCTTCCACCAGAGGCGTCCAGACATAGCCGGGGCAGATCGCGTTGACCGTGATGCCCTGTTCGGCAACTTCCAGCGCGACGGTCTTGGTCAGGCCGGCAATGCCGTGCTTGGCCGCCACATAGGCGGCCTTGTAGGGCGAGGCCACCAGCGCATGGGCGGAGGCTGTGTTGATGATCCGGCCCCAGCCGCGCTTCTTCATGCCCGGCAGGGCGGCCCGAATGGTGTGGAAGGCAGACGACAGGTTGATGGCGATGATCGCGTTCCACTTGTCGATCGGGAATTCGTCGACCGGCGCCACATGCTGGATGCCGGCGTTGTTCATCAGGACGTCGACGGATCCGAGCTCGTTTTCGGCATTCGCAATCATGTTCGCGATTTCGTCCGGCTTGGTCATGTCGGCCGCCGAATAGATGCAGCGGACACCGAAGTCCTTCTCGATGCCGGCACGCTCGGCTTCGATGGCATCCGCATCGCCGAAACCGTTGATCACCACATTGGCGCCCTGTTCGGCAAACCCGCGGGCGCAGGCAAGTCCGATTCCGGACGTGGAGCCTGTGACGACAGCGGTTTTCTTAGCGAGCATTTTTGCATCTCCTCATCAGTGAAACGGTTTGAAAGCGGACCGCGCAAAGAGACGGATGTCAGAGCGCGGTTTCCCTGTTGACGTCGAAAATCCGGATGCCGTCGAGGCTGGAGGGTCTGTCGAAGATTTCCGGATGTCGCAGCGAGCGGACAGCATCGGTGTACCCTGCTTTCCAATGCTCCTCCATGCTGATTCTGGAAAATTCGTAATCCTTCGAGTTGTGCTCGTAGCCCTTCGATCGGTAGATCAGATGAACGATATTGTAGAGCTTTTCGTCAGCGACTTCCGCCAATTGCCGGGCTTCTTTGCTTTCGGCCAGGTCCGGTGGGAGTTTGGACAAGAGCCCGCACAAGGCGGCTCTCAGGCTTTGCACCTGTTTGAAATGGTCCGTATTGGCCCGGGTTCGGCTGGAGAACTGAATTTCCTTCTGTCGTGCGTTCACTTCGCCGATGTCTTTGGGAAATTCTCCGTGCGCGCTCCACAGATCGACCTGGAAGGCGAGGGTATCCTGCCTGGCACCGCTGTCCTGAAGGACCCATTGGAGCGGCGTGTTGGAGACCAGGCCGCCGTCCCAGAAATACTCCCCTTCGATTTCGACCGCCGGGAAACCGGGTGGCAGAGCGCCGCTCGCCATCACGTGTTCGGGTCCGATCTGGTGGGTTTGCGTGTCGAAATAGGTGAAGTTTCCCGACCTCACGTTCACGGCTCCCAGCGCCAGGCGAATGGGGTCGGTATTGATGCGATCAAAATCGATCAGGCTTTCCAGAGTGCTCTTCAAGGCATCGGTCGTGTAGAAACTCGTCGCCATGGGGGAGCCATGCGGCTCGAAGAACGGACCCGGCACGCGCGGTGAAAAGAAGCCTTTTGCGCCCGATACCAGCGACATGCCGGCGCTCAGCTGATTGAAGAACGCGTGGGCCATTTCGCCGTTGAGAGTCGACCGGATCTGCTCCGTAAATGGAGCTGTGAAAGGCCGGCTGGTGATCTGTTCCCAGAAGGTCCGCAGCCTGGCGACCCGTTCGGACGGCGCGTTGCCGGCGATGATTGCCGCGTTGATGGCGCCGATCGAGATGCCGGCGACCCAGTCCGGTTGAAGGTCGGCTTCGCTCAAGGCTTCATAGACGCCGGCCTGATAGGCGCCAAGTGCGCCGCCGCCCTGAAGCAGAAGGGCCACGCATTCGAAAGGCGGGCGTTTGTGCGTGTGGTGATCTTTTTTGAGGGGCGGTTGTTTTTCGGCAGCCACATGGTTCTCCTGTACATCGAAACCTGCATCGGCGGACGCCGTTCATGGTGTTCCGGTAATCTAGCACAGGCCGATTGCAGTGCAGCATTATGATTTTGTAATCGAGCTGTTCGCTTTCAGGGTTTGCGGAGACGGCGCACCCGGGCCAGCGCCTTTTCAGCTTTCTCCCGAGCCTGCAGCCGTCGTGCGTCCGCTGTCTTGTAATCCGTTTGCGTCAGCCCCAGCCGGGCCGCGAAGCGCTCGCGGATCAGGCCGTAAAAAGTGGCGTGAAGACTGGCGAAGATCCACACACCGATCAGGATCAGCCCCGTCGGAAACAGAGCCGAACCGACCTGGATCATGACCGGGTCTGCTGGAAGAACGGCGTTGAAGGCCTGCAATACCAGCATCCACAGCCCGATCAGGCATCCCGCCAGCAGGCTCATGACCAGAGCGGCAAAGGCCATGGCCCAGCCGAGGCCTGAGGTCGCCCGCCAGGACTCCTTCAGGGTGAGGGGATCGTCGACGGCGGCGGCCGGCAGGATGACGGAAAACTTCTGCACGACCATCAGCGATATGAATGGTGCGGCGAACAGGAAAAACAGGCCGATCCCGCCTGTCACCGCCGCCAGCAGCAGCGCGATAATGATGAGCGGGACAAGCGCGGCAATGCCGATCAGGCTCAGCAGGATCTGGTTCAGGATAACGTTGAGTGTCCGCTTGCCGATGCTGAGCGGAAAATCATGCGCGTCGATCAGGATCCGGCGGACATAGGCAATGGCGATGGAAAAGCCCAGCAGGGCGTTTACAAGCACCGCCAGAAGGCGAAGTCCGCCTTTGTCCACCGCATCCACCGGCTCGGTCATGTAGGACACGGTCGAAAAGCCGGCCGACGGCGAAAAGGTTGCGCCGATCGCGGCATTCACTGCTGCCAAAAGCAATACATAAGCCCAGCCGGTTCTGAAAAGGGTGCCGATATTGTGCTGGGCGAGCGACCAGGACCGTTCGAGCAGGGTGAGGAACACGGGCGGAAGTCTCCCATCGCAATCCGGGTCAGTTTGTAACCCGGATATAGCGCTTTCAGTCCGGGTTTGAAGGAGGTGCTCCGATCTTGGCGTGCTGTCTCTCAATGGCAATCCGATAGGCGGCGGTGATCACGGAAATGCCGAGCACGGTCAGGATGATCTGCAGGAGCACGTTCAACAGGGCCAGCTTGATCATGATAAACAGCGCCAGCAGGCCGCCGCTGCCGGCTAGGACCGACAGATACTGAAGAAGGATGGCGACCAGGATGAAGGGGAGAAAAAGCACGATGCCGGCGCCGATCATCGGCCAGCCCAGACCCACTCCGAGCTGGTAAGCTTCCTTCAGACCGATCGGACGTTCGACGGATACTGCCGGCAGTACGAGATAGAGCCGCAGCAGGTGCGGAGTTATGAAAACGGCCGCAACCAAGACCAGGATGACGATCAATGCGGGTGAATGGACCGAGGCAGAGAGCAGGGCCGCTACGATACTGATCGGCAGGAAGACGAGAAAGGCCACAAGGGCGATCAGCAGCGTTTTCACGATGAACCGGCCCTCGATTGCTCCGAGCTGCAAATGAATGAAGCCCGGCCGCTCCCCAAGCAGCCCGAACCGATGCCACGCGACGGAGATCGACGCCGCAGCGACAATGCCGACGGCCATCATCAGGAGGCTCGCGAGCATCTGGGCCGGCGACACCTGCGCGGGGTCTCCCGCTGCCGCGGTGGTGTCCCCGGGCATGCCGCCAAGCATCGCCTGCAGGATCAACAGCAGGGCGAATTGCAGGACAAACCAGGCGCCGCAGACCTTGAAGACCGTTTCCAGGTTGCCGAAAACGAGAGAGAAGGAGTCATTGAGAATGCGTCTGAACACGTCGGTCCCTTTAAGCGATTCGGTATTCGGGTTGTTTTTACTATCGTTTTTACCAGTTTAGCGGGAAGGGGCGATTTGTCATCAGGCTTTGATATGGTCTGCCCATTGCCCTTTTGCCGGAGGAACACTAATCAATCGGTATGACTGCCTTGTCACGGAAAAAGACGGCAAACTGAATTGGCTGATCCCATGATCGACGATTTCGCAAAACCTCTGCCTCGACGGGTGTCGGTACCTGTCCGGGTGGGATCTGTCACGGTCGGCGGCGATGCGCCCATCGTTGTGCAGTCCATGACCAATACGGATACGGCGGACGCGGATGCGACGGTCGCCCAGGTCGCGGCCCTGGCGCGCGCCGGGTCGGAACTCGTCCGCATCACCGTTGACCGGCCCGAAGCCGCAGCCCAGGTGGCCCGGATCAAGGAACGCCTCGACCGGATCGGGATCGACGTGCCCTTGGTCGGCGATTTCCATTATATCGGCCACAAGCTGCTTGCCGAATATCCGGACTGCGCGGCCGCGCTCGACAAGTACCGGATCAATCCGGGCAACGTGGGCTTCAAGGCCAAGCGGGATACCCAGTTCTCGCAGATCATCGATCTGGCATTGAAACACGACAAGGCGGTGCGCATCGGCGTCAATTGGGGCTCGCTCGACCAGGAACTCCTGACCCGGCTGATGGATGAGAATGCGGAAAGCGATACGCCCATCTCGGCCGCGGCGGTCATGCGCGAGGCGATCATCCAGTCTGGCCTTTTGTCCGCGGAGCGGGCCGAAGCGCTGGGCATGGGGCGGGACAAGATCATTCTGTCGGCCAAGGTCAGCCAGGTGCAGGACCTGATTGCCGTTTATGCCGACCTCGGCCGCCGCTGCGACTATGCGCTGCATCTGGGGTTGACCGAGGCGGGCATGGGAACCAAGGGCATCGTGTCTTCCGCTGCCTCCATGGGGATTCTTTTGCAGCAGGGCATCGGCGACACGATCCGCGTCTCGCTGACGCCGGAACCGGGTGGCGATCGGACCCGGGAAGTGCAGGTGGCCCAGGAGCTTCTTCAGGTCATGGGCTTCCGGGCCTTCGTGCCCGTGGTGGCGGCTTGCCCGGGCTGCGGGCGGACCACGTCGACCGTGTTCCAGGAGCTCGCCAGCGATATTCAGGAGCATATCCGGGTGTCGATGCCGGCCTGGAGGGAACAATATCCGGGTGTTGAAAGCCTCAACGTGGCGGTCATGGGCTGCATTGTGAACGGACCGGGAGAATCCAAGCATGCCGATATCGGCATTTCGCTGCCCGGCACAGGCGAAACGCCGTCCGCTCCGGTCTTTATCGACGGCGAGAAGGTGACGACCCTGCGCGGGGAAGGCATTGCCGACGAGTTCAAGCAGATGGTTCTCGACTACATCGAAAACCGCTATGGTCGTGGGGCCTCCCACGAGTCTTCCGCCAAAAGCGCCTGACGAAAGAACCTGACATGAATATTACTCAGGGCCAGCCGGCGGCGGCCAAGAAGCCTTTGCTCGTCATCACTTCCCAGGTGGTGCGCGGCGGGATCAGCGGTCGGGGGCTTGTCTTCTCGCTGGAGCGGCTCGGTCATTCCGTCTGGTTCCTGCCGACGATCTTGCTGCCTTGGCATCCAGGTCAGGGCAAGGGCACGCGGATCACGCCAAACCCGACGGATTTTTCCTCGATCGTCGCGGATCTTGTGGCTTCGCCCAAGCTTGCCGAAATTGGCGGCGTTCTGACCGGCTATCTTGGACATCCGGACCAGGCCGAGCCGATCGCGGAGCTGGTGAAGGCGATCAAGCGCCATACGCCGGATGCGCCCTATGTCTGCGATCCGGTCATGGGAGACCGGACCGACGGGACGGACGGCAGTCTTTACGTGCCGCAGGCGACGGCAGAGGCCATCCGCGACACGCTGGTGCCGCTGGCCGATGTCGTGACCCCGAACTGCTTTGAACTGTCCTGGCTGACAGGGCGCGAGGTGACAAGCGAACTTCAGGCGCTGTCGGCTGCCCGGACGCTGGGAGCGGAACGGGTGCTGGTGACATCCGCACCCGCGCTTCGGCGCAACGCGATCGCGAATCTCCTGGCCGGCCCGCGCGGTGCCGTGGTGGCCGAGCATGCCATGGTTCCCGACGCGCCGCATGGCACCGGCGACCTGATCGCCGGGCTGTTCCTCTCGCGCTACCTTGACGGTCTGTCCGACGAGGACGCGCTGGTGCGTGCCGCCGGTTCGGCCTTCGAGCTGGTCGCTCGTAGTGTGAAGAAAGGCGCGGACGAACTGCTTCTCGCCGAAGAGCAACAATCGCTCGGGCGGCCGATGGCCCTCATCTCGAGCCGCCGGATCCTGGAAACCACCCGACGTGCCTGAGCAAGGCCCTCATTGGGTCGCAGGCGTCGATGGCTGCAAGGCCGGCTGGATCTCGGTTATTCGCAGGCTCGGAGTTCCGGCGGAAACCCGTCTGGAGGTCTTTTCCTCCTTTTCGGAAATTCTGGATTACTTGCCGGTACTCTCCGTCATAGCCGTCGACATGCCGATCGGCCTTCCCGACCGGATCGGCCCCGGTGGACGCGGACCTGAAAAGGCCGCGCGACGGAATCTGGGCGAGCGACAGTCCTCGGTCTTCGCGGTTCCGGCGCGTAGCGCGGTCTACGCCGAGGACTACGCTCACGCCTGCAAGATTGCGCAGACGACGTCCGAGCCCCCGAAGAAGGTTTCCAAGCAGGCCTTTTACCTGTTTCCGAAAATTCGCGAGATCGACAGACTGATGACGCCCGAACTGGAGGTGCGGGTCTATGAGGTCCATCCGGAACTCGCCTTCTGGCGCCTGAACAACTGTGCGGCGATGAACCTGCCGAAAAAGATCAAGAGCCGTGCCAACGGACCGGGTCTCGATCAGCGCCGCGACCTGCTCGTTTCCCATGGTCTTGAGCGGGAGTTTCTTAATCAGACACCGCCGCGCGGTTGCGGACGGGACGACCTTCTGGACGCGGCGGCGAATTGCCTGATCGCCGGGCGGATCGCGAACGGCCAAGCCGAACCGTTTCCGACCGATTTCCAGCGCGACGGCAAGGGTCTCAGAATGGTGATCTGGGCCTAGCCCGATCGCTATTGGTCCTGACTTTAAGGCTTCGGTGCGGGGCTCGCGGTCGTCTCGATCGGTCCGACGGTGCCTTCGGTGTCTTCCGATTTCGGACCAAAGGGCAGCCAACGCTTGAAGAAACCGGCCGTCGGACTTTCCTTCTTTTCCGGCTGCAAGGCAACGGCCTGGGTTTCGACCGCGGCTCCCGGCCGGGTCTGCTGAGGTGCTGCTGCAGCGGTCGCGGTTGTTTCGGTTGCGGCGGCGTCCGTATTTTCAGACGTTCCGTCCGTGTCTGCTTCGGTAGAGCCGCCGAGAGCCTTGGCGAATTTGGTCTGCCGCTCTTCCCAGCGCTTCTTTCGTTCGGCGCGTGCCTCGTATCTTGTCGCCAACTGCTGATATTTCTCGTCGTCCTTGCGCTGCTTCTCCTGAACCAGCTGCTGCAGTCGGGGCGGTACCTCGTAGGCCGGGCATTTCGCGGCCGCCCGGAAGGGAACGCCTTCGACCAGCGTCGTAGCGTCGAAAACATATTTCTTTTCGCAGACCGAGACTTTCGGCGGCACCTTGGTCAGCTCGAAGTGATCGTAGCCGACCTTCAGCATGCGCCAGAAATCCATGTGCTCGCTGTCATAGTGCTTGGCCATGTTTTCCGGAGTCATGCGGAACGGGAACGCCTGCACCTGGAAAGAGCGCTGGCCGCCCTTGAAGCTGTCGCGGGCAAGAGCGTAGATGTCCTGCACCTGGGCATCGGTCATGGCGTAGCAGCCGCGCGACGAACAGGCGCCATGGACCATCAGGTTGGAGCCGGTCCGGCCATAGGAGCGGTCATACTGGTTCGGATAACCGAGGTTGAAGGCGAGGTGGTAGTTGGAATTCGGGTTCATCAGGCCCGGAGTGATCTCGTAAAACCCTTCCGGTGCCTGACGGTCGCCTTCCTTGAATTTCGGGCCGAGCTTGCCGGACCATTTGCAGATCTCGAACGAGTCCAGAAGCGCGAAGCGTCCGTTGCGTTTTTCCTTCCAGACCTCGAGGGTGGACTCCTCCTTGAAGATCCGGATCATGATCGGCGACGTCGACGGCATGTCGAGATCGGTCATCTTGCGCTTGACGGGCGCGCTGACCGGGCGCTGGGCCTTCGGACCGTAGCCGAGTTCATCTGGCTGGCAGGCGGCGAGTCCCCCGGCAACAAGAACTATTCCCGCGATCCGGCCCGCGATCCGGCCCATGACCCGGGCACGGCCGGCAACGCGCGGAAAACGCATTGTTGGATATTGTCCTGTCGGAAGGCGCCATACCGCCATGTGATCGTCCCAAATACGCTTCATACCAATGGTGCTTGCGGTCGGAGCGGTGTTATCCGCCGCGGAATTCCGTCGTCCCGACCGGCTTCTCATACCGAAAATCTATGAGATTATGGTTGCCAGCAGGTTACCTAAAACCGTCCGTCCAGTGGAAGACTACGGTTCAGCACATTTTCGTCAACGCCTGACTGTCTCTACGTTACGTACGAAGATCAGGCACGTGGTTCAATGCCTTGAAATTCTGGCCAAACAACGGCAACGCCGCGCCCTTTCGGGAGCGCGGAGAATTTTCTGTGGCGGATGCGAAACTGGTGGATTTCAGGACAGGGTGCGTCCGATCGCGAGAAATTTCTCGCGGCGGTGCTTCCGGATCTCGTCGGCGCTTTTGCCGGCAAGGTCGGCAAGAGCCGTCTCGATGGCCGATCCGGTCCGATCGATCACGGTTTCCCGGGCCCGGTGCGCGCCACCGACCGGTTCCTCGATGATGCCGTCGATAACGCCGAGCTGAAGCAGGTCCTGAGCCGTAATTTTCATGTTGGTCGCCGCATCCTGGGCGCGTGCGCTGTCGCGCCAGAGGATCGAAGCGGCGCCTTCCGGAGAAATTACCGAGTAGATCGCATGTTCGAGCATCAGAACCTTGTTGGCCGTGGCGATGGCAATCGCGCCGCCCGATCCGCCTTCGCCGATCACGACGGACACGGTCGGTGAGCCGAGGCCCAGACCCTTGTCGGTCGAGCGGGCAATCGCCTCTGCCTGGCCACGTTCTTCCGCGCCGATCCCCGGATAGGCCCCGGCCGTGTCGACAAGGGAAATCACCGGCAGGCCAAACCGTTCCGCCATGTCCATGATCCGGACGGCCTTGCGGTAGCCTTCGGGACGGGCCATGCCGAAATTGTGCTTCAGGCGGGACTGGGTATCGGAGCCTTTTTCCTGGGCAAGGATGGCGACCGACTGTCCGCGAAACCTGCCGAGACCGGCGATGAGCGCATGATCTTCGGCAAAATTGCGGTCACCGGCCAATGGGGTGAAATCCTCGATCAGCCCGGCAACGTAATCCGCGGCATGGGGCCGGTCGGGATGGCGGGCGACCAGCGTTTTCTGCCAGGGGGTCAGTTTGGAGTAAAGATCCTGCAGGGTTTGCGAGGACTTGCCCTTCAGGCGATTGATCTCGTCTTCCACATTGACGGCTTCTCCGCCTGCGGCCAGTGCCCGCAGTTCCTGGATCTTGCCTTCAATGTCGGCGACGGGTTTTTCGAATTCCAGATAGCTGTGCATCTACTCTCACACCTGAAACGCGCCACAGCCTGAACGATGAGCAGGGGCGTCTATCCCGAATTGCGGGGATGGTTGTTTGCGTAACGCTTGCCATGGGCTCTATCAAGAGACGGAACCGGGCGCAAGAGCGGCGTGGTCCGATGGAGACGAGGAATGCCGTCGGACTCGGGACCGTTCGACGTGGTATCTGGCGCCTATCTGGCGGCCTGGTCTCCGTCTCCGGATTTGATGTTGAGCTGGGATGCCTGCACCACCAGTCGGCCGGTCTTGGTGTCGATGGAGATGCGGTAGGGGATCAGGACATTGCCGCCAAGGGGCGCAAGCCAGGCTTCCATTCCGGCCTTGGCCATATATTTCACCGATTCCTTGGACGGGCGATGCCCGGCAACCGGAATCCATTTCGCCGTGCAGACGACGACCGGGCCGTTGTAGCCGCGCCCGGACACATTTTTCGTGCCCTTGTAGCTCATCTTGATGTCGAAACGGGTCCAGCCGTCGAAAATCGGCAGTTTGCGCTTGCAGGCGTCAGGGCCGATCAGGTCATCTCGGGCCGGGACGGGCATCAGGGCCGCGCTCAAGGGATCCATCGCGTTGTGGCGATGCTTGGCTGTCACCTTGATCCGTTCCTTGTTCGGCTTGAACTTGGGCGTCACTTCCATGGAGCGGATGTGTCCGGAACCCTGGCCGAGCGCGACGTAGAAATCCCGGTTCGCCGCGTGGGATGCCATCTCGTATTTCGACGGAACGACCTTGTTGCCCAGAAGCCAGCCGGACGCTTGAGCGCCGCCCTTGCCGGTGCTGAACAGGGTTCCGACTCCGGCCGGTTCCACGCCGACCTTGGCCGAATAGGCGTTGCCTTGCAGGACAAGCGCAAGGCTGCCGCGCCCGATCGTCAGGCCGGCGATGGTGATATTATACAGCCCGCCGACACTGCTTTTTTGCGCTGCCGCCGGGGCCGTCCAAAGGGCGGTGGCCAGAACCGGCACGACCAGAAACCGCCCGAATGACTTAAGACCTGACACTTCAAACCTCCACACTGCCCGTTCTCGGGCAGGGTTGCTGCGCCCCCGCGCGATTCCCATTGCGTATGGCCCATTGCATGTGGGAAGATTGTCGGACCCTCTTCCGCAATCCCGAATACGAATGGTGTAATTGTTCGTTGTCATGGTAACTCTATGGTTAACATAACACAGAAGAGCCATCGAAAAATGCAGAAAGGATGACGGGATTAAGGCCGGCGCCGGGATGCGGCTCTGAGATCACCTGCATCGGGCCGCTTGCGCGAGAAATTCAGCCTTGACGCGCAGATGTCTTGACGATGGCGCGCGCGCCCTTTATAGCGGGGCAACTTTTTTCCGAAAAATGCCGGAAATGCCGCAGCCGGGCCAGTGGCCCGCTCCTTTCCGGTCGTAACTGCCAGGCCATTCAAATCCGGCCAGAAGACAAAAGGTGATATCATGGCACGCCGCTGCGAACTCTCCGGCAAAGACGTGATGACGGGCAACAACGTCTCGCACGCCAACAACAGAAGCCGTCGCCGGTTCCTGCCGAACCTGTGCAACGTCTCCCTGCTGAGCGATACGCTCGGCGAGACCTTCAAGCTGCGCATCAGCGCGCATGCTCTGCGTTCGGTCGAACATCGGGGCGGTCTCGACGCTTACCTGCTGAAGGCTTCCGACGACTCGCTGTCGGACAAGGCTCGTCAGATCAAGGTCAGCATCAAGCGCCAGCAGGCGGAAGCTGCCGCCTGAACCCTTTCGGGGATCTGAAATGACTGTTACCCGGAGATTCTCCGTGGGCCAATTCGCCATCGCGGTCGCCGCGATGGCCGTGGTCGTTGTTGCGTCCAATTACCTGGTCCAGTTTCCGGTCCAGGGCCATCTCGGCGCACTCAACCTGGCCGATCTGCTCACCTGGGGCGCATTCACCTATCCTGCAGCCTTTCTGGTTACGGACCTGACCAACCGCAAATTCGGACCGAATCCGGCCCGTCTTGTGGTGGCGGTTGGTTTTGTTTTCGCCGTCGCGCTGTCGATCCTGCTGTCGACGCCGCGCATCGCGGCCGCATCCGGTTCGGCCTTCCTGGTGGCGCAGCTCCTTGATGTGACTGTCTTCAACCGCCTGCGCCGGTTGAGCTGGTGGAAGGCACCGTTCGCATCCTCCCTGATCGGATCGGTGGTCGACACGGTCCTGTTCTTCTCTATCGCGTTCTCGGGCGCCTTCGCCGTTCTGCTCGGTTATTACGACGCGTTCGCTGTCGAGACGACGCCGTTGCTGGGCGTCTTCGCCGCGGAAGTGCCCCGCTGGATTTCCTGGGCAGTGGGCGATTTCAGCGTGAAGATCCTTGTGGCTGTCTTCCTGCTTGCCCCCTATCGCATCCTGCTCGGCCTGCTGGTGCCAATGCCGAAGGGCGCGGCTGTCTGATTTCGGGTTGATGCAAGAGATCATTCGAAAGGCGCTCCTTGCGGGGCGCCTTTTCTATTGAAAGGCCGCTAAACGATCCGGGTCGTCAGCAGTTTTAAGCCGATCGCTCCGAATGCGATGGCGAACAGGCCGCTGAACCAGCGGTGGAGCCGCAGATACGCCCGTCGGACGGGGGTGATGGAAAACAGCCAGCCGTAGCCGATGAAAATGAGCGCGCTGAGCGAACCGATCGCGGCAATGATGGAGAGAAGGTCCCCGGCCGTTGCGCCGGAGGGAACGCCGAGCGAGTAAAGCGACCCGAAAAACAGGATCGCCTTGGGATTGGTCAGGTGAATGGCCAGGCCTTTGCGGAATGCGGCGCCCATTGAGCCGATTTCCACGGGGCTGGCTGTCTTGCCCTGGCCGAAACAGGCCGACCTTGCCGAAACGATGGACAGATAGATGAGATAGGCAGCGCCCGCGTAGCGCACGGCTTCGAACATCCAGGCGTGGGTGAGCATGATCGCGCTCAGGCCGAAAGCGGCGGAGACCGACCAGGTCAGCGATCCGCACAGGACACCGAAGCCGAGCGCCATGCCGATCCGGCGGCCGGAGGCCATGGAGGCGCCGGCGATGGCAAGGGTTGCCGGGCCGGGGCTCGGAATGGCGACAAGCGCGGCGCCAAGGATAAGTGGAAAATTCACTGCGTCCAAAATCGCCTCCCGGAAAAATTCAGCCGAACATCAGTCGTCCAGGGCAAATCTGAGCAAAAGCGTCCGCTGCAGAATGGACCGGTTGTTGTCCGAAATCAGCGTGAGGATGGTGCGGCCGCGGGCATCCCGGTGGACACCCAGGCCTTCCATGTTGTCGATCTGGTTGCCGTAGTCGGCTTCCATCAGCACGTCGCCCTTGAGGGCCGCGCCGGGGCGGAGGCTGTCGGCGGCAAATCGCCGGAGCCGCATGCCGACCAGATCGCGGAGATTGAACCGGCGTTCCAGCAGGAGCAGGGTTCCGTCGGGCAGGAAGGTGGCGTCGGTCGCGTCATACCGGTCGGAGCGCACCACGGTGAAGTGCTCCACCTTGTTGCCGGTAATCAGAAAACCGGGCAGGTCGTCGTCCCCGGTCTTTCCCCGTTCGGCAATGGCAACCAGGGTTCCGGCAATGGGAGATCCGGAGGGAGCCATTGCAAGGGCTTCCATCCCCTTGGTTCCCCTCAAGTTGCGAATTTCGGACGGGAGCGCAAGTTCGCCGATCAGCTGTTCCTTGCCGGTCTTCAGGGGCCAGGGAAAACGGTAGATGGTGTTGATCCGCTCCGCGGAGACCAGAACGGTGTCGCCGTCGATGGTCAATGCCTCGGTATCGCTGCCGTTGCCCTTCCGCAGGGCCCGGCCGTTCTTGTCGAGCATCTCGGCATAGCGCGCATTCGATATGCCGACAGGCTTTCCGTCCGGGGTCTGGTCAACAGTTGCGGAAAACCACAGGCCGTTGTCGGTGACCGCCAGGATCTGTCCTCCGTCTTCCAGGCTGAGCAGGCCGGACAGCCCGCCGACGTTCCGGTCCGGAGAAATGAGCTCCAGTCCTCCCAGATAGGTCAGGGCGCCGAACCTCGTGTCCGAGCGGCCGATCTTGAACTGGTCGATTTGCCGGACGGTTATTTTGGCTGGGGTGCCGTCGCTAAGCAGGTCGAGAGCATGGGCGGGGACTGAAAGGGCGAATGGGAGCGCAAAGAGAATGGCCGCGGCAAGCAGACTGACGTATCTGCCGCGGCGCTTCATTTTCGGTGGCTTCCCGCCCGCTTCCGCCGGCCGCGGACAGGTGCCGCCATCTGCACCTCATCGTCGAAAAGATCGGCCAGCTGGTCGGTCATGGCGCCGGCCAGTTCTTCCGCATCGACGATGGTGACAGCCCGGCGGTAGTATCGGGTGACGTCATGGCCTATGCCGATGGCGATCAGCTCCACCGGCGACCTGGTCTCGATCTCCTCGATGACGAAGCGCAGATGCCGCTCCAGATAATTGCCCGGATTGACCGACAGCGTACAGTCGTCGACCGGTGCGCCGTCGGAGATCATCATCAGGATGCGCCGCTGTTCCGGCCGGGCCAGCAGACGCTCGTGGGCCCAGGTCAGGGCTTCGCCGTCGATGTTTTCCTTCAGCAGGCCCTCGCGCATCATCAGCCCGAGGTTTCGGCGTGCGCGGCGCCAGGGCGCGTCCGCGGACTTGTAGATGATGTGGCGCAGGTCGTTCAGCCGGCCCGGCGTGGCCGGCTTGCCGGCGCCGATCCAGGCCTCGCGGGACTGACCGCCCTTCCATGCCTTCGTGGTGAAGCCGAGGATTTCCACCTTCACGCCGCAGCGCTCCAGCGTGCGGGCGAGAATATCGGCACAGGTCGCGGCAACCGTGATCGGTCGGCCGCGCATGGAGCCGGAATTGTCCAATAGCAGGGTGACGACCGTATCGCGGAAATTGGTGTCCCGTTCCTGCTTGAAGGCAAGCGGGGCCATGGGGTCGGTCACAGCGCGGGTCAGGCGGGCGGTGTCGAGCAGGCCTTCTTCCAGGTCGAAATCCCAGGACCGGTTCTGCTGGGCCATCAATTTTCTTTGCAGCCGGTTGGCCAGCCGTGCGACCGCGCCCTGAAGATGGGTCAGCTGCTTGTCGAGGAAGCCGCGCAAGCGGTCCAGTTCAGCGATGTCGCAGAGATCTTCCGCGGTGACCGTTTCGTCGAATTGGGTGGTGAAGACCTTGTAGTCGGAAACCGGGGGACGGTTTGAGAAGGGCAGGTCCCGCCGCTCGCCCTCGCCGGCTTCCTCGGCGTCTTCCGCCATGTCGTCTTCGGCGAAGTCCTCGAACTCGGCGTCGGCGGCCTCGGTTTCGCCGGCGTCCTGCTCCTCGCCGGACATCTCCATTTCCTGGGGAGAGGCTTCCTGTTCGCCGGTGTCCTGTTCGGTGTCGCCACCGGTTTCGGCTTCGTCGTTGTTGCCGTCGTCCTGGCTTTCGTCCTGGTCTTCGCTCTGGTCCTGCTCGCCGAGCTCGTCGCCCATGTCGAGGGCCTTGAGCACGTCGCGGAAATGGCTGGCAAAGCCGGCCTGGTCCTCGAGATCCGGCACGAGCCGGTCAAGGTCGTGGCCGGCCTTGTCCTCGATCCACTCGCGCCACATGTCGACGAGCTTGGTCGCACTTGCAGGCGGCGGCGTTCCGGTCAGGCGTTCGCGCACCATCATGGCGAGCGCGTCCTGCAGCGGAGCGTCTTCCCGGCCGGTAACCTCCGGCGCATTGGCCTTGCGGAAACGGTCGTCGAGCATGGCGGAGATGTTGCCGGCAACGCCCTGCATGCGCATGGAGCCGACCGCATCGCACCGGGCCTGTTCGACGGCCTCGAACAGCGCGCGGGCCTCCGGCCCGCTCGGCGCGTTTTTGGAATGAACGGCGGGGTCGTGGCAGGCGAGTTTCAGGGCCATGGAATCGCTCAGGCCCCGGGTGATCGCGATTTCCTCTCTGGATAGCTTGCGCGACGGCTCCGGCAGACGGGCGCCATTGGACGACACGCCCGGCCTGTCGCCGGAAAACACCACTTCCAGCTCGGGTTCGCCGGCGATCGCCCGCATGGTCCCGGTTACGGCCCGCTTGAACGGTTCCGTATCGACCGGTTTGCCCTTGCCGGGGCGGCTGTTGTCTCCGGGACCTGCCATGTCACTCTTAACTCATCACGACGTTAACGGCGGATTCCGGCAGTTCCTCGCCGAAGCAGCGCTGATAGAACTCGGCCACCAGGGTCTGTTCCATGTCGTCGCACTTGTTCAGGAAGGTCAGGCGGAAGGCAAAGCCGACGTCGCCGAAGATATTTGCGTTTTCCGCCCAGGTGATCACGGTTCGCGGGCTCATGACCGTCGACAGGTCGCCGTTGATGAAGGCGTTTCGGGTCATGTCGGCCAGACGAACCATCTTGGACACGATCTCGCGGCCTTCCGGATTCTGATAGTGCTTGGCCTTGGACAGGACGATGTCGACTTCGTTGTCATGGGGCAGATAGTTCAGCGTGGTGACGATCGACCAGCGGTCCATCTGCGCCTGGTTGATCTGCTGCGTGCCGTGGTAAAGCCCGGAGGTGTCGCCGAGGCCGACGGTGTTGGCCGTGGCGAACAGGCGGAAGGCCGGGTGGGGCCGGATCACGCGGCTCTGGTCCAGGAGCGTCAGGCGGCCGGAGGATTCCAGAATCCGCTGGATCACGAACATCACGTCCGGGCGGCCGGCGTCGTATTCGTCAAAGACGAGGGCGACATTGTGCTGGTAGGCCCAGGGCAGGATGCCGTCCTTGAACTCGGTGATCTGCTGGCCGTCCTTGAGGACGATGGCGTCCTTGCCGACAAGGTCGATACGCGAAATGTGGCTGTCCAGGTTGACGCGGATACAGGGCCAGTTCAGGCGCGAGGCGACCTGCTCGATGTGGGTCGACTTGCCGGTGCCGTGGTAGCCGGTCACCATGACGCGGCGGTTGTGCGCGAAGCCTGCCAGGATGGCGAGCGTGGTCGCCCGGTCGAACAGATAGTCTTCGTCCCGATCCGGAACGTGTTCGCTCGCGGTCGAGAAGGCCGGCACTCTCAGGTCGGTCTTGAAGCCAAAGACCTCTTCCACGGAAATTTCGGTATCCGGCATGCTTGCAGCCGCGTTCGTCGTCTCAGTCATCGGTCCTCCGCTGCCCCGGCAAATCGCCGGGCGGCGTTCTTGTTGGAAGAAGCCTGCAGAAATTGCAGACTAACAGAAACCGGCTTTCTTCAGGACGTTATAGGCCTGAATGATTTCCCGCAGGCGGTCCTCGGAGGATCGATCACCGCCATTGGCATCCGGATGGTTTAATTTCACAAGTTCCTTATAGCGCGCCTTGATCTCATCGCCACGTGCTGTTCCAGGGAGATTCAGCACATCCAGGGAGCGTTTTTCAAGCGCCAGTAGTTTTCTTTGCCGCGGACGCCGCGCATCGGCGGACCTGCGGTTGGCGTTTGCACGCATATTGGCGCGCGGATCATAGCCGTCCGGGCCGTCGGCCGCCTGCCGGTTGACGCCCATTTTCCATGTGGGCCGGTGGCCGGTCATGGAGTCTTTCTGATAGCTGCGGACGTCGTCGTCCTGCATCCCGGAAAAATAATTGTAGGACTTGTTGTATTCCCGAACGTGGTCCACGCAGAACCGGTAATACTGGCCTTCCATGTCCCGGCCCTTGGGCGCGCGATGCACGCCGGGCCGCTTGCAGCCCGGATGTTCGCATACGGGATGGCGATCCTCCTCCAGCCGTTCCTTGTCGGGCTTGACCCGGATGCTGTCGAATATCTTTGAGTCCAGTTTCATGAGCGTCAATATCGTCCGCAAGGGGCTTCGGGACAAGTCGGTTTGAACGGCTGTCCCGACAGTTTTCATCAAAAGGGTCGGAGTGGCAGGTGACGGCAGCCGGAGACACTATCACAATAACCGGTGGCGGCGAAATATGCTGTGACCGAAATGCCGGATGCGTCCCGCCCGATTAACATGGTCGTGCGCACGGGGGCTGACAAGCGCGCAAATCAGCCGGGTTTGCGCCCGAAAGCGATGCGGCGTGTTGACGCCGGTTGCCAAAGTGACGAAAACGACAGCATGAGCACAAAAGACCGCATCATTGCCAAACTGACCGAGGCGCTGGCTCCGCAGGCGCTGGAGGTCATCGACGAATCGGATAAGCACGCCGGGCACGGGGGCTGGCGCGAGGGTGGCGAAACCCATTTCCGGGTGCGGATCGTCTCGCCTGTCTTCTCCGGTATGAGCCGGGTCAACCGGCACCGCAAGGTCAACGAGCTGCTGGCTGAAGACCTCGCCGCAGGCGTGCACGCGCTCGCCATCGAAGCGCGCGCGCCGGACGAGGCCGATCCCCGTGCCGCACGGGCAACGGCGTCCTAGGCTGTCCACGGCCTAAACCGAGTTGGATGGAATCAGGGGTGGTACCAGTCCACCCCTTGTTCCGACGGTCATCCCCGACTTGATCGGGGATCCATTCAATTCCAGAGCGGCACGATTTTGGCACGTCGTGTTTTGCGGGCTCGTGCCTGTTTCAGTTGTCCGAAGTGGTGGCGGGGTGGATTGGACCCCGATCAAGTCGGGGGTGACGCAGTCTGTGTGGACAGGATGTGTCATGTGCCCCGATGTCATTGTCCGGCGAAGCCCGGGCAAGCCACTCACACCGGCCGAGGCCCTAGACCTTGCCGGCCGGAACCGTTGGCGGCGGCGGTGTTTGCACTGCGCCGGCCGTCAACAGATTCGCCTTTTGGCCGAGCGGCATGATCCGTAGGCGGGTGATCCGGTTCTTCTCCCGGCGCAGCACCGTGATGCGGAAGCCGTGGAAGGTGAAGATCTGGCGTTCTTCCGGGATCATCCGCGCCTCGTGAATCACCAGGCCGGCGATGGTGGTGGCCTCGTCGTCCGGCAGGCGCCAGTCGGTCGCCCGGTTGAGGTCGCGGATCGGGACGGAGCCTTCGACGATGACCGAGCCGTCGGCCTGGGGCCGCACACCTTCTAGGTCCACGTCGTGCTCGTCGGCGATCTCACCGACGATTTCCTCCAGAATGTCTTCCAGGGTCACCAGTCCCATCACCTCGCCGTATTCGTCGACGACGAGGGCGAAATGGGCCTTGTGGCGCAGGAAGGCGTTGAGCTGGTCCTGCAGGCTTGTGGTATCGGGCACGAACCACGGCGGGGTTGCGATCTGGAGCAGATCGATTTTTGAGAAATCGCCGCCGGCGGCATGGAGCGCGCGCAGCAGGTCCTTGGCATGCAGGACGCCGACGAAGTTGTCGCTTTCTCCGCGCCACAGCGGCAGGCGGGTATAGGGGGACGACAGCGCCTGGTCGACCAGTTTCGGCAATTCTTCTTCCGTGTTCAGCGCGACCATGTTGGTCCGGTGCACCATGACGTCGGAAACTTCCAGTTCGGCCAGGTCGAGAACGCCGCCGAGACGGTCGCGTTCCGCCTTGACCAGCCCGCCTTCCATATGCTGCAGATCGACCGCGCCGCGCAGTTCCTCATGGGCGGACAGGATCGAGGTGTCCTCGCCTACATTGACGCCGACCACACGCAACATAATCCGCACGATGGCCTCGACGCCGATGACCACCGGTCCGAATACGGCGACGATGACGTTGACCACGGGCGCGACCGCCCGGGCAAAGCGTTCCGGATTGGAGATCGCCCAGGTTTTCGGCAGGACTTCGGCGAAGACCACGACCAGTGCGGTCATGACCAGGGTCGCAAAAGCAACGCCCGCCTGACCGAACAGCGTCAGGAACACGCTTGTGGCCAGCGCCGAAGCGAGAATGTTGACCAGGTTGTTGCCGAGCAGGAGCGCGCCGATCAGTCGTTCGCGGGAGGCGATCAGGCGGCTGACGGTCTTTGCATTGCTGTCGCCGCTCTTTTCCATCTGGTGAATTCGGGCGCGCGAGGCTGCGGTCAGTGCCGTTTCCGAGCCGGAGAAAAAGCCCGACAGAAACAGCAGGATGAAGACGGCGACAATGGCCAGCCAGAGGGTGAGTTCCATCATTGCTTCAGCTTTTCTTCCAGAAAGGTCCGAACGGTTTCCGGTTCCACGCCCTTTTCGACGAAGGTTTCGCCGATGCCGCGACTGAGGATGAAGGTCAACTGGCCCCGGCTGACCTTCTTGTCCTGGGCGATGATGTCCATCAGCGTGTCTGCCGGGGGCAGTTGGCCGGGGATTTCCGACATGCGGATCGGCAGGCCGACCTCCGTCAGGTGTTTTTCCACTCGTGCGACGACCGTTTCGTCGATCAGGCCGAGCCGCTCGGAGAATTCATGGGCGAGCATCATGCCGATGGCGACGCCCTCGCCATGGACGAGCCGCACGGTTTCATAAGCCACGGCCGATTCCAGCGCGTGGCCGAAGGTGTGGCCGAGGTTCAAAAGCGCCCGGCGTCCGGATTCCAGTTCGTCGGCCGCGACCACATCCGCCTTGGCCTGGCAGGAGCGGGCGACCGCTTCGTCCCGTTCCGGACCGCCGGCAAAGACCGCCTGCCAGTTGTCTTCCAGCCAGGAGAAGAACGGTTCGTCGCCGAGCAGGCCGTATTTGGCGACTTCCGCATAACCGGCGCGGAAATCGCGCAAGGGCAGGGTATCGAGGATCGCCGTGTCGGCGAGAACGAGGGCGGGCTGATAGAAGGCGCCGATCAGGTTCTTGCCGTGGCGGGAATTGATCCCGGTCTTGCCGCCGACGGAACTGTCCACCTGGGCGAGCAGGGTCGTCGGGATCTGGATGAATTTCATGCCGCGGCGGACGGAAGCCGCGACGAAACCGGCGAGGTCGCCGACCACGCCGCCGCCGAGCGCGACGACGGCGTCGCTGCGCTCAAGCCGGGCTTCCAGCACTTCGTCGCACAGGCGTTCGTACATGGCGAAGCACTTGGTGGCTTCGCCAGCCGGAACGGTCAGGACCACATGATCCAGCCCGGCTGCGCCGAGGCTCTTTTTCAGCGTGTCGAGATGCAGGCCCGCCACCGTTTCATCGGTGACGATCGCCAGCCGGCTGCCGGGCAGAATCTCAGCGATCTTTTCGCCCGCCTGTTCGATCAGGCCGCGTCCGATCTCGATTCCGTAGGAGCGCTCACCCAGATCCACGTTGACGGTTCTCAGCTCCGCTTCCCTTTCCGGGGCGATGTCCAGTGTTTCGCTCATTGTGCGCCTGTTGCGGTTTCTTCGGCCGAAGAGGTCAGGTCTTCCGCCAGCAGTCTGGATTTAAGGGCTTCGACGATATCGTCAACAACGACCTCATGCGGGACGTCACGGGAACTCACCGTCAGCTCCGCCATGCCGTAGACCGGATAGCGTTTGGCGATCAACTCCCGCATGGTGCCTTCCGGATCGGGGTTTTGCAAAAGCGGCCGGTTGGACCGCTTGCGGACCCGTTCCATCACCGTGTCGAAGTCCGCCTTCAGCCAGATGGAGATGCCGTTTTCGGCGATTTCATCGCGGGTGGCCGCGCTCATGTAAGCGCCGCCACCGGTCGCCAGAACCTGGGGGCCTTCCCTCAGCAGACGGGCGATCACCCGCTCTTCGCCCTTGCGGAAATAGGGTTCGCCGTGGGCGGCGAAGATTTCCGGCACGCTCATGTTGGCGGCCTGTTCGATTTCCGTATCCGCATCCACGAAGGGGATGCCGAGGCGATTCGCCAGACGGCGACCGACGGTGGATTTGCCGCAGCCCATGATGCCGACGAGCACGAGGGAGCGCTTGCCCAATGCCCGCACGAGGCGGGCATCGTCGGAGCGCGCATTCGCGCTGCGAGGGGCCGGTGCGTGATCCGCTTTCTGGTCGCTTCGGTGTGCCATGGCGGCTTTGTAGCATATTCACAAAAAAAGAAAGGCCCCTTTGCGAGACGCTGAAAAGGGGCAGGGATACGCACCGGCTTGCGCGGGCGCGCGCGACGGGAAACACTGTGCCGGGTGATTCGACACTTACGTTCAATCAGGATTGGTATTACGGAGCCTGCGGCGTGCCGACCCTTACACGACTGCTGATTGTTCTGGTTCTTCTCGGCGCTGCCGGCTACGGGATCGTCTATTCGCTGGCCCATTTCGTGCACCCTCGGGACCGTGAAATCGAGGTCAGGGTGAAGAAGGAAGGCTTCGGGCGCTGAACCGGTGTCTTCTGCCGGGACCCGGAAAGAGGACGGGCGATCGTGGCAACGGACTACACGTGCGAAAGTTTTCTGGAAATGCTCGCCGCCGAACGCGGGGCGGCGGAAAACACGCTGGCGGGTTACCGCCGGGATCTCGATGACTTTGCCGAATTCTTGTCCGGAAAGGCGCCGCAAAAAGCCGGCTCCGCCGATATCAGCGCGTATCTCGGCGACCTGAACGACCGCGGTTTCGCCGCGACCTCCCAGGCCCGCCGCCTGTCTGCCCTGAAGCAGTATTTCAAATTTCTCTATGCAGAGGGCCTGCGCGAGGACGATCCGACCCGGACCCTGTCCGCGCCGAAGAAACGCCAGTCCCTGCCGAAGGTGCTGTCGATTGACGAGGTCGACCGGCTGATCGGGGCGGCTCAAGAGGCAACACAAAAGACCCACAAGAGTGCGGCGGAACGGCTGCGCTGTTACCGGCTCTACACCCTGCTGGAGGTGCTTTACGCCACCGGCCTTCGCGTTTCGGAACTGGTAGCGCTGCCGGTCACGGCGGCGAAACGGGATGCGCGGCTGATCGAGATCCGGGGCAAGGGCGGCAAGGAGCGGCTGGTGCCGCTTTCAAAAGCGGCGCAGGCGGCCATGCGCGATTACGTCGGCCTGCGGGCCGCCGAAGGGGCTTATGAAAAAAGCCCGTGGCTGTTTCCCTCTCATGGGGAAAGCGGCCATTTCAGCCGGCAAGCCTTCGGCCGGGATCTGAAGGATCTGGCGGTTTCTGTTGGCCTGCCCGCGGCCAAGGTGTCGCCGCACGTGCTGCGCCATGCCTTCGCCTCGCACCTGTTGCAGAACGGCGCCGATCTCCGGGTGGTCCAGCAGCTTCTGGGGCATGCTGATATTTCCACCACGCAGATCTACACCCATGTGCTCGACGAGCGCCTGCGCGAACTGGTCGAAAGCGCCCATCCGCTGGCGAAACGGTAAGCTCCCCCGCGTTTCCCGCGAGGGAGCTTTTCCCAGGTTACGGCGCGGGCAAGGTCGGCAGCAGGCCTTCCAGCGTCAGGCCGACGGCGAGCAGGTGCCGGTCGGAAAAGGCCGGACCGTCCAGTTCCAGACCCACGGGCAGGCCGTCTTTTGTCAGGCCGATCGGCAGGGTCAGGCCGGGAATGCCGGCGTTGGAGCCCGGATCGGTGTTGCGGATAAAGGTCGGGAACGTGGGCACGTCCTGACCGTTCAGCTTGACCGTTTCATCGGAGCCGGTGATGGGCTGGGCCGGCAGCGGCGTCGTCGGGAAGGCGATGGCGTCGAGATCGTTGGCAACGAAGGTGTCCGCATAAAGCGCCTGCAGCTTCGGCCGGAAGTCCTTGATCGCGGCCAGATAGACCTCCTCCGGAATGCTCTTGTCGCCAAGGATCATCTCATCGAAGACGAATTTCACGTCCGGGCTGGCAGCCTTTGCGGCGACATCCTCAATGGTGATGCCCGTGCCGTTGTTCTTCAGGAACGCCGAGATATCGCCCTTGGCCTCCCACAGCGCGATCGGAAACCCGATCTTGTCGTTAAGCGCGGCGACGTCGCTCATGTCCAGCGGTACCAGGGTGGCGCCGGCGTCTTCAAGGGCTTTCAAAGCCGCTTTCATCAGCCGACCGGTTTCCGGGTCCACAGTGTCGTTGAAGGCGGAGGGGACGCCGATGCGCAGGGACTTGGGATCGGCGGGCGCGAGCGTCATCGCATCGCCGGTGATCACGCCGTCGAAGAGGACGAGATCGGAGATCGAGCGGGCAATGGGGCCGGCGGTGTCGCGGGTGTGGGAGATCGGGACGATCCCGGCTTGCGGATAACGTCCGACGCTTGGGCGCAGGCCGGCAACGCCATTGAGGGCAGAGGGAATGCGCACGGACCCGCCGGTGTCGGTGCCGAGGCCGGCCGGTGCCATCCGCCCGCCGACCGCGGCCCCCGTGCCGCCGCTGGACCCGCCGGCAAAGCGGCTCGGGTCATAGGCATTGGCGACCGCGCCGAAGGCGGCGTTGTTGGAGGTGATGCCGAAGGCAAGCTCGTGCATGTTGGTCTTGCCGAGCAGGATCGCCCCGGCCGCTTTCAGTTTCGCCAGAACCGGAGCGTCGGTCGCTGGCACCCAGTCCTTCAGCGCGGGGGTTCCGGCGGTCGTCGGCAGGCCGGCTGAGGAAATGTTGTCCTTGACGACGATCGGAACGCCGGCAAGAGGGCCTATGGCCTCACCCTTGGCAACGGCGGCATCCGCTGACCTAGCCGCGGCCAGCGCGCCGTCGCCGTCCAGCGTGATGAAGGCATGGCCGGATTCCTCCGCTTTCGCCTTGGCCAGCAGGGCCTCGACGAGGCTTTCCGACGTGATTGTTCCGTCCGCGATGGCCTTTGCGGCTTGGCTTGCGGTCAGGCTGGTGAGATCGTCCGCCGCGAAGGCGGGTGTGGCGGCAAGCGTCAGGGCCAGGACGGCCGTTTGGAGTCTGGTTTTCATGGTTTTCCCCTCTTGTCCGGTTTTCCGGAACGCTCATGAGAGCGGGGAACCAGGCAAGGCACATCCTCACAAATGAGGAGGCAGCGCATTTTTTAGATAGTCAGTTCGGCCGCAGACCGTTGATATGGGCAAGCAGGGCCGCGCGGCTCTCGATACCCGATTTCTGGAACACGTTG
Organism: uncultured Roseibium sp.; assembly: GCF_963675985.1. Lineage (NCBI taxonomy): Bacteria > Pseudomonadati > Pseudomonadota > Alphaproteobacteria > Hyphomicrobiales > Stappiaceae > Roseibium > uncultured Roseibium sp. The sequence continues at coordinate 917,924 of NZ_OY780957.1, read as the reverse complement.
CGCAGGTGGGTGCGCACGGTCGTCACCGAAATACCGAGTGCTTCGGCGATATCCGCATCGCGTTGACCGGCCATGGCCAGTTTGACCACATCGGTTTCTCGTGCCGTCAGGTGGGATTGTTCGGCCCAGTCGCGGATCCGGGTGACCGGGTCGGCGGCGGACAGGCGGATCTCGAAGGCCCTGAGCGAGGATAGCGCGTTGGAAAACGCCGTGCCGATCGCCTCCAGAATTTCCACGTCCCGCTGGTCGAAGGTGTCCCGGTTCCGGCCGCGCCAGATCCGGATATCGCCCACATGGGCCCGCCCGTCATAGGCGTGGAAATTCATGCCGTGATGCAACCCGTCGCGCGCCAGGAAATCGTTGAAGAACTCGGTCTTCGCCAGGTCGTCCTGGGGCATGATCTCGTTGACATGGGTCGCTCGGCGCCGGTGGCGCAGGGCTCTCGTGATCGGATCGCGGTACTGGTAATAGCGATCATAGGCCGCAAGGTTGGCCGGGTTCATGTTGATCGACACCCGATCCGTGTCGCCGTCCTTGTCCGATTTCCAGACATAGGAGGCGAAGTAATCGGCCTTCAAAAGATCAAGCAACCGCTCGCCGACGCGCTCGCGCAGGCGCGTGCCGTCGCCAATCCGCGTCAGGTCCTGCATGATCCCGAGCAGCAGGGACGTTTCGCGGGACGAAAGTGTCGTCAGCATGCGATCCTCCAACGGGAGGATGATAGCGCCGCTGCGGGGGCAGGGCTATCCCGAATGTTGAGTGGGGTTGGTGTGGGATGACTGCCTTGCCGCTTGCTCCTGTCTCCCCCCCTTGAGGGGGAGATGTCACCAAAGGTGACAGAGGGGGGTAACAGCGGTGGCTTCATACGCCCGCGCTCCATTATACCGCGAGGCCGGACACCCCACTCTGTCTGCTGGCGCAGACATCTCCCCCTCAAGGGGGGAGACGGGCGCAAGGAGGAATGCTTTGCCGCTACTGCTCGTCTCTCCGGTATCCATAGCGCATCCAGTTAAGGCCGCCTTTGGCATCGTGTATCTGACGCAGTCCATTTCGATTGTTAATCGCATATAGTCTCAGCGTCATTTGATAGACACGGTTTGCATGTGTCGTCAGTTCGTTTGTATGGACGCGAAAGTCACCAGATGCGGCCGGGGCTGTTGGACGGATCTTGCGGAGCGAAATGTCGCCTTTCTTTTCACCTGAGACGTATGGGGAATGCATATAATCGTTTCTCGTATTCCAAAGTTTCCCAAGTTTTTCGAGCGTCCGTTCGGATGCCCGCTTGTGGAATTCGGTAAACTTTGAAAGCTGCAAATTGCTTATTTCTGCAGATCGCACCAGGGTAAGCACGAGCTGCTGTCTGGAGCGGAATGCACCAAGGGCGTAATAGACCTGTATCGCTGAATCGTCGTCTCCTAGAACTTGGCCAAGTAAAAGCGCCATTTGATGCTCTGCGGCTGCCCAACGCGCCGTTATAAGTCCCAAAAGACGCAGCATCTCAGGTTCGTTTTCGATCGGACTTTTCAGAAATTCCATGTCAGTCACCGATAAAAGCTATATGAGGAAATGGGCGACGAGACCCTAAGGTGGATGCTCAAGCCGCCACCTAATTTGAAAAAATAGAAAGGCGATGGCCGAAGCCATCGCCTCCCTGTCTCAGACCAAGACGGTAAGAATAGCAGCAATGCCGAAGAAGCAGGCAGCTAAATCAATCTTGATCTGTACGGTCGCGGAGTAAATACGCAATTTCATGCGTTTGCCCTCCGGGCCGCAGCGCTGCTAGCCCTGCGGGTTAGCGATATGCGCCCTAGTCCAACGGAATGACCCGCCGTTGGGAGCAATCGGTGCACCATCTACGTCACGTACCGCTTCCGGTGCGTCCCTGCTGCCCGGCGGTTATCTACCTTGGTTATCCGGTATGAACGGGTCCAATGCAGTTCCGCACCACAGGGCTAACGGGTATGCCATCAAAGGATAGCTGCTTGGCGAGCAGGCCTTGAGGGGCCGTTAGTGATGCAAATGGTGGCCGAGTCTTTACTATGAGTCGAGGCGTTGTTTTCTGCACCTGTTGATAAGTTCACGCTCTATTTGCTTAAGCGTGTTTGCAGGTGTGATAGAAACCCTTGTAAATTCTGGGGGAATGACGGTGGAAATCTGTAATGATGCTCCCGCCACCCCACCCTATTTCGGCATCAGCGCCCAGTAGTCAAAATCGAGGATGACGCCGTCTTCGTATGTGCTGTCTTCCGTTTTCAGCGGGAAGTCGGCGCAGGGGCGGTTCTTGGTGGCGACCAGGCGCAGGCGCAGGGCGCCGACGTCGGTGCGGCCTTCCAGATCCGACTTGTAGAGCACTTCCGACCAGGCGTAGACCGTGTCGCCGGCAAAGAGCGGGGCCACGTGGCGGCCGCCGTTGATGCCTGCGATATGGAAGGCGTTGCCGAGGCCGTTGAAGGACAGGCCGCGAGCGAGCGAGATGACATGGCCGCCGTAGATCAGCCGGCGGCCGAAGCGACCCTGGCCTTCCGTGTGCTGGTTGAAATGCACCTTGGCCGTGTTCTGGAACAGCCGGGTGGCGAGCTGGTGCTCGGATTCCTCCACGGTCATGCCGTCCACATGGTCGATCTTTTCGCCAACCTCATAGTCGCCGAAGCGGAATGTCGAGCCGGCCAGATCGTTGTCCCAATAAGCGGTGTCGAGCATGGGTACGGCATTGCCGAGGGCTTTCGCGTCAATGGCGGCGGGCAGATCCGGAACCACCGGGTCCGGCGCGGGGCTTTCCGGATCGCGCTTGTTGACCATCACCCAGCGGACATAGTCCAGCACCTCGGTGCCGTCCGCCGTATAACCGGTGGAGCGCACATAGACGACGCCGGTCTTGCCGTTGGAATTTTCCTTCTTGCCGATCACCTCGGAGACGGCCGAGAGCGTATCGCCCGGATAGACCGGGGCAAGGAAGCGTCCGCCCGCGTAGCCGAGATTGGCGACGGCGTTCAGCGATATATCCGGCACGGTCTTGCCGAAGACCACGTGGAAGGTCAGAAGATCGTCGACCGGCGCATGGGCGTAGCCAAGTTCCTTCGCGAAGGCATCGGAGGACTGGACGGCGAAGCGGGAACCGTAAAGCGCGGTGTAAAGGGCGACATCGCCGCTGGTAACCGTGCGCGGGGTCGCATGCCGGATCACCTGGCCGACATAAAAGTCCTCAAAGAAATTGCCCGCATTCGTCTTGGTCACCGGCTCGCTCCCGCCTTGTGGTTCTCGTTGTGCCGATTAAGCCGTTTGCACCGCGCAAGTGCAAGCCCGCCGTTTGGGGGAGGGAGACAGGCACTGGTCAATTGTGCTTATACTTCTGATTGTAGCGGATGAATTCGAAGCGGATGTTATGGCTGTCGAGTTTTTGGGTCTTTTTGATTGTGCCGGTTTGATGGGCTGGAACTGGGGGCAAACTGTCTGCACGGACGTTGCTGCGAAGTCTCTTGCCGAGCAATTGGCGTGGATAGTCGGCACCCCTGTGGCGGTTGGTGGGTTGGTACTTGGCATTGCGAGATACACTGGAAAAATCTTTCGAGGAGCGTCCGAGCCGAACCCTGGGCAGGCCAATACAATCGTCAACGTCAATGTACCTCAAGCGGAAGCGGCGATGCCGACTTCAGGGACGGTGATCGACCATCTTTCGAAGCTTGATCGGGAGGAGTTTCAACGGACCTACTCTGCCGTTCTTGCACTTCGGGGAGAGTTCGAAGAGCAGTCCTCAAAAGCCGCGGAACGGGTCGAGGAAGCGGTTGAAGCTTTGGAAGAGGTGCCGGAAGAAGACGCTTCCGCGCAAACGATACGAGATGCCCTGGAGGCATTGAGGCAAGGAAAGCCATCGCTAGCAGAAGGCATTTTTCGCCAGATTCAGCATGACCGGGCGCAAGAGGGGAAACAGGCTTTCTTCGAGGCCTCGGAAGCTGCGCGACATCGGGCAGCCCTGCTCTATCTGAACGATAAAGCGAAGGCTCTGGATGCCTTGCAGGAAGCTGTGCGGTTGTGGCCGGAGAACATGGAAGCTCAGATCGATCTGGGCGATGTTGCTGTAAGTGCCGGTAACCTTTCCGTGGCTTCCGACGCCTTCGAGAGTTATCGGGAATTGTCGGCGAAAAAACAAAACCAACGCGAGATTATGGTCGCAGACAATCGTCTCGGCGATGTCCTCGTTGCGCAGGGCAAGCTTGGCGAGGCTCTGGAACGTTATGAGGCTTGTCTTGATGTTGCCGAACGTCTTGCCGCCTCGGATCCCTCGAACAGTGGGTGGCAGCGTGACCTTTCGGTGAGTTTCAACAAGATCGGCGATGTCCTTGTTGCGCAGGGCAAGCTTGGCGAGGCTCTGGAACGTTATGAGGCTTGTCTTGATGTTGCCGAACGTCTTGCCGCCTCGGATCCCTCGAACAGTGGGTGGCAGCGTGACCTTTCGGTGAGTTTCGAGAAGATCGGCGATGTCCTTGTTGCGCAGGGCAAGCTTGGCGAGGCTCTGGAACGTTATGAGGCTTGTCTTGAGGTTCGAGAACGTCTTGCCGCCACGGATCCCTCGAACAGTGGGTGGCAGCGTGACCTTTCGGTGAGTTTCAACAAGATCGGCGATGTCCTTGTTGCGCAGGGCAAGCTTGGCGAGGCTCTGGAACGTTATGAGGCTGATCTTGAGGTTGCCGAACGTCTTGCCGCCTCGGATCCCTCGAACAGTGGGTGGCAGCGTGACCTTTCGGTGAGTTTCAACAAGATCGGCGATGCCCTTGTTGCGCAGGGCAAGCTTGGCGAGGCTCTGGAACGTTATGAGGCTTGTCTTGATGTTGCCGAACGTCTTGCCGCCACGGATCCCTCGAACAGTGGGTGGCAGCGTGACCTTTCGGTGAGTTTCGAGAAGATCGGTGGCGTCCTTGTTGCGCAGGGCAAGCTTGGCGAGGCTCTGGAACGTTATGAGGCTTGTCTTGATGTTGCCGAACGTCTTGCCGCCACGGATCCCTCGAACAGTGGGTGGCAGCGTGACCTTTCGGTGAGTTTCAACAAGATCGGCGATGTCCTTGTTGCGCAGGGCAAGCTTGGCGAGGCTCTGGAACGTTATGAGGCTGATCTTGAGGTTGCCGAACGTCTTGCCGCCTCGGATCCCTCGAACAGTGGGTGGCAGCGTGACCTGATCGTATCCTGCGTCAAAGTTTCCGAAGCTGCTCCGGAGCGAGCCAAGGTGTTGCTTGAGCGTGCCTTGGCGATTGCCGAAAGGCTCGAAGCGGAAGGCAGTCTGGCACCCGGTGATGAAGGGATGATTGCGTATCTGCAGCAGCGGCTTGAAGGACTGAAGTGACGGTCGATCTCAGGGAGCTGCTAACTCTTTTATGTATGGAGCCGGCCTAACCGTTGACGTAATGCACCTTGTTGAAGGTCTGGCGCAGAGCGGCGGTCTTCGGGGCGAGGGTTTCCGGGGTGTCGCTGGTCAGGGCTTGCGCCAAAAGACCGGCGAGTGCGGGGATGTCGTTGACGGTCACGCCCCAGCGGACCAGCTCCGGGGTGCCGATGCGCAGGCCGTTGAGATCGCCGTCGACCGGGGCGATGGGCAGGCCGATGCCGCAGGCGAGGAAGCCGGCTTTTGCGATTTTCTTCGAGGCCGTCTGGCCACCGCCGAAGGAAGCTGCTTCCACGGCGAACTGGTGCGAGGTGGTGAAGCCGTGCGCCTTCGCGAAGACCGGAATGCCTCGTGAATCGAGTTCCGCAGCGAAGGCCTTGGCGGTGTCCTGCATGGCTTTGGCGTAGGCTTTGCCGTGGTCGCGCCAGTCGAGCATGGTCAGCGCCAGGGCCGCGGTCTTGCCGGCATCGAAATTGGCGGTCATGCCGGGAAAGGCGATGGCGTCGAGCCTTCTGGCGAGATCGGCGTCATTGGTGACGATCAGGCCGCCGGCCGGGCCACCCAGGCTCTTGTAGGTGCTCATGGTCATCAGGTCGGCGCCGTTGTCGAGCGGGTTTGACCACGCGCCGCCGGCGATGATCCCGCACTGGTGGGCGGCATCGAACAGGACGCGGGCACCGACCTCGTCGGCAATGGCGCGGCTTTCGCTCACCGGATGTTCGAACAGGTTCAGGCTGCCGCCGATGGTGATCAGCTTCGGGCGTTCCTTTTTCGCCAGCGCGCGCAACCCGTCGAGATCGACCGTGTAACCGTCCGCGTTGACCGGAGCGGTGTGGATCTTCAACCCGTAGAGCCCGGCGCAGCCCGCCTCGTGATGGGTGACGTGGCCGCCGATGGAAGCGGGCGGGGCGATGATCGTGTCGCCGGGCTGACAGATCGCCATGAAGGCGTAAAGGTTGGCGATGGCGCCGGAGGGAACGCGGAACTCCGCGTATTTCGCGTTGAAGATTTCGGCGGACAATTCGGCGGCCAGAACCTCGATTTCCTCGATCGCCTCCAGGCCGGTCTCGTATTTGTCGCCTGGATAGCCGAGGGACGCGCGTGACCCAAGCCCCGCGGACAGGGCGGCTTCCGCCTTGGGGTTCATGACGTTGGAGGCCGGATTGAGGTTGAAGCAGGTCTCTTCGTGAATGCGCCGGTTCTTCGCAATCAGCGCATCGATGCGCCCGGCGACTTCGGCGGACGGTTCCTCGGCATGTTTGGCGAGGGCCTGGACGTTGGTCTCGCAAGCGGCGGGAACCCAGGGGCGGGGGCTGAGCGCGGTCATTCGGGCAACTCCGGTTTGATTGTTGGAAACAGGAAAACAGCGTTTCCGGCTTGCCGCAAACCAGTTTTTCTGAACACTAGGCCTAGAAAAACTAGGGCTAAGAAAATGCCGGTTGCTCCACCCCGTCCCAAGGGACCGCCTCTCAATGCCTTGCGTGCGTTCGAGGTCGCGGCCCGGCTCGGCAGTTTCGCCGCCGCCGCCGATGAGCTGTGCGTCACGTCCGGGGCGATCGCCCAGCACATCAAGTCGCTGGAGGATTGGGCCGGGGCGCAGCTGTTCGAGCGCCGGTCGCAAGGGGTCCGGCTGACGGCGGCCGGCGCCAGCGTGCTGCCCGACTTCACCGACGCCTTCGACCGGCTCGGCGAGGCGACCCGGAAACTGAAATCGAAAGCCGCCCCCCATCGGCTCAGCATCGCGGCCCTTCCGAGCATCGCCCAGCTCTGGCTGTCGCCGCGCCTGCCGGCCATCCGCCAGGCCCTGCCGGACGTTTCGATTTCGGTGACCGCCATGGAGCAGCCGCCCAATCCGAAGCGGGAACTGTTCGATTTCAGCCTGTTTTACAGGGAAAATGGCGAACCCGGCGACGGGATCGTGCTTGCCCGCGACGTGATCTTTCCCGTGGCGTCGCCGGAGCTGGCCGCGCAGATCAAGGCGCCTGAGGACCTTGCCGGTTTCGCCTGCCTGGAGGACGTCACCTGGAGCGGCGACTGGCCGGCGTGGCTGGAAGCCGCCGGTGCGAAAGGTCTCGAACTTTCGCGCGGCCCGGCGTTTTCGCTCTATGCGCTGGCCATCGAGGAGGCCCGCAACGGGGCGGGGATCGCGATGGGGCACGAGGCCTTGATCCGCACCGATCTGGAAGCGGGCCGGCTGGTGGCCCCGTTCGAGACTCGCGCGGAGACCGGCCGCAACCTGGTGCTGACCGTCTCCTCACGGCAGAACGGAAACGCTTATCCGGACAAGGTGGCAGCACTCCTGATCGGCAGCGCGCACCGGTAGACGAGAAGCGCGCTGTCGTCAGATGTCAACTTGCTGGCGTCTCTCTCTGGGAGCCCGACTTGATCGTTTGAAACAGCTCGTCTTTGATGCGCTTCAAGGTCCTCAGGGCCATATAGGATCGTCCCTTCGCGGTGACCGGAACCAAAATGCGGCCCAGCGAATAGGTTTGCGCACCGAAGTGTTTCTTGTAGCCGTGTGAGCCAGGTCCAAAGTAAAACTGACGAATGCCTCTTTCCAGAGCCCATTCGATTATCCTGCAGATTAACACTGAACCCGGCGAGTACTTATACCAATGCTCTTCACCCATCGATATCAGCGAGCCGTGAAATTCTCTATCTGACACGAAGGCGAGGGCGACCGCGACTATTTCGTCATTTCTTCGCAAGGCCAGAAGTGTTGTCTGCGCATAGTCATCGGAATAGCTGTTCAGCGCATTCTTGAAAAACCGCTCTTGCTTTTCGCTCCATGGATCGCGAGTTATCCCGGTCTCCTGCAATCGGCGTCTCTTGTATTCCATCAGAGACAACAGGGCTTTTTCGCGTTCGGCGCCAGTCCTGATTTCGGAGAATTCGACACCCTGCTCCGTCAATTTCCGGCCTTTTCGTCTGGCCTCCTTAAACACGGACTTGGATTTCAGCTGGGCTATATTCTGCTCTCCATCCAGGGAGAGAGCCAGGACATCCGTCTGTTTTTCCATTCGGGACGAACGGAAAAACGGATTGTCCAGACCGCCTATATTTTCCGGGAGATTGAAGGCGTCGAAGAGGTCGACATCGGTCAAGTTTTCCAGAATCGCATCAACGATACCGTCGTATTCGCCTGGATGAATGGGCCGATCCTCTGCAAGAACGGGCGCATTGACATCCACCACGTCCAGATCCGCCATCGTGGCGACTTTAAAAAAGCCTCTCTCGATCATCATCAGCGGCACCAACATAAGCGGACGCGTATCATCCTGCCGGCGGATGCTGAAAACGGAGAAGGTCGGTTCGGGAAAACCGGCTCTTGTCGTTTGAATGGCATGAAGCACATGAGGGGACTGAAAGGGGGTCGAGACCGGACCGCCGGGCATTGAGGACCACAGATCCTTCAAAACGGCCAGCGTTGGCTGGTCATATCTCGTTACGGCGAAACTCCCTCCGAGATCAGGATCCGAGGGTTTTTTTGGTTCGACCTGTATCAATGGGAGAAAACCTACAGAGTTAAGAACTAGACGGGCAAATGGTACCTTTCGTGTATTACCAAAGGGTGAAAACCTATAGGGGTGCTTTTGGAAATAGATATTTTATATCAATCATTTGCGGAAAAAAATCTTTTTTCACGCAGCGGGAGAAGGAGTTGCTCCGGGTGCGTATCAGTCGGTATCGGCATCATCGGGCGATCTCCGTGATCCAACCGATTTGAGCGACCGGGAGCGTAGGGCAACAGAAACGGTATGGTTCCCTGGTTGAAATGATTTCAAGCCATTCGGAAGCCGATGCTTCAGGCCGCCTTTTCGACTCCGACCGCGACGATCCTGACCACGTCGGCCATGATGTCCGTGAGCTGGAAATCTTTCGGCGTATAGACGGCGGCAACGCCCATGGCCTTCAGGCTTGCAGCGTCCTCGTCGGGAATGATGCCGCCGACGACGACCGGGATGTCGTCGACGCCTGCCGCGCGCAGCCGGTCCATGACATCGCGCACCAGCGCCAGATGGGAGCCGGAGAGGATGGAGAGGCCGATGACGTGCACGTCCTCTTCGACCGCCGCGTTGACGATCTGGGCCGGGGTCAGGCGGATGCCTTCGTAGACCACTTCCATGCCGCAGTCGCGGGCGCGCACGGCGATCTGTTCCGCGCCGTTGGAATGGCCGTCGAGGCCGGGCTTGCCGACCAGGAACTTCAGCCGGCGGCCGAGTTTGGCCGAGAGCGCATCGACGCCCTCGCGCACGGAGGCCAGATCGCCGGCATCGTCGCGGGCCGACTGGCCGACGCCGGTGGGCGCGCGGTACTCTCCGAAGACTTCGCGCAGGTTCCGGCCCCACTCGCCGGTGGTCACGCCCGCCTTGGCGGCGGCAATCGACGGTTCCATGATGTTGCGGCCTTCGCTGGCGGCGGATTTCAGTTCAGTGAGTGCCGCGTCGACGGCGGCCTGGTCCCGTGCCTCGCGCCAGGCCTTGATCTTTTCGATGGCCTCGTCCTCGACGTGCTCGGACACGGTCAGGATGGCGCCGCCCTCCGTGCCGGCCAGGGGCGAAGGCTCGGTCTCGGTCCACTTGTTGACGCCGACGACGATCTGCTCGCCGGCCTCGATGGCAGCCAGGCGGGCGGAATTGGATTCCACCAGCTTGCGCTTCATGTAGCTCGATTCCACGGCGGCAATCGCCCCGCCCATGTCGTCGATCCGGGCGAGTTCCGCGCGGGCTTCTTCCTTGAGCGCCTCGACCTTGTTGGTGATCTCGGTCGAGCCGTCGAAGATGTCGGCATAGTCCAGAAGGTCGGTCTCGTAGGCGACGATCTGCTGCATGCGGAGCGACCATTGCTGGTCGAAGGGGCGCGGCAGGCCGAGGGCCTCGTTCCAGGCCGGAAGCTGCACGGCGCGGGCGCGGGCGTTCTTCGACAGCACCACGGCGAGCATTTCCAGAAGGATGCGGTAGACGTTATTTTCCGGCTGCTGCTCGGTCAGGCCAAGCGAGTTGACCTGAACTCCATAGCGGAAGCGGCGGTATCTCTCGTCCTCGACGCCGTAGCGGTCGCGGCAGATCTCGTCCCACAGTTCGGTGAAGGCGCGCATCTTGCACATTTCGGTGACGAAGCGCATGCCGGCGTTGACGAAGAAGGAAATCCGGCCGACGGCCTGGGGGAATTCTTCGTCCGGAATGGCGCCGGAAGCCTTCATGCTGTCGAGAATGGCGACCGCCGTAGCCAGCGCGAAGGAGAGTTCCTGAACCGGCGTCGCGCCTGCTTCCTGCAGATGGTAGGAGCAGACGTTCATCGGGTTCCACTTGGGCATGTTGGAATAGGTCCAGGCGATCACGTCCGTGGTCAGCTTCAGGGACGGCGCCGGCGGAAACACATAGGTGCCGCGGGAGAGATATTCCTTGATGATGTCGTTCTGGGTCGTGCCAGCGAGCAGCTTGCGGTCCGCGCCCTGCTCGTCGGCGGCGGCCGCATAAAGCGCCAGCAGCCACGGAGCGGTCGCGTTGATCGTCATGGAGGTGTTCATGCGTTCCAGCGGGATCTCGTGGAACAGGGCGCGCATGTCGCCGAGATTTGCGATCGGCACGCCGACCTTGCCGACCTCGCCCTTCGCCAGCAGGTCGTCCGGGTCATAGCCGGTCTGGGTCGGCAGGTCGAAGGCGACGGAAAGGCCGGTCTGGCCCTTGGCCAGGTTGGACCGGTAGAGCTTGTTGGACTCCGAGGCCGTGGAATGGCCTGCATAGGTGCGGAAAATCCACGGGCGGTCGCGGCCTTTTTCGGACGTGCTCATCTTTTTATCTCCCAATGGGGCACGGATCGGCCTGTTTCCGCCGTTTGACGCCCCTTTCTCACTCTGGTTTTCTTTTTCCGAAACCATGCCGTTTTCTGCGAAGGCTGAAAAGCCCTTTTATATGCAATGCAAAAAGCAGCTTGGATTGAAAGGCAAGTTAAGCAATAGTCGTATAGAAATCGGCTGTTTTAAGCAGGATAGTTGCGCAAACAGGGGCTTCGGGCCCTGAACGCCTTTTGCGTTGCGATAGATCGAGCCAGCTGTCGCACGCAGGGACGGAACCGGAGGAGACAAGAATGACGTCAACGGCACAGGCCAATGACAACCAGACCTCAGAGGGCGAACTTGAGACGGCCCCTGTGAAAGATCTGTACGAATTGGGCGAAATCCCGCCGCTCGGCCATGTGCCGAAGCAGATGTATGCCTGGGCGATCCGGCGCGAACGCCATGGGCCGCCCGAAGAGGCCATGCAGCTCGAAGTGCTGCCGACGTGGGAGATCGGCGACGACGAGGTGCTGGTTCTCGTGATGGCCGCCGGGGTCAACTACAACGGCATCTGGGCCGGTCTCGGCGAGCCAATCTCCGTCTTTGACGTGCACAAGGTGCCGTATCACATCGCCGGCTCGGATGCCTCGGGCATCGTCTGGCAGGTCGGATCGAAGGTGCGCCGCTGGAAAGTGGGCGATGAGGTCGTCATCCACTGTAACCAGGACGACGGCGACGACGAGGAGTGCAACGGCGGCGACCCGATGTTCTCGCCGTCCCAGCGGATCTGGGGCTACGAGACCCCGGACGGATCGTTCGCCCAGTATGCCCGTGTGCAGGCGCGCCAGCTGATGCCGCGGCCGCAGCACCTGACCTGGGAAGAATCCGCCTGTTACACCCTGACGCTGGCGACCGCCTATCGCATGCTGTTCGGCCACCGTCCGCATATCCTGCGGCCGGGCGACAACGTTCTGGTCTGGGGCGCGTCCGGTGGGCTCGGCGTGTTTGCCACCCAGCTGTGCGCGGCGGCAGGCGCCAATGCCATCGGTGTGATTTCCGAGGAAGACAAGCGCGACTTCGTCATGAGCCTCGGCGCCAAGGGTGTGATCAACCGCAAGGACTTCAGTTGCTGGGGCCAGCTGCCGAAGGTCAATTCGGAAGAATACAAGACCTGGTTCAACGAGGTGCGCAAGTTCGGCAAGGCGATCTGGGACATCACCGGCAAGGGCGTCAACGTCGACATGGTGTTCGAGCATCCGGGCGAGGCAACCTTCCCGGTCTCCACCTTCGTGGTCAAGCGCGGCGGCATGGTGGCGTTCTGCGCCGGCACCACCGGCTTCAACATCACCTTCGATGCCCGTTACGTCTGGATGCACCAGAAGCGTATCCAGGGATCGCACTTCGCCCATCTGAAGCAGGCGTCCGCCGCCAACAAGCTGATGATCGAGCGCCGGATCGATCCGTGCATGAGCGAGGTCTTCCCGTGGGCGCAGATCCCGAAGGCGCACACCAAGATGTGGAAGAACGAGCACGCGCCGGGCAACATGGCGGTGCTGGTGAACGCGCCGACAACGGGTCTGCGCACCTTCGAGGACGTGCTCGACGCGGCCAAGAGTTGATTGCTGATTTCACGGCTCCCAGGGGCTCAAGCCTTGCTTGAGCCGCCCGGGCCTGCCTCTCGCGGCAGGCCACACCAACCAGCCCGCCTCGGCGGGCTGGTTTCGTTTTGGGGCTGGTTGACCGACTTGGTCCTTGCTCCGGGCGTCATCCCCGACTTGATCGGGGATCCAATCACTTCCAGAGCAAGTGTGGTTTGAATGCGGCGTATTCAGCTCAGGTGAGCATCTTCCCGCCGTCCGAATTTGTAGAGAGGTGGATTGGACCCCCGATCGAGCCGGGTGTGACAGCTGCGGAGGAGGTGCAGCCTTGCCCCATTCTCCGTTGTTATCCGTGTGCAGGTTGGGATGACAACCGTGGGAGGTCGCAGCGCTCCGGCCCGCACACCAACCTCAACTGCGCCGCTTTTTCCCGCATATCCCGTGCTTCGCCTCAAATAAGCTTTGTTCGGCGGTAATTGCTGGTTCAGGATTGGCCCGCCTTATCCGGGAACACTTTCAGGCAGAGCGAAGTTCATGAATGCATTCAAGATGTTGGCGGGATCGGTAAAGCGAATCGGCCTGGCCGGTGTGGCTGCCCTTCTGCTGTCTGCCTGTGTCTCGGAGACGGAGACGCCCGCCTTCTACAAGAGCATGGCGCGCGTGGATGCGTCTGTCGATCAGCAGACCGCCGCGCAGATGATTTCCCAGTACCGGTCCAACAACGGGCTGGGGCCGGTCACGGTCGATCCGGCGTTGACGGCCATCGCCCTGTCCCAGGCGCAGGCCATGGCCAAGGCGGGGGATGTCCGGGCGTCGCTGCCGAAGAAACAGCAGCTTGAAACCCGCATGGTCTCGATCGGCGAACCCCAAACGTATGCGGTCGAAAACGTCAGCGGCGGTTACCGAACGCTGGCCGAGGCCTTTTCCGGCTGGCGGGAGTCGCCCAAGCACAACAAGGTCATGCTGGACGACAAGGCGACACGGCTCGGGATCGCGACCGCCTATGCGCCGAACGCAAAGCACAAGGTGTTCTGGTCTCTGGTGATGGCCGGACCGAAGCCGTAACCGATATAATCTGTTTGTATAATCGCGGACCAAGACGCTAACCTCCCCCCGAGTGCAGGGGGAAATCATGCGTCAGTTGTTCAGATTGCCGGTCGTGTCCGGCTCATTGGTCTTCGCGGTCTTGCTGTCGGTTCTGCCTGTGCAAGCGCAGGGCTTCGATTCCCATGCCGGCTATTATTATCCGTCACCGCAAACACGGGAAACCTACGCCTCCAATACCACGCCGGACGCGGAAGCGACGGAAAGTTCGCGGGCGGCTTTCGTCGTCGGTCTGGCGGCGCAACAGTTTCAGCAGAACCACGTGCCGGGTTACCACCTGTTCGCCAAGGGCGATCACCTGGAAAAACTGATCATCGTGGCCACCGGAGACGGGCAGTACGACACGCTCTTTCGCCTGAGAGCTCTTCTGGCGTCGCTCACGTCCATGGCGCGGGGAACGCCGCTCTTTTCCCAGACCTCGGAGCCGTACGAATACAATTTCCTGGATTTCTGCAAACTGATGGGCTTCACACAGGTCACGGTGAGCAACGGCAAGGATCTGGCCCACCAGATCTTCCTTCGCTAGGCCCGGTCTTCAGGGAAGTTCCTAGTATCGTTTCAGCTTGCCGTTCAACCAGTCCCTGAACTGGGACTTGGCGCCGAAGAAGACGTTCCGGTCGACTTCGCCCTGGATGCCGTCGACCTTGCCTTCGGCGGTGTACTGCCAGAAGTACCAGTCTTCCCGCTTCGCGTAGACCCGGTTCGGATGGGCGGCGACCGAACGCAGCCAGAACTGCTCTTCATGCAAGGCGTCGACGAGGCGGTCGCGGTGGAAATCGACCGAGGAATAAATCACCGGCCGTTTGCCGTAGTGATTTTCCATGGCGTCCAGAAAGGCTTTCATGTCGCGCAGGATCTTCTCGCGGCCCGGCCGCTCCCGACAGGTCTTGGAATGGGCGTTCCACTCCATGTCGAGCACGAGCGGGAGGGCTGTCGGGTCGACGGGGACGGTTTCCTGCACCCAGGCAATCTGTTCTTCCACCGGCCGGCAGAAGTAATAGAAATGATAGGCGCCGCGCGGCAGGCCGGCGGCCTTCGCGCCGTACCAGTTGTCCAGGAAGCGCGGATCGGAGTGGTCGCCGCCTTCGGTTGCCTTGATCCAGGCGAAGGAAATGCCGTCCTTGCGGACCGCATCCCAGTCCACGTCGCCTTGCCAGCGGGAAATATCGATGCCGTGAACGGCATAGTCTTCCGGGGTCGGGTCCGGAAACTCGTAAGCCGAGCAGGAGCTCAGGAAAATCAGGGCGATAACGGGTAGAAGGCGTCTGAAAACAAAACTCACGGCGCGCTCGTTTGATTAAGGAAATGCTAAAACTCGACCCTAAAATGACCGAGTTTTCCTAACGGAATATGGAGAACGCGAGATTGTGAACAAGATCGCCTGTCTTCCATTGGGTGGAGAAGGGTGAATGACCCTGCCTGACCCTGTTGCGACAGGGTGCCTGAAGCGTGCCATGAAAGGCCCTAGGCGCGCGGCTTTCGAATCCCTATGAATAGGGCAACTGGCCGATTTGCCCTTCGAATAAGGATTCCCATGCCCAAGCGTCTGACCATCGTGACCTGGAACATCAACTCCGTCCGGCTCAGAATGCCGATCGTGGAAAAATTGCTGGCGGAGGTGCAGCCCGATGTGCTGTGCCTGCAGGAAACGAAATGTCCGGATGCCAATTTTCCTGAAAACGCCTTTCGGAAGGCCGGCTACGAGCACATCGCGATCAACGGCCAGAAGGGCTACCACGGGGTTGCGACCGTCTCGCGTCTGCCCCTGGAAAACATCGAGCGTCGCGAATTCTGCGCCATGGGAGACAGCCGTCACATTGCCGTCGACGTGCCGTTCAACGGATCGGCGCTGCGGCTGCATAATTTTTATATCCCGGCCGGGGGCGACGAGCCGAATCGCGAGATCAATCCGAAGTTCGGCCACAAGCTCGACTTCTTCGCCGAGATGAAGGACTGGCTGAAGGGCGAGGAGACCGCGCGGCCCGCCGTGCTGGTCGGCGACCTCAACGTGGCGCCCTACGAGGAAGATGTCTGGTCGCACAAGAAGCTGTTGAAGGTGGTTAGCCATACGCCGGTGGAGACCGAATTGTTCGAAAACGTCCGCGAATCCGGCGGTTGGATCGACGCCATGCGCCGGTTCACGCCGATGGAGGAAAAGCTCTACACGTGGTGGAGCTACCGGGCGAAGGACTGGTCGGCTGCCGACAAGGGTCGCCGTCTCGACCATGTCTGGGTGTCGCCGCCGCTGACCGACGCCATCAAGGGCACCAAGGTCCTGCGCGACGCGCGCGGCTGGGAAAAGCCGTCGGACCACGCACCGGTGATCGCGGAGTTTTCCGTTTAGGACAAGTTGTCAGGCTGAACGCGATGAAAACACTGACCTTCAAAGAGGTGCGAACCGGACGAGGAAGCCATTTGGATTTCATCGTATCCGGAAAGTCGCTTCTTGAGGAAATAGGACGTCGGGGATTTGGATTTGTGCCGCGCCTGGAAAGCGGCCGGGATCCAATCAACGTCACAACACGAGCCTTATTGCTTTGCGAAAGCGAGGGAGACACGCGGAATGGCCGTGTCGGTCTCTATGTCTGTCCCTGCTGTGGCGACTACGACTGCGGTGTCGTGTCGGTCAGGATCACAAAGGCGGATGGAGATTTCATCTGGAATGATTTCGCTTATGAGAACGATTTTCACGAGCAATTCTACCTTCTGGATCGCCTCGGGCCGTTCCGGTTCGAGGGGAAAGCTTATCGTCAGGCGATCCAGAACGTGAATTCGGCCGGGGCGAAGTTTTCCTAAGGCGTGACGATCACCTTACCGAGCACCTTGCGGGCGGCGATTTCCTCCAGGGCGGTGGAAATGTCCTCCAGCGGATAGATCGCGTGGATATGCGGATTGAGCCGCCCCTGGCCGACCCACTCCAGCAGCTGGCGCATGTTTTCCTGATGGCCTTCCGGATCGCGCACGACGGCTTCGCCCCAGAAGACGCCGCGGATATCGCAACCCTTGAGAAGGACGAGGTTCAACGGGATCTTCGGGATTTCCCCGGCGGCAAAGCCGATCACCAGGAAACGGCCTTCCCAGGCGGTCGCGCGCAGGGCCTGTTCGGCCAGCTCGCCGCCTACGGGATCGTAGACCACGTCCACGCCTTCGCCGTTGGTCAGGCCCTTCAGCGTTTCCTTCAGCGGCTGCGTGGAATAGTTGACGGTCTCCGCCGCGCCGAGGCTTCTAGCAAAGGCGAGTTTCTCATCGGAAGAGGCGCAGGCAATGACCCGGCAGCCCATGATCGTGGCGATTTCCACGGCCGCCTGGCCAACACCGCCGGACGCCCCCAGCACGGCGACCGTTTCGCCTTCATGAAGCTTTGCGCGGTCGCGAAAGGCATGAAGCGTGGTGCCGTAGGTCACCGTCAGTCCGGCGGCCGCCTCGAAGGAAACTTCGTCGGGCAATTTGACCAGCCGGTCCTCACAAGTGATGACCAGTTCGCGGGCGGCACCGTAGCCGAGATAACCCATGACCCGGTCGCCCGGTGCCACGTCTTCCACACCTTCGCCGATGGCTTCGACAACACCGGAAAATTCCGCTGACGGGGAAAAGGGCAAGGCCGGTTTGGTCTGGTACTTGTCCTGAATGATCAGCGTGTCGAAGAAGTTCAGCGCGCAGGCCTTGACCCGCACCAGAACATCGCCGGGTTCCGGAGCCGGGGTCGCTATTTCTTCGATGACGAGGGAGGACGGCGGCCCGAAGGCTTTGCAAAGGCAGGCTTTCACGGGTGGAAGACTCTCAAGAAATTGAAACCAATGTATTAGGGTCCGGACCCTAGTTGTTAGCATGCCCTTTTTTCAGCTTAAAGGCTTCGTTAACCGTATTCGAACCTTGCGACAGTTGAATTTTCCGGGGTGACCGGTATTTAGATCGCACTTCACAGGAGGCGGAAACCAGGAATGCGCGGATATTTTGCGGTCGGGGCGGAGGGGCTTTCGAAACGGATGAACCTTGGCACGCTCATGCGCTCCGCGCATGCGTTCGGGGCGAGCTTCTTTTTCACCGTCGATGCGGACAAGACGATCCGCAAGGCGCCGCCGTCGGACACGTCCAAGAGCCCGGGACATCTGCCTTATTTCGCTTGGGACAGCGTCGATACGATGGATCTGCCCCGTGGCTGCCAGCTGGTCGGGATCGAACTGACCGACGAGGCCATCGACCTGCCAAGCTTCGGACATCCCCTGCAGGCAGCCTATGTGCTCGGTCCGGAACGGGGCTCGCTGTCGCCGGAAATGCTGGCGCGCTGCGACCATGTGGTGAAGATCCCGACCAAGTTCTGCATCAATGTGGCAATGGCGGGCGCCATCGTCATGTACGACCGCCACCGGGCGCTGGGCCGCTACCGGGACCGGTCCATCACCGCGGGCGCACCTGCCGGCGATCCGCCGAAACATGTGCAGGGCGGGCCGATAATGCGGACAGGCCGGAGAGTGCCGGGCAACTGACGTTCGGTTCCGGGTAGGGACCGCAAGTGCAATTGAAACTTGAATCTTCCATTATGCCGGGTCTTTCTATTTCGAGCGGAAACAGACCGGAGTAGTGGGGTGAGAAGGCTGTTAAGCCTGTGCGTTTTGGTTTTGGGGAGCTTCCTGGGGCTTGCCGTCCCGGAATCCGCGAAAGCAACAGACCTCGTTGCGCTTGTTGTCGGCAACGGGGCCTACCGGCATTTGCCCAAGCTTATCAATTCCCCGAATGACGCGACCTTGATGAGGCGCACGCTCGCCGACCTGGGTTTTGATGTCATCGAGGTCATAGATGGCGATCAGCGTGCGTTGCTGGATGGCCTGATACGGTTCGGGCGCGCGAGCCGGGATGCGGACATCGCGATGGTCTTCTACGCCGGGCATGCCGTACAGGTAGCGGGGCGCAACTGGCTGTTGCCGGTCGATGTCAACGTGGAGGCTTCGACGGATCTGCCGGGGCAGGCGATACGGGCAGAAGATCTGCTGGATATCATGGATGCGTCCGGCGCCCGGCTTAAACTGGTGTTCCTGGATGCCTGCCGGAACAACCCGCTGCCTCGTTCGCTGACGCGCGGCGCGACCGGTGGTCTTGCCCGGCTCGATGCGGGGACTGCCGGCACGATGATCGCCTTCGCGACCGCCCCCGGAGATGTCGCTTTCGACGGGGTGGGGAAGAACAGTCCCTTTACCACGGCCCTTGCGCGCTACATCCGCCAGCCAGGGCTCGAAATCCGCCAGATGATGGGAAAAGTTCGAAAGGCGGTCTATGAGGAGACCGGCGAGCGGCAGCTTCCGTGGGTCAATGAAGCCCTGATCGGTGAGTTTTATTTTGCGGGGAGGTCGCAGACGACCGCCGCACCGACTTCTGAGGGCAACGATGCGTCGGCAAATGCCTTCACGCTGACGGAAAAGCTCGGCACGCTTGCCGCCTATGATGCCTTTCTCTCGATGTTTCCCGAAGGTCTATATGCAGACCGTGCAAGGGCGGCTCGTGAGATGCTTGTCGCAGAAGTGCCTTCCGGCGAAGCGGCTTCCGCCGACGGCACCCCGTCCTTGACAACACTGTCCGGTACGCCGGAGACGCAAGAAAAAGCGGCTCATCCGGTTCAAACTGATACGGTGCCCTTGGCAACGCTGGAAACGGTCGCACCGAAAAATAAGCCGGATGTTTCGACAGTCATCGCCTCCCTCGAGACGCCGGAAAATGCGGAAACTTCCGGTTCGCAGCAAACCGCCGTCAAATTGCAGCGCTCGATTCTTTATGAAGAAGGTGACGACCCCAACGATGCGGGAACCGCGGTGAAGGGTGACGTGGTCTGGGCAGTGACCGAAGAGACCGATCTGAACGGCCGAAAACAGGCGATTTTGACTGCGAAAATCAACATCCCGGAGCGGGGTGTTTCGGTCGATGTACGGGTAAAACCCAACGACGACGACTCCTTGCCTGCCAGCCATCTTATCGAGATCGAATACAGTTTGCCGAACGGCTTTCCTTCGGGCGACGTGCAAAACGTGCCCGGCCTCGTCTTGAAGCCGACCGAGCAGGCCCGCGGTGATGCCCTCATTGGGGCCTCGATAAAGGTTTCGGACGGCTATTTCTGGATCGCCCTTTCAAACCTCACCGAAGAACTCGAACGCAACATGGGGCTGCTGCGAAAACGCGGTTGGATCGATATTCCGATGCTTTTCGACAACGGCAAACGTGGGATCCTGACTCTGGAAAAAGGTCCGAGCGGCACGAAGGCGGTCGAGGAGGCTGTTCAGGCCTGGCGAGCGGCCGGCTGAGAGGCAGCAGGTCGAATTGAATCTTGCATCTTCCGCAACGTCGGGATTTTCTATTCCCAACGGGAACAGGCCGGAGTGGGGTCGGTGAGACGCCTGGTATGTCTTTGCTGTCTGATGTTGGCGAGTTTGTTGGGGCATTCGGTGACGGCGCCTGCCGGCGCGGCTGACCGGGTTGCGCTTGTCGTCGGCAACGGGGCCTATCGGCATGCCTCGGCCCTTCCGAACCCGCCCAACGATGCGGCGCTGATGGGGCGCACGCTTGCCGGTCTTGGCTTCGACGTCATACAGGTGATCGACGGCGATCAGCGGGCGCTCCTGAACGCGCTGACCCAGTTCGGGCGGGCCGCGCAGAATGCGGATATCGCGTTGGTGTTCTATGCCGGTCACGGGGTCCAGGTGGGCGGTCGCAACTGGCTCCTGCCCATCGATGTCGATGTCGAGGCTTCGACGGACCTGCCGGGACAAGCCGTCCGCGCCGAGGACCTGCTGGAAATCATGGATGCGTCCGGTGCACGGCTGAAGCTGGTGTTCCTGGACGCCTGCCGGAACAATCCGCTGCCCCGTTCCCTGACGCGTGGCACGACGAGGGGCCTTGCCCGGCTCGATGCGGGCACGGCCGGCACGATGATCGCCTTCGCGACCGCGCCCGGCGACGTTGCCTCCGACGGAACCGGGGCGAACAGTCCCTTTACCACGGCCCTTGCGCATTACATCCGCCAACCGGGGCTCGAAATCCGCCAGATGATGGGCAAGGTCCGCGGGGCGGTCTACGATGAGACCGGCAAGCGCCAGCTTCCCTGGGTCAACGAGGCCCTGATTGGCGAGTTTTACTTCGCAGGCACATCCCCGACACCGGTCAATCCGACACCGGCCACCCCGCCTGCAACCATTCCGACTGCGACCGCGCCGGCGGCCACCGACAGCGATTCCTCGGCAAGTGCCTTCGCGCTGGCCGAAAAGATCGGAACCGTTGCCGCCTATGATGCCTTTTTATCCCGCTATTCCGACGGCTTTTATGCGGACATTGCCCGTGCGGCGCGGCAGAAGCTTGTCGGCGAGGGGGCTCCCGCTGCAGCGAATGAGCCGCCGGCGCCGGAGCCCGGTGACGAGGGAGAGATCGTGGTCGTGAATACCGCCCCGGCGCATCTGGACCCGCCGGATTATCGCAGCGGGGCCTGCGTGGCGCGAACCGTCGGCGGGTCTCCACTGACCTATTGTTCCTCCTCCGTGCTCGATCCCCAATACGGCAATCGTTACGGACCCGGGAACCTGACCGACGGCGATCCTGCGACGGCCTGGGTGGAAGGTGTCGGCGGGACGGGCACCGGCGAACGCATCCTGATTAAATTCGGCTCCGAGCGCCGGTTCGCCGGCATCGATATCACCAACGGCTACACCAAGAACCGAAGCATTTTTGCCAAGAACGGCCGCGTTCGAAACGCCACGGTCAAATTGTCGGACGGATCGAGTTATGACCTGCCGCTGAGCGATACGATGAATGTGTTGCGCAAGCGCCTGCAAAGACCGGTCACGGCGACCTGGATGGAACTGCGAATCGATGGCGTCTATGACGGCTCCAAATACCAGGACACAGCGATTTCCGAGCTGATCCCCGTGTTTGCCGACTGATTTTCTAACGTTTCTGCCGGCTATCGCTCGGTTATCGGGAAGTCGAAGGAGGTCCGGGGAAACGGCTCGTTCTTCAAGGTGAAATGCCACCACTCCGCCGGATAGTTCCTGAACCCGGCTTTTTCCATCAGGGCAAGGAGGTTCCGCCGGGCGGTCTGAGCGGCGGGAGAAACGTTTTTTGACGCGGTCCGGCTGAAGGGATGGAAGCAATCGAAGGCCGTGCCGAAGTCGGCGGTGTGCCGGTCGTGGCGGCTGCAGGGCGACGGGGCATGCCGGCCGCCGTCAGTCCCTCCGGCCGGAACCATGGCGAGATCGACGGTCGAGCCGCGTGCATGGGCGCTTTTGCGGCCGACATAGCCTTCCGCGATGAGCCGGTCCCGCCGTGTTCGCGGGAAATAGGCGGCGTCGGTTTCCGCCCCGGCTGCGCTCCAGTCGGCCATGTCCCGGACCGCGCGCGCCGGCCGGTAACAGTCGAAAACGATCAGGTCGAAGCCCTGGGCCTTTGCCAGTCTGGCTGCCTTGCGGAGGCCATTTGCCGCGGCTTCCGTCAGAATACATTCGGCTGCCCGATAGCCGGCGAGAGGCCGGTGCATGAAGTTCTGCTGCCCGGCATATCGGATATCCTGGCGAATCTCCGGTACCGTGTCGCGCAGATAGACGAATCCGTCCGGCAGCGGCGATGCGGCATGAGCCGGCAGGACGCATGACAACAAACCGGCTAATAAAATTGTCCTCATGGGCATCCCGAATGGTCTTGCATAAATCTTGCGCGCGGACCGCGCGCGATAAGCCCTGAAATGCGGTGGTGCCAGCCAATCGGCCCGTTTCGGTGCAATCCTGCCACACTCATGCCCGATTTATCCAAAAAGCCTGTCCCCGGTCGTGACGATGCGGGGTCATGCCTTCAAAGCAGGTTATTTTGGGCTCTCAACCCTTTCGTAACCGGCTTTAAGTTATCATTAAAACAAGATTTATATGCCGAATGGCATTTGAATAGAATGCAAACCAACTGTCACGAGCCAAACGGTGTGGAGATGATGCAAGCAAAAACGCTGATCTTGGCCCTCGCGGGTCTAATTTTTTCGAGTGCAGCGGCTTTCGCACAGACCCCGACATTGCTGCAACAGCATAAGGACTGGGCAGCCTATGTCATGGCAAGCGGCAGCGGGAAGGTCTGTTATGCGCTGACGAAACCGACGCAGATGCTGCCGGGCGACCGGAACCATGGAGACGTCTTCTTCTTCATCACCAGCCGCCCCGCGGAAGGTGTTTCGGAAGAACCGAGCCTGCTGGTCGGCTACCCCTTGAAGAACAAGTCGACGGTGTCTGTCGACGTGGACGGCAAGGTTTTCTCGATGTTCACGAACAACGACGGGGCCTGGGTCGACAACGCTGCGATTGAAACGCAGCTGGTCGGAGCCATGAAGGCGGGTCGCGAGATGACCGTTCACGGGGAATCGAGCCGCGGAACCAAGACGACCTACAAATTCTCGCTGTCCGGTGTGACGGCGGCGATCAAAAGCGCCACCGACGCCTGCCGCTGAGGCGGAAGCCTGAGAATGATCGACAGAAGGGGCCGGGCAACCGGTCCTTTTTGCTTTTGTTGGCCGAAAGGTCCGGGAAACTTGATTTTTTGCCGTTAATATGGTTTTGACCGCATCCGGAGTTCCGGCCCGGAATGACCGGACCTGCCGGACGAACCGATCAGACAGGCGGCTGAAATCCAGCAAAAGAACCCTATATTCAGGTTCGACCTGGTGCCAGGATCAAATGTCCGCCGAAATGCGGACGAAAAACGGATCAACACATGGCGATAACGCTCGACATTGCGCGGGAAAACCCGAACGCGCCGACGGTTTCCGGTATTCCGGCCTCTGTGTCCGCAGAGGAGGACAAGCCGACCCTGATCGGCCTGACGCGCGAAGAGCTAGCAGAGGCGATGGGCGAGATCGGCGTGCCGGAAAAGCAGCGGCGCATGCGTGCGTCCCAGCTCTGGCACTGGCTCTATGTGCGTGGCGTTTCCGATTTCGCGCTGATGACCAATATCGCCAAGGAGTTGAGGGCAAAGCTCGCCGAAGCCTTTTCGATTGCGCGACCGGAGATCGTCTCCGAACAGATTTCCGTCGACGGCACGCGCAAGTGGCTGTTCCGGTTTCCGGCGCGCGGCGCCGGCCGGCCGGTCGAGGTCGAGACCGTCTATATTCCTGAAGAGGGCCGGGGAACGCTGTGTATTTCCTCCCAGGTGGGCTGCACGCTGACCTGCACCTTCTGCCACACGGGCACCCAGAAGCTGGTGCGCAACCTGACGGCGGAAGAAATCCTCTCCCAGATCCTGATTGCCCGTGACCGGTTGGGCGACTTCCCGGAGGCGGCGACGCCGCAGGGTGCCATCGTTCCGTCGGAAGGCCGGCTGGTGTCCAATATCGTCATGATGGGCATGGGCGAGCCGCTTTATAATTTCGACAACGTCAAGAAGGCGCTGCTGATTGCATCGGACGGCGATGGGCTGTCGCTCTCCAAGCGCCGGATCACCCTGTCGACCTCGGGCGTGGTGCCAGAAATCGCCCGTGCCGGCGCGGAGATCGGGTGTATGCTGGCGATCTCGCTGCATGCCGTGCGCGACGATCTGCGCGACGTGCTGGTGCCGATCAACAAGAAATGGCCGATCAAGGACCTGCTTGACGCCTGCCGGGCCTATCCGGGACTGTCGAACGCCAAGCGCATCACCTTCGAATATGTGATGCTGAAGGGCGTCAACGACAGCAACCAGGATGCGCTCGATCTGGTGCGGCTGCTGAAGGGCATTCCGGCCAAGATCAACCTGATTCCGTTCAATCCCTGGCCGGGGTCCGAGTATGAATGCTCCGACTGGGAGCAGATCGAGGAATTCGCCGATATCGTCAACCGGGCGGGCTATGCCTCTCCAATCCGCACGCCACGCGGCCGCGACATCTTCGCCGCCTGCGGCCAGCTCAAGTCGGCGTCTGAGCGCATGCGCAAGAAGGACCGCGAGGCAGCGGCCGGAGCCTGAGCGGTGCAGCGGAGCCTGTATCAGGAGCTGCTGTGGGCCCTGCTCGGGTATGTCATCGCGGTTCTCGTTGCCGCGGTGGTTGCCGTTGCGCCGATTGCCCTCAAGGAAGCTGTTTCCTCCCCTGGTGTTGCGGCTGAGCGGGGTGGAATTTTTCCCTATTTTTTGAACCTTTATTTTGTTGGTGCATTTGTTGTTGCCGTGTTCATGACCTTCAGCGCTTGGCCGGGATTTGTGATCGCTTTGATCGTGGGGGTGAGGCGTGGGTATCGGAGCCTCAAATATTTCTCAGGCTGCGGATTGGCGGCGGCCTTTGTGGGGGTACTCATTTTCCGTGGAACGCCGCCAGGCGGGTGGGGTGCCAGTGCTTTGTGGTCGATATCGTCCTATCTGATCGATATATTCGGAGCCTGTCTTGGTGGGACTGCCGGCGGATTTGCCTACGGCCTGTTCGCAAGGCGGTACCAGGTGTTCATGCAGGCACCCGTTAGCGCCGACGTTTTCGATTGAGTTTGTTGATCGGTCCTTGCCGGCCCGTGGACGAGAGCCTGAACGCAGGATGCTCTCGGGCGGCCGACCGATCACGAAACCCCTTTCTTTTTCGTGATCTGAGGCCACATTCTGCTGAACAAGGCTTGATTTGAACGGAGCCGGTTGCCGGACCATCTCCATGGGTGCCGGGGGCTATCATCCGGCATATCGCGGATCATCGCCTTTCGGGATTTTCAAATGAATAGTTCATATGTGGCGCACGCCAGCCGTTCGTCTTCGCTCTTTCCACCGCTGACCATTGCGACGCTGGTCACGGCCATCCTTGCCGGGATTGCCGCTGACCTGACCTGGGAAATCTGGGCGCGCGGGATCACGCCGTTCTGGGTCGGTGGGCCTTTGGAACCGGCAGCGCTGGTGCAGTCTGTGTTCGGCCTGAAGAGCAAGTTCCTTGCGGAACTGATCCACGGCATCGTCGGTGTGGTGTTCTATCCGCTCGGCTACCTGGTCATCGCCCGACCGATGGCGCGGGTCGTCACGCCGTTCCTGCCGTGGTGGATCGTCGGCCTCGGCTTCGGTGTCGGCTTGTGGATCTTTGCGCTCTACATCATGGCGCATATCTTTGCCGGCCTGCCGCCGTTTCTCGGCTTCATCACCCTGACCTGGGCGTCGCTTGTCGGCCACCTGCTGTTCGGTCTGGTCACTGCCGCGGTGGTGCGCTGGCGGGAAAGCTGAGACGTCTGAAGGTTGATGGCGAAAGGGCTGCCGGACGGGCAACCCGGAGTTTGATGACAACCAAGCTCCGTGCGCCCGTCTCCCCCCCCCCCCCCCCCCCCCCCCCCCCCCCCTTGAGAGAGATGTCACCTTTGGTGACAGAGGGGGGAGGTAACAGCCCTGGCTTCATACACAAGCGTCTATTCGCGAGGCCGAACACCCCCCTCTGTCCGCAGGCGCGGACATCTCCCCCTCAAGGGGGAAGACGGGAGCGAGCGGTATGGCTTTGCCAAAGAATCGGGCCGCCCGTGGGGGCGGCCCTTACCGTTTCTCCGGTGAGGCCCGTTAAGCCAGGCCGTGTTTCGACAGCGGCAGCTCGGTGTACCATTCGCCCTTGGCGGCCGCGATGGCATTTGCAACAGCCGGGCCGATGGGCGGGGTGCCGGGTTCGCCAACGCCGGTGGGCGCTTCCGTCGAGGGCACGATGTGAACCTCGATGTCCGGCATGTCGGTCATGCGGATCGGCAGGTAGGTGTCGAAGTTCTCCTGGTCGACGACGCCGTCGGTCATGGTGATTTCATTGCGCAGGATGGCCCCGAGACCGTAGCCGATGCCGCCCTGCATCTGGGCTTCGATGTTCTTCGGGTTGACCGGAATGCCGCAGTCGACGGCGCAGACGACCTTTTCCACCTTCACCGTGCCGTCGTCGCGGAAGGAGATTTCCGCCACTTCCGCGACGTAGGAGTTGAAGGACTTTACCACGGCAATGCCGCGATAACGGCCGTCCGGCAGCGGGTCTTTCCAGCCGGCCTTTTCGGCGGCGAGTTTCAGGACACCGGCATAGCGCTGATCCTTCTTGATCCGCTTCAGGCGGTAGTCGAGGGGATCCTCGCCGGCTTCCTTGGCCAGACGGTCGATCATGGTCTCGGCCACATAGCCGGTGTGCGTATGGCCGACCGAGCGCCACCAAAGCACCGGAACCGGCGTTTTCGCGTTATGGACCTCGGCCTGGAACGCAGGCATCTCGTAGGGCAGTTCGTCCACCCCTTCGACCGACGTGGCATCTACCCCGTCCTTGACCGCGAACGGCTCGAAAGACGTGCCGATCATGATCGACTTGGAAGCGACCCGATGATGCCAGCCGACCACGTTGCCGTTCTCATCGAGACCGACGCGGGCCTTGTGGGCGACCATGGGCCGGTAGTAGCCGCCCTTGATATCGTCCTCGCGGGTCCAGACGACCTTGATCGGCTGGGCCGCGTGACCGGCATCGAGTCGGGCCTTGGCGATCAGGGCGGCCTCGGCGAAGTAGTGGCTGTCAGGCTGAGCGCGCCGGCCGAAGGAGCCGCCGCCCCAGGTGGTGTTGATCGCCACCTTGTCCGGGGTCAGGCCGAGCACGGTGCCGGCGACCATCTGGTCCACCGTCTGGAACTGGGACCCGGTCCAAAACGTGGCGCTCTTGCCGTCGAAGAGAACCGTGATGTCGAGCGGTTCCATCGGCGCGTGGGCCAGGAAGGGAAAGCTGTAATCCACTTCGATGACCTTGGCGGCACTTGCGATTGCTGCTTCCGGATCTCCGTGGCCTTTTGCGACGGGTAGGCCCTTTTGGGCCGTCATCGCGGCAAGTTCCTTGGCCATTTCCGCCGTTCCACGCGTTTCGGCCTTGGCATCGTCCCAAGTGACGTCCAGAAGGTCGCACGCCTTGATGGCCGGCCAGGTCGAGGTCGCCAGAACCGCCACGCCGCTGGGCACGGAGACGACGTCGACCACGCCCTTCACCTTGCGGGCTTCCGTGTCGTCGAAGCCGGTCGCGACCGCGCCGAATTTCGGCGGGCGGGCGAGAACGGCGACGAGCATGTTGTCAGCCTGATGGTCCATGCCGAAGAAGCCGATGGAGCCACGGGACTTGCCCGCGGCATCCACGCGCGGGAACTCCTTGCCGATATAGATCCAGTCTTCCGGCTTCTTCAGAACCGGTTCGCCCGGCACTTCCTGCTTGGCGGCAAGGCCCGCCAGATCGCCGAAGGTCGCGGACTTTCCGCTTGAATGGGAGACGACGCCTTTTTCGACGGTGACTTCGGAGGCGGGGACGCCCCAGTCCTCGGCTGCGGCGGCAACGAGCATGGCCCGCGCGGCGGCACCCGCCTGGCGGTACTGCATGAAAGAATTGGCAATCGCGGTGGATCCGCCCGTTCCCTGCGCGCCGAAGGCGAGGTTCTTGTAGACGGCGGTGTTCGCCGGGGCGAACTCGGTCGTGACCTGTGCCGCATCGGCGTCCAGTTCTTCGGCAACCAGGGTTGCGAGTCCCGTGGCGTTGCCCTGGCCCATGTCCTGGTGCTTGTTCAGGACGACGACCGTGTTGTCGGGCCGAATGTGGACGAAGGGCTGGACGAAGGAGGCATCGCCGCCAGCCGCGCGGGCGGACCCGGGCATACGCAGGGCGAGCATCAGGCCGCCGGCGGCACCTGCGGACAGTTTCAGGAAGGTACGGCGGCTCGGGGCCGTCGACTGAAGCGGTTGTTCAAGCATATGCAACATGGATCAGGCCTCCATCTTGTCGGCGGCGACGTGGATCGCCTGGCGGATCCGGGCATAGGTGGCGCAGCGGCAGACGTTGCCGTCCATGGCCGCGTCGATGTCCTCATCGGTCGGCTTGGGCGTTTCGGCGAGAAGAGCCGTCGCCGCCATGATCTGGCCGGACTGGCAGTAGCCGCACTGGGGCACCTCCAGTTCCTGCCAGGCGGCCTCGACGGCCTTGGCTGCCTTGCCGTCAATGCCTTCGATGGTGGTGATGGAGGCATCACCGACATCCTCGATAAACGTCTGACAGGAACGGATTGGCATGCCGTCGAGATGGACGGTACAGGCGCCGCACTGGGCGATGCCGCAGCCGAATTTTGTTCCCGTCATGCCGAGTTCGTCGCGAAGCGCCCACAAAAGCGGGGTTTCGGGATCCGCGTCGATCGTGCGCGGCTCTCCGTTGATGGTGAGGGTAATGGACATCCGGAAAGTCTCCCCTGGCTTGTCGCTTGGGTGAAGAAAGTAAACTACACCGTGTAGTTTATTCTCTAGATGCGGCATATGTAAACGTCCAAGTTTACATAGGGCACGTTTTTTGGGATGAAAGGGTCATGTCCGAAGAATTGAAAATGTCCGTCACGGCGCGAAAAAAGAAACAGATCCTGGAAGCGGCGATTGCCGAATTTCAGGAACGCGGCTTTGCCGGAGCCAGCATGGACCGGATTTCGGAAAGGGCGCAGGTCTCCAAGCGGACGGTCTACAATCATTTCGAAAGCAAGGAAGAGCTGTTCAAGGCGATCAACCAGTGCCTTGCAGATCAGTTCAATGCGGCGATGGAGGTCCCCTATGATCCGGGTCTGCCGATCCGCGATGCGCTTCTGCGCCTCGGCTGGGCGGAAGGAGATCTTCTGACCAGCCCCTGCTTCATGAACATGGCGCGCATGGTCATGAGCGAAACGATCCGCGATCCGAAACTGGCCGAAGACATGGACGCCCGCATGACGAAGCTCAGCGTCGTGGAGGACTTCATGGCGAAGGCGACGAGGGAGGGCAAGCTCGACGTTCCCGATCCCAAGCTTGCCGCCACGCAGTTCATGGGGCTGATCAAATCGCGCGGCTTCTTTCCGAATATCTATGCCAACCGTCAGGCGACCAGAGACGAAATGGCAGCGGTCATCGAGGACAGCGTCGACATGATCCTGGCCCGCTACGCACCTGCCGAAAAAGCCGAGGATTTTCAGGAGACGGTGCCCGGCTAGGTTGGCTTGCGCCTGCCGGGCGGTATTCCCGTGACCTTCCGACACAACAGCAGGATCGGAAAGACGCCAGGAAGCCCTTGCGCTTGGCTATTTACCAGCTAAATTGCGCGCCAAATCCAAAGGCCCCGAAACGGCCGTATCCAAGATCTCAAACGGACTTTTCACACATGGCGCATGGTGACATCAAAAAAGTCGTGCTGGCTTATTCCGGCGGGCTGGACACTTCCATCATCCTCAAATGGCTGCAGACGGAATACGGCTGCGAGGTGGTGACCTTCACCGCCGATCTTGGCCAGGGCGAGGAACTGGAACCGGCACGTCGCAAGGCCGAAATGCTCGGTATCAAGGAAATCTACATCGATGACCTGCGCGAGGAGTTCATCCGGGATTTCGTCTTTCCGATGTTCCGCGCCAACGCGGTCTACGAAGGCGTCTATCTGCTCGGCACTTCGATTGCTCGGCCGCTGATTTCGAAGCGCCTGATCGAGATCGCCGAGGAAACCGGCGCGGATGCGATCGCCCATGGCGCTACGGGGAAGGGCAACGACCAGGTTCGCTTCGAACTGTCGGCCTATGCGCTCAACCCGGACATCAAGGTAATCGCCCCCTGGCGCGACTGGACGTTCAAGTCGCGGACCGATCTGATCGACTTCGCCGAAAAATACCAGATCCCGGTGCCGAAAGATAAGCGCGGAGAGGCGCCGTTCTCCGTCGATGCCAACATGCTGCACTCCTCTTCGGAAGGAAAGGTGCTGGAAGATCCGGCCGAAGAGCCGCCGGCATATGTCTACCAGCGCACGGTGGATCCGACCGAAGCGCCGGACGTGGTCACCGAAATCGAGATCGGGTTCGAGAAGGGCGACGCGGTTTCTCTCAACGGCGAAAAGCTGTCGCCGGCGACCTTGTTCGCCAAACTGAATGATTACGGTCGCGACAACGGCATCGGCCGTCTCGACATGGTGGAAAACCGCTTCGTCGGCATGAAGAGCCGTGGCGTCTACGAAACGCCGGGCGGCACCATTCTGCTGACGGCTCACCGGGCCATGGAATCGATCACGCTCGACCGCGGTGCCGGCCACCTCAAGGACGAGCTGATGCCGCGTTATGCGGAGCTGATCTACAACGGCTTCTGGTTCTCGCCGGAACGCGAAATGCTGCAGGCGTTGATCGACAAGAGCCAGGAGCATGTCACCGGTACCGTGAAGCTGAAGCTCTACAAGGGCAATGTGATCGTCGTCGGCCGGGCGTCGCCCTATTCGCTCTACTCGGAAGAACTGGTCACCTTCGAGGACGACCAGGGCGCCTACGACCAGAAGGATGCGGCCGGCTTCATCAAGCTGAACGCCCTGCGCCTGCGGACGCTGGCCAAGCGCGATCGCCTCGGCTGAGGCTGATTACGGTCCAGCAAACAAAAAGCCCGGCGGACATCCCGCCGGGCTTTTTGTTTGTTCGCTTAGAAATTTTTTAGAACGCGTAGCCGAGACGGACGCCGGCGTTGGTCAGGCCGTTGTTGGACGAGCAGTAGCCGTTGTTCGAGGAGTGCTCGATCATCGCGGATACATTGACCCGTTCATTGATCCGGAAGCCGAGAGAGCCGGATTCGCGGAACATGACATTACAGCCGAGAGCCAGGGAGTTCGACGTGGTCTTGCTGGTGTTGCCGTTATGGGCCATGCCGCCGAAGCTGCCTTCGATGTACATCCAGTCGGTCAGGTCGAGCGTCAGGGTGTAGCCTGCGTAGACCATGCTGGTGTCGCCGGAAACGTTCAGGTTGCCGCCGATATGCGGACGCAGCATCCCGTTGGTTCCAAGCCCGGGAATGGTGAAATCGAGGGCTGCCCAGCGAAACAGGACTTCGGCATTGATGTCGACGCCGTTTTCGCGGCTCATCAGGTCATGAAAAAGAACACCACCGCGAATTTCATTCGTCAGGCCGGACGTCTTTCCGCCCAGATCCGCCGCAGTCGCCACCGAACTCGCGCCCGTCAGAATGAATGCTCCGAAGAGCATGCTGCGTACGTAGCTTTTCATCACGACCCTAGCCCGGATGGTTTTTTCACATTTTGTTAAGTTACTGAGCACAGGTGATGCTCCCGAAGCAATATGCCGGGTTCTGGATTGCAGTTTTTTTTTCTTTCTCTGTGCTTCTTGCCGGGCGCCGTGGCAAATTGGCCACAAATGGGTAAGTGTCGAAATTGAAGGTTTCGCGTCGGGAGAACAGGAAGGATGCCTGTCCGGAGTGGACCAGGATGACCTGGCAGGCGCGATTTCGGCGAAAAAAGAGCAGTCGGAACATGGACCTAACCCTTTTGAATGAAATAATCGGCCGATGCCGAGGGAACGGATTTCTGGTGCTTGGCGGATTTTTACCGGGACCGGATGACGCCGTGCCTGAAATCTGCCCGGGAACACCCGCGCGAACGCTGTTCCTTGTCGGCAGCACCGGATCGGGGATCTGGCCCGTTTTTTTCGAATCACCCGAGTTCACAGACGGCGCGCCGGATCCGCTTGACCGTTTCACACGGCGGGTTCTGTCCGACGTGGCTCAGGACTGCGGGTTGGCGCTTGTCTTTCCCTTTGACGGTCCGCCGTACCATCCGTTTCAAAAATGGGCGATGAAGACGGGTGGATTCTCCCCAAGTCCGCTCGGTGTCCTGGCGCATGACGTTTATGGACCCTGGAGCGGGTTCCGCGCTGCTTTTCTGTCGGCGGACGTTCTGGAGCCGTTGACTGAAAATCTGTCTACGGGGCCCTGCCCTGACTGCGCCGACAGACCGTGCCTTTCGGCTTGTCCGGTCAATGCGATTTCAGGGACGGAAGGCTATGATGTCCCGCGGTGTCGGGATCATTTGGCGAGTGGGCAGGGCGAGCGGTGTTTTTCAGGATGCCTTGCCAGGCGTGCCTGTCCTGTCGGCGCAGATTTTCGCCCATCGCCGGAACAGGCGCGCTTTCACATGGACAGTTTCATGGGATTGTCGAAGACCTAGGCCGGATCATGCCCCCGGTTTCAGGGCTCTGGGCGTGGCCTAGTCGTCCAGTTTGACCACGCCGTCCTTATCCGGACAGGTTTCCAGGGCCTGCGCCGCAGTGCGGCCGTCGCCGAGCGGCGCGTCGGGCCAGATCTCGGTGAGTGGTATCAGCACGAAGGCACGTTCGCTCATGCGCGGGTGTGGGACGATCAATCCATCCTTGTCGATCTTTTCGGTTCCGTAGAGCAGGATGTCGATATCGATCAGACGCGGTCCCCAACGCTCATCGCGGATACGTCCCATCCGGGCTTCGATGGCCAGGCCACGTTCCAGAAGCGCCCGCGGCTTCAGCACGGTGTCGATGGTGATGCACATGTTGGAGTAGTCGTCCTGAGGAATTGGGCCCCAGGGCGGCGTCCGGTAAACGGACGAGCGGGCAACGACGGTAATGCCCGATGTTGCATCCAGATGCCTCACCGCCATCTCGAGGTTCTCGCGGGAGTTTCCCATATTGGAGCCGAGGCCGAGAGCAACGCGGGTCGGTGTCTGGGTCATCATGTTCTGTCTAATTCCGATTTGCCGATTCGTTCAGCGTTGCCTGGAGAATCCGGACCGCATCCGCATGGGGGCGGACGTCGTGGGCCCGGACGATTGTCGCGCCTTTTTGCACGGCGATCAGGTGAACGGCAAGCGACCCGTAAAGGCGGTCTTCGGTCGGCACGTCCAGAACCGCGCCAATCATGCGTTTCCGGGACGCGCCGGCAAGGATCGGCAGGCCGTGCTTCTTCAACTGGTCCAGCCGATTCAGGATCACGTAGTTCTGGTCCATGGTCTTGCCGAAGCCGAAGCCGGGATCGAGGATCTGCTTGTCTTTCGGGATGCCGGCCCTGTCCGCGAGCTCCATGGACCGCTCGAACCAGCGGTCGATGTCGGCCATGATATCGATGGACGCATCCGCTTTCGTCCGGTTGTGCATCATGATCACATGAGCGCCGGTCTCTGCAGCGGCGTCCGGCATGGCCGGATCCTTCTGCAGCCCCCACACATCGTTGATAATCAGCGCGCCGGCCGCGCACGCGCGTCGCGCGACCTCCGCCTTGTAGGTGTCGATGGAGACCGGCAGACCAAGCTCCACGATCTGTTCTAGGACATAGGCGATGCGGGACCATTCGTCGTCCAGGGAGACAGGTTCGGAACCTGGGCGGGTGCTTTCGCCACCGATATCCAGAATGTCTGCGCCGTCCGCCTTCATGGTCCGGGCATGGGCGACGGCTTGTTCGGCAGCATAATGCAGACCGCCGTCGGAAAAGGAATCCGGTGTCACATTCAGGATGCCCATCACCTGGGCGCGTTCGCTTGCTGAGGGCACCTTATAGCCGGAACATCGGGGCATTTAGGCTATGATCCTGTTTGTCTTTCCGCGTGTGTGCCGCTTCAAGGGGAGGGGGTCAAGGGGCAGGGCGAGGACACGCTGGATTTACACATTCCGCAGGGCTCCCATCCTGATGGTGCCCAACGGGTCTGGCCGGGAAGGGCTGCCTGCCCGCATGTCGATGGGCTCGGACCCTGCAGGACGTGCTGTCACAAATTTCGGGCCTACCGTGAGAAGACGAATCGGCCTGAAAGAACGGTATTGCAGCAGAGCCGGCGAAGAGTGCCGATACGCTTGCCGGCTATTCGGCCGCGGCGCGAACTTCTTTGGTCTTCAGCCGAAGAAGGAAATAAAGGATCACGCCCAGAAACGGCATGGCCGGAATGATCGTCGACATTCCGAAGAGCGGATTGCCCAGAGAGGCGATCAGCAGGCTGCCCAGGATCCCGCCGCCGAACTGCATGAAGCCCATCATGGACGAGGAGGCGCCGGCGATATGAGGAAAGTCGCGCATGGCGGAGGTGAAGGTGGCCGGCAGGATGAAGGCGACCGAAAAGGCGAAAAAGCCGACCGGGCCCATGACGATCAGGTAGGTCGGCTCATAAAGGCGCAGCAGGGTCGCCATGAGGGCCGCGCCCGCAAGCATCCCCACCATACCGATCGGAACCAGTTTTTCGGCATCGAAATACTTGAGAAGACGGCCGGTAACCAAGGTTCCGGCGATAAAGGACAGGGACTGCAGCATCATTCCGACGCCGAACTGTGCCGGGGTCAGGCCGACGTCATGGATCATCACGAAGGGCAGGACGGTCGCCATTGTGTAGATGTTGCCGAGACACAAGCCGAGCAGAACGCTCGGAGCCATGAATTTCCGGTCGCTCAGCAGGGTCATGTAGTTGATCGCCAACCGTTCCGGGTGAATGTTCGACACGTTCTTGAAAGCGTTGGTTTCCGGCTGAAACAGGACCACCGACGCCAGCAGGGCGGTGCCGTAGAGGAGCATGCAGATGAAGATTTCCCGCCAGCCGAACAGTTCCAGGATAATGCCGCCGATGGTCGGGGAAATCGCCGGTCCCAGCGCCAGCATGGTGCCGATGGTATTCATGATCCGCGCCGAATGCTGCCCGGTGTACTGATCGCGGACGATGGCCCGCGACACGGCAATGCCAACGGCTGCGCCGACGCCCTGCAAGGCGCGGGCAATCAGCATCCAGGTGATATCCGGAGCCAGGGTGGCCAGCACCGTGGAGGCGAGGTAAAGCACCAGGAACACAATGGCGACAGGCTTGCGGCCATAGGCGTCGGAGAGCGGCCCGCAGATCAACTGTGTCAGCGCGAAGCCCGCGAAATAGGTGGTCAGGGTCAGCTTGACCAGCGCGTCCGATGTGCCGAAGTCAACGGCCAGTTCCGGCATGGCCGGTGTGTAGAGGGACATGGTGATCGGGCCGATGGCCACGAGAGCAGCGCCCAGGATCGTCGTCCGGCGGGCGCTCATTGCTGGTTCTGCAGCAACGGTCGTCATTCAGCTACCCGCTTCGGAATTCAGGAGGTTGACCCGCATCGTTTCAAGCAGGGCCTCGAGCTCATCCCGGCCGCTCTGGGGCACGCCGCCCAACGCATCGGCGTGTACGTGGTCGATGGCTTTCTCGATTTTGATCAGGATGGGGTCTGCCTCGTCGGTCAGGGTAATCAGCTTGGCGCGCCGGTCCGTCGGGTCGACAGTGCGAACGACCAATCCGGCCTTTTCCAGGGAGTCCAGATATCCGACCAGGGTCATGGGTTCGACGAACATGCGCTCCGCCAATGCGGCCTGGCGCTGGCCCGGGTTGCGCCAGATGAAGGCAAGCGTACGCGCTTCGGCAACAGTCAGACCCGTGTCGATTTCCGTCAGCGCAGCCTCGAAGCGGCGGCGAAGAAGCCTGGCAATATCGACAATCATCAAACTGGCGCCGCCGTCGGGGGCGGTGAGGTTCATAATAGCACCTTTAGTAAGGAATCCTTATGGATATGCGCCGTGGACCCTTGCTTGTCAAGCGAGCCGCAGCGTTACTGCATTGCACAACCGGGCGGTTCGCACTATATAGGGCGCAAATTTCAGCCACCCTGGCCAAACAGCGAAAACTGAATAGCCAAGACATGACATGCGGGTCCATCTGGGCCCGCTGTGTCTTTTGGAGCCTTAAATGAACTTGCGCAACATCGCCATCATCGCACACGTCGACCATGGCAAGACAACCCTGATCGACGTGCTGCTGAAGCAGTCCGGCGCTTTCCGCGACAACCAGCGGACCGAAGAGCGCATGATGGACTCCAACGACATCGAGCGTGAACGCGGCATCACCATCCTGGCCAAGGTCACCTCCCTGGTCTGGAAAGACACCCGCATCAACATCGTGGACACCCCCGGCCACGCCGATTTCGGCGGCGAGGTGGAGCGTATCCTGCACATGGTCGACGGGGTGATCCTGCTGGTCGATGCAGCAGAGGGCCCGATGCCGCAGACGAAATTCGTGCTCGGCAAGGCGCTGAAGCTCGGCCTGAAGCCGATCGTCGCCATCAACAAGATCGACAAGCCGGAACAGCGTGCCGATGAGGTTCTGGACGAGGTGTTCGACCTGTTCGCCGCCCTGGATGCGAATGAGGACCAGCTCGATTTCCCGGTTCTCTACGGTTCCGCCAAGCAGGAATGGATGGCGACCGACCCGGAAGGGCCGAAGGACAACATGGATCCGCTGTTCGATATGGTCCTTGACAAGGTCGCGGCTCCGGCTTCCGAGCCGGGCGCATTCCGCATGCTGGCGACCACGATCGAAGCCGATCCGTTCCTCGGCCGGATTCTGACCGGCCGGATCGTGTCCGGCACGGCCATTCCGAACATGCCGCTGAAGGCCCTTTCCCGCGATGGCAAAGTGCTTGAAACCGGCCGCGTCTCGAAGATCCTGGCCTTCCGCGGCCTGGAACGCCAGGCGATCGAAAAAGGCGAGGCAGGCGACATCGTCGCGATCGCAGGCATGACCAAGGCCACCGTCGCCGACACCCTGTGCGCGCCGGAAGTGGCCGAACCGCTGCAGGCGCAGCCGATCGATCCGCCGACGCTCTCCATGACCTTCCGCGTGAACGACAGCCCGCTTGCCGGGACCGAAGGCACCAAGGTGCAGTCGCGCGTGATCCGCGAGCGACTGATGAAGGAAGCGGAAGGCAATGTGGCGCTCAAGGTGGAAGACACTGATGAGCCCGATGCGTTCGTCGTTTCCGGCCGTGGCGAACTGCTGCTGGCGATCCTGATCGAAAACATGCGCCGTGAAGGCTTCGAGCTTGGCGTCGGCCGTCCGCGCGTCGTCTATCAGTTCGACGATGCCGGCAATCGGCTGGAGCCGATCGAGGAAGTCATCATCGACGTCGATGAGGAATATTCCGGGGCGGTCGTCCAGAAGCTGCAGGAGCGCAAGGCCGATCTTCTGGAAATGAAGCCGTCCGGCGGCGGGCGCACGCGTCTCGTCTTCAATGCGCCGACCCGCGGCCTCATCGGCTATCAGTCCGAACTCATGTCGGACACGCGCGGGTCCGCGATCTTCAACCGCCTGTTCCACGGCTACGAGCCCTACAAAGGGCCGATCCAGGGCCGGCACACCGGCGTCCTGCTCTCCAACGGAACCGGCGAGGCTGTCGCCTATGCGCTCTTCAACCTGGAAGACCGGGGTCCGATGATGATCGATCCGGGCACCAAGGTTTATCCGGGCATGATCATCGGCGAACACACCCGCGGCAACGATCTCGAGGTCAATGTCCTCAAGGGCAAGCAGCTCACGAACATTCGCTCTGCGGGCAAGGACGACGCGGTCAAGCTGACCACGCCGATCCGTCTGACGCTGGAAGCAGCACTCTCCTACATTGCCGACGACGAGCTGGTCGAAGTCACACCAGACTCGATCCGCTTGCGCAAGGCGATGCTCGACCCGCACGAGCGCAAGCGCGCGGAACGGGCCGCGAACAAGGCAAGCGCCTGATCTTCGCACAGCTTTTCCTCTTTAAAAGCGGGCTTCGGCCCGCTTTTTTCTTGTGTGTTGACGAAAATGCTTGTGCCGGTCTGGTATCGGCTCTTAACCTGTCGTAAAGGTTTGTTAACTCTTTCTTGCCAAACTTTTCCTCGTTGCTGCCAGAAGGCGGTATTGTGAGGAAAAGGCCAGGAGGCCGATATGCCATCGACAGTTGAAAGGCCGCCTGCGGCCAATGTCGTGGCGCATGCGACGGAATACGCCCCCGACCGGGACTCCAAAGGTCAGGGCGACAACCGTGGAAACAGTAGCGAGTCCGACGCACAGCGCCATCAAGACGAGACCGAAGCTCTCGCCGAGGAGCCCGCGGTTCTGGTCGACTCCCATCATCACGAGGACCACTCGCTCGACGGAGTTGCCGCCTACACGGCGGCGGCGCAGAACGTGCTCGATCCGAAAGCAAAGCCGCTCGCCTCCACGGTGGTCACCAGTATCCATGACAGATGCGCGGCGGAAACCGTGCGGAATGCCTATGAGGATCACGGTGGAGAGATCGAGCACCACTCGGTGAATGTCGCCACTTAGAGCGACCCGCTCCAAAGGCTCCGACCCCTCCGTTTTCACATGATACGAGCGGGGATGTGCCCTATGCATCCGCGCCCGTTTCCCTGTATAGGTCCTTCAGGAATAATCTGTATGCGAGGGATCATGACGTCCGCGTTTCCCGTCGGGTTGATCGAAGGCTATGGCCAGTATCTGCAGAAGGGGTTTGTCCGTCACAGGGAGACCCATGAGCATCTGGCGGTCTACGGCCAGCAGCCGGACGTGATGGTGATTTCCTGTTGCGACAGCCGGGTGACACCGGAGGGGATCTTTCATGCCGGCCCTGGCGAACTTTTCGTCATGAGAAACGTCGCCAATCTGGTGCCGCCCTATGAGGCGACCGATGGTCAGCACGGCACGAGTGCCGCAATCGAATATGCGGTGCGTGCCCTCAAGGTGAGGCACATCGTGATCATGGGCCATGCCAAATGCGGCGGGGTCCAGGCGTTCCGGGAAAACGCCAACGTCCCGTCGCTGCGCGGCGATTTCATCGGCCGCTGGATCAAGCTTCTGGAGCCGGCTGCCATCGCCATGGCCTGCATGCCGGTCGACAGGCTGGACGATCCGCAGCTCGCCATGGAATTTGCGGGCGTGCGTCAGTCGCTGAAGAACCTGAGGACGTTTCCGTTCGTGGAAGAGGCGCTGCACAACAATGCGCTGCAGATCCACGGCGCGTGGTTCGATATCGGCTCCGCCGAGCTTCGGGTGATGGATCCGGAAACGGAGAAGTTCGAAGTTGCCGCTCCGGTCGAAGCCGCGCAATAGTCCGGTTCCTGTTGAACGATCCTGTCGGCCTATGCGTCGGCCTTTTCGCGGCCGATGATCCTTTTTTGGATCGGTTGTTCCGGCGGCAGCCAGCGCAGGTCGTCGTGAAAGGGCGACTTGATGCAGGTCGGATCGGTTGCCGCGGCATCGCCGGTCAGGGCGAGGGCCTGGCATCGGCAGCCGCCGAAATCAATGTCCCGGCGCTCGCATGACCGGCAGGGCTCGGGCATCCAGTCGAAACCGCGATAGCGATTGAAGGCCTCGGATTTTTCCCAGATGTCCTTCAGCGGTTTTTCGGTGATGCTGTCGAAGCTCAGCGAGGGGATCGACTGGGCCGCGTGACACGGCAGAACCTTGCCGTCGGGCGTGACCACGAAGGCATCAGCCCCCCAGCCGCCCATGCAGGGTTTGGGGTAATCCGCATAATAATCCGGCGTTACGAAATCGATATTGAGGATGCCGGTGAGGTCTTCCCGGACCTTTTCGACAAAGTCGATCTGGCGCAGGACGGCGTCGTAGCCGGGCATGAGCGCGGACCGGTTGAGATAGGCCCAGCCGTAATATTGCACATTGGCGATTTCCAGCCGCTGTGCACCGAGTTCCAGGGCGAGATCAACGAATTCGGGAACCTCGTCGATGTTGAGCTTGTGGATCGGCGCGTTGATCGTGAGCGGCAGGCCTGTGTCTCTCACCCATCCGGCCGCCTGGCGTTTTTTTTCATGGGCGTTCCTGTAATAGCCGATGCGTTCGGTCGTCTCCGGCCGGGCGCCCTGAAAGCTGATCTGGACATGGTCCAGGCCGGCTTCCGCCAGGCGGTTGATCCGTTCCCGGCTCAAGGTCACCGCGGCGGTGATCAGATTGGTGTAGACACCGCGCGCGGCCAGGCCGACGACGAGGTTTTCCAGATCCCGGCGCAGGGTCGGTTCGCCACCGGACAGATGCACCTGGAGAATGCCGAGATCGGCTGCCTGTTCGAAGGCATCGCGCCAGGCCTCCGTTTCCAGTTCCTTATCGGCTTTCAGGAGTTCGAGCGGGTTGGAACAATATCCGCATTGCAGCGGGCAGCGGTGGGTCAGCTCGGCCAGCATTCCAAGGGCCGGTCCCACGGGTTCGGTCATGTCCGCTCCAAGCCGTATTGGATGACGAGCCTGTCGGACCATTCCTGCAGGAAATCCCGGACATCCGGGCCGATCTCTTCGACCGGGGCCTGATAGTCCTCCGCCAGGTCCAGAATGATTTCCGACACGGTTGCCGTGCCGGTGCAGCGGCTCAGGATCGCGACGCTGATGTCATCCGGCCAATAGACCTTTTCCGGCGCAAGCAGGGCCCAGCGGTCCCGCAGTTCGTCGAATTGGAGCCTCACATAAGCGGGAAACCCCGGCTGGCTGATGTTGGTCACGATATGGCGGGTACGGGCCGGCATTTCGGTCAGACCACAGCAGGAGGCTGGAAGGCGCCTGGCGGGATATTGCCCGGTGTCACATAGGCATGATGCAGCGCATCCAGCATGGCCCAGAGGATATCGCATTTGGCGAAGAGGGCGTCGATGGCGTCGGCCTGCTTGTCCGGCGTGTCCGCCCATTCGAAGACCAGCGACAGCGCATGTTCCGCATCGCGCGGGGCCTGATGGAGCCGCGGCTTGAAATAGGCCAGCGTGTCTTCGGTTATGTAATCGTAGCGCGCCAGCATGGCCGGCACCCGTTCGCCGATGGCAATCGGCGAAAAGAGTTCGGTCAGCGACGAGGCGACGGCGACCAGAAGGGAGGAGGACGACACCAGATCGAGATAGGCCCCGACCGCATACCGGGTTGCCGGCAGGGCATAGCGGCGTTCTCTTACCATGTCGACGTCAAGCTCGAGATCTTCGGCGAGTTTCAGCCAGCGCTTGATGCCGCCATCCAGTTCGCCGCCGTCTTCGCCGTCGTGGTCGACAATACGCTTGCGCCATTCCCGGCGGAACACCGGGTCTTCGGAGCGGGACAGGATGATTGCATCCTTCTTCGGGATCGCCGCCTGATAGCAGTAGCGGTTCAGCGCCCAGGCCTGCAGTTGTTCCCTCGTCAGCTCGCCCGCGTTCATCCGTTTGTGGAAGGGATGATGGATGTGATAGCGCGCGAAGCCGGCCGTGCGCAGCGCTTCCTCGAATTCAGGACGCGGAAGAAGCCGTCCGGCCTGCCTGATCCTGTCGGCTGCGGTCGGTTCGACACCGCTTCTTACGATGGGGTGATCGGGCTGAATGGCTGCATGTGTTGCTGCTGTCGGGTTCACAGGCTGACCTCCATTCCGTCATAACCGACTTCCCAACCGGCGGCCCGGACGGCCATTGCCGCCTCGGAGCCGGGATCGAGGATCGGGTTCGTATTGTTGATGTGAACGAAGATCCGCCGGCCCAGGTCCAGGCCTTTCAGGGCCTCGATCGATCCGGCAGGTCCTCCGATCTGCAGATGTCCCATCCGCGCGCCGGTCTTGGTGCCGACGCCGGTGTCCGCCATCTCCGTATCGTGGAAGACGGTTCCGTCGAACATCAGGCAATCGCCGCCGTCGATCCGCTGCCGCAAGGTATCGTCCACCGCCGCGCAGCCCGGGATGTAGAAAAGCCGGCCCGAGGGTCCGTTCTTCGCGGTTTGCCGCAGCATGATGCCGATGGTATCTCCCGGCGCCGTGCCGAAATTTGCTTCCGTATCCTGTTCAAGAAACAGGGCGACCTTGCCGGAGACGGGGAACGTTTCCACCGACAGTCCGAGCGGGCCGTCCGGGCCTTCCAGGTCGGTCGTTCCGGACAGCGGCAGTTCCCGCCGCTCGACGACCTCCGGATTGAGGACCTGAAAAATGCTGTTCTCGGCGAGCGTCTTCAACACGCGTTCGGTTGCATAGAGCGTAAATCCTTCGCGCTCGCGCAGCGACAGAAGGCCCGCGATATGGTCCACGTCCGCATTGGTGAGCACGACCGCCTTGATCGGGGTATGGCGCAAAGGCCCATCCGCACGCGGCTGCAGGTCGGGCGCTGCCGCGATCTGCTCGCGGATATCCGGCGAGGCGTTGAAGACAACCCAGCCGGCGCCGTCCGCACTGGCGGCGATGCTGGATTGCGTCCGGGCGAGAAAGCCCGGCTTCCCCGCGCGCACGGCACGGCTGAGCGGCGCGTTGCAATTCCATTGCGGAAACCCGCCGCCTGCCGCGGATCCGAGGACCCTGATTTTCATCGGATGCTTTTCCGGCCGTGTTGCCGAAGTTACTTCTTGCGGCCGCAAGATCCGATTTCAGCCGGTACGTAGCGAGAAACCTCGAAGCCGGCTTCAACGGTTGCCATGGCAGGCTTGGTCCAGGTTTTCATGATGCTTCCTCCTCAAGTTGTAAGGACTGAAAGCCTATCATTTGCTGCAATCACGAGCAGGGGCCACCTTGGTCGGTGTATTGCCGAATCTTCCCAAATCGCCTGATGCGGCAAAAAAAAGCCCGGCGCGGCGGCCGGGCTCTTGTCGATTGTGCAGCGCCTTGTCTCAGGCGGCGGCCTTCTTCGGCTGGATCAGGCCGCGGTTCACCAGAACCTCGGCGATCTGCACCGTATTGAGGGCAGCACCCTTTCGCAGGTTGTCCGACACCACCCAGATGTTCAGGCCGTTTTCGACCGTCGCGTCCTCGCGGATGCGGGAGATGTAGGTGGCGTCTTCACCGGCGCATTCGTACGGCGTGATGTAGCCGCCGTCTTCCTGCTTGTCGATGACCAGGCATCCCGGCGCCTCGCGCAGGATGTTGCGGGCCTCGTCGGCGGTGATCTCGTTTTCGAACTCGATGTTGACCGATTCCGAATGACCGATGAAGACCGGCACGCGGACGGCGGTGCAGGTCACCTTGATCGCCGGGTCGAGCATCTTCTTGGTTTCGGCCAGCACCTTCCATTCTTCCTTGGTGTAGCCGTCTTCCATGAAGACATCGATGTGCGGGATGACGTTGAAGGCGATCCGCTTGGTGAATTTTTCAGGCTCGATCGGGTCGTTCACAAAGATCGCGCGGGTCTGGTTGAACAGCTCTTCCATGGCGTCTTTGCCGCCACCGGACACCGACTGGTAGGTGGAGACGACCACGCGTTTGATCTTCGCCGCGTCATGCAGAGGTTTCAGCGCGACGACGAGCTGGGCGGTCGAGCAGTTCGGATTGGCAATGATGTTCTTTTTGGTGAAGCCTACGATCGCATCGGCGTTCACTTCCGGAACGATCAGCGGCACGTCCGCGTCGTAGCGCCATGCGGAGGAGTTGTCGATCACGACACAGCCCTTGGCGCCGATCTTCGGGCCCCATTCCTTTGCGACAGAGCCTCCGGCGGACATCAGGCAGATATCGGTGTCGGAGAAGTCGTAGTTCTCCAGCGCCTGGACCTTCAGCGTCCGGTCGCCGAAGGAAACCTCGGTGCCCTGGGACCGGCGGGAGGCGAGTGCGACGACTTCATCGGCCGGAAAGCCGCGCTCGGCCAGAATGTCGAGCATTTCCCGGCCGACATTGCCCGTGGCGCCAGCGATTGCAATCTTGTAACCCATGTTGAATTCCTCATCCGTCTCCCCGCTTTCGCCGGTTCGCCGATCCTCCGGCCAGCCGGCTTTTCAGCGCCCCCCATCCCCGGGGAGCGCGGGACGAGCGGCACCGTTAAGCGGTGGTTTTCGTAGTCGGTTTGACGGTGGTTGTCGGAGCAGCGGTCGCGCAGGCAAAAGCGGCGCCGGTCGAAACCGTCGTCGGCTTTTTCGCGATGTCGGCGAAGTGCCGGACCATGCCATTGCTCCAGTAAGTACGAAACGAGCCGGTTTTTGCCCGGAACCGGGAAATTGTCAACCGGAGAAAAGCCGGAGGGCCTTTTCAACGCAGGTTTTGTGAATGACAGCCCGGTCCACATCGGGCGGATCGAGGCAGATATCGGGCGCGTCGATCCGGCCGGTTTCCGTCGCTTCGCTCAAAAAGACATAGTGGCCGATATTCCCGGTCAGTATCTCCACATCGAAGGACGGGTTTTGCCGGCCGAGCCAGACGGCGCATACTTCTGCCGGAGCCTCCCGGTCGGCATC
Source organism: uncultured Roseibium sp. (assembly GCF_963675985.1). Taxonomy (NCBI): domain Bacteria; kingdom Pseudomonadati; phylum Pseudomonadota; class Alphaproteobacteria; order Hyphomicrobiales; family Stappiaceae; genus Roseibium; species uncultured Roseibium sp. The sequence goes on along the minus strand of NZ_OY780957.1, from coordinate 873,382 downwards.
GCCGCAGAGGATCAGGACCGGAATTTCAATGGCTGCAACGCTTTCCGGAGTGAAGCCACGGACCGTTGGTGCGGGTACCAGCGCGAAGGCGGCCTTGATCCTTTCGTCTTCGTAATTATCCCCTTGGCGGGCCATGGAGGCGGCGAAAGGCTTCGAGGTCGCCTTCAGATCGTCCAGCCGGTCCGCCAGATCGGGAAATTCCCGCGGTCCGGTCGGACCGGGACGAGGCGTGGCCCAGGCAACAAATCGTTCCATGTCGGTCACCGCGCCGGCCAATCCCAGCACCGTGTAGCCGCCGAGCGACATGCCGGCCGCAAAGACCTTTTCCGGATCGAAGCGGCCGGAGAAGGGGCTGTCGTTCTCCGCCCAGTCCAGAAGAAGGCTCAGATCGCGCATGCGTTCCCACCAGCACAGGAAGCCTTCCGGCAGATAAGGTTCCGCACTCGTGTTGCCGTGATGGTTCGCGCCGATGACGATATATCCGTGCCGTGCAAGTCCGGCACCGAGCCAGCCGAGACTGAGAGCGGAGCCGCCGGTGCCGTGGGACAGGAGCACGAGCGGAAATTGCTGCGAGCTCTCGTCAAGCGGAGCGTCCCTTGCAACCGGTCCGTTGGTGAAGATTGGCCTGTCCGGATTGCCGACGAGCTGTTCGCTGACGGGCAGGCCGGCTTTTACGGGATACCAGGTCGACCAGCGGATCGGGCGCGGACCATCACCCTGCCAGTTGGATCTATCCGCATCCTCGATCCGGCCTTCCCGGTAGCCTGCAAGATATCCTGTCATGGAGAAACCATAGCCGGGTTGGAGCGTTTGTCGATAGTCGCGGGGGCTGTCTTGAAATTGTCACAATATATCAATACATCATGATATATGGATACAAATAACGCCCTGAATGCTTTTTCCGCCCTGAGCCAGCAGACCCGGCTTGATGTGTTTCGGCTTCTGATCAAATGCGGAGCTGAGGGCATGGGGGCGGGTGAAATCGGCGAGATTCTCGGAGTTCGACAGAACACAATGTCGGCGAACCTGAGCGTTTTGTTGAACGCGGGCCTGATCCGCAACGAACGTGAGGGCCGGACCATTCGCTATTACGCCGACTATGACGGCATCCGGGCCCTGCTCGGGTTTCTCATGGCCGATTGCTGCGGCGGCCAGCCGGACCTGTGCCGGCAGGTCATCGAGGAGGTCGCCTGCGCCCTGTGACGGGCCGGGGTTTCAAAGGACACATCAAATGACCGACCATACCTACAATGTCCTGTTCCTGTGCACGGGCAATTCCGCCCGGTCCATCATGGCCGAAGCGATCCTGAACCGTCTCGGCCAGGGCCGGTTCAAGGCCTATTCCGCCGGATCGCATCCCTCGGGCGAGGTCAATCCCAAGACCCTGCAGGTTTTGGCGAAGCTGAATTACAAGACCGATGAGATGCGCTCCAAGAACTGGGACGAGTTTGCGCAACCCGGTGCGCCTGCCATGGATTTCGTCTTCACCGTGTGCGATCAGGCGGCGGCCGAGAGCTGCCCGGTCTGGCCTGGCCAGCCGATGACAGCCCATTGGGGCGTGCCCGATCCGGTCAAGGCGGAAGGAAGCGAGACGGAAAAGAGCCTCGCCTTTACCGAGGCTTACCGGATGCTGAACAACCGGTTGTCGATCTTCGTCAACCTGCCGATCACATCACTGGACAAGCTGGCGCTGCAAAAGCGGCTGGAGGACATTGGCAAGTCGACCTGATTTGACTCTAGATGACCGGCAGTTCGGGCGGCGCCCTTCGGGTCAGAAGTGTGGGCGGTCCGTCGCGGATCACGATGTTTTCCTCGTGCACCATGATCTTTCCGTCCGCGACTTCCATGCTCGGCTCCAGGGTGATCACCATGCCTTCGGTCAGGACGGTCGCGTCGAAATCGATCAGGGACGGGGCCTCGGTTAGCTGCATGCCGAGCCCATGGCCGAAGCGGCCGACATCGCTACCGGTGGTGCCGATGACATCCGCCATGGCGTGGAACAGTTCGGCGCAGGTGACGCCTGGCCGCGCCGTGGCGATGGCGACATCGGTTGCCACGTACAGGGTCGAATAGGCCGTTCTGGCCGCTTCGCTTGCGTGACCGATCGCGAAATTGCGGTCGAAATCGCAAAAATAGCCGTTCAGGGTGGCACCGGTGTCGAGCATCAGCACATCGCCCGCGGCAAGCTGCCGGTCGTTCGGCGGTGAAATCACATCCACGTACCCGTCCTGCCCCGCGCCGCCGACGAGATAGGGCACGTCATCCGCACCCTGTTGCAGCAGTTCGATCCGGAACGCGCGGAAAGCTTCCTTGAGTGTTTGTCCTTCTTGAAACAGGTCGGCCGCATTGCCGAAACCATCCGACGCGATCCGGCAGATGTCCGCAATGGTTTCGATCTCCAGCTCGGATTTCACCATGCGAAGCCCCTGAACCAGGGGCGTGGCATCAATCCAGTCGGTCAGGGGCAGTTCGCTTTTCAGGCGTTTGAAATCGTTCAGCGGCATGCGCAGTTTGGTTTCGCGACCCATGGGCAGGCCGATCCTGTCCGTCTTCTTCAGCAGCGCTATCAGAAGGGCAATGCCGTCGTCGGTTTCATGGGGGGAGGAAAAGGTCCGGATATCGTCCAGCCAGGTGGAGGCCATCAGGTTTGCGCCGATCTCCGGGATAACGGCAACGGGTTTTCCCTCTTTGGGCACGACCAGGAACCACGGCCGGGTCGGGCTCTGCCAGAACAGGGTGCGGAAGCCGGAAAAGTAGCGGACATCGGCCTCGTTTGTCAGGAGAAGAGCGTCGAGATCCTGTGCGCGCATGGCGCGCTGTGCGCGCTCCAGTCGCTGCTCGTATTCGGCGACCGGGAAATCGGGTTCGGTCACTGTCCGGTCCTTCCGGAAGGCAGGTGAGGACGTGGAGCCGTGAGAGGCTGAGGAGTGTGCCACCGGCATGCGCTGAAAAGTCGGTCAGTCGCGCGTCCTTGCGGGTGTGATAAAAGCAGCTCCATGAAATTTCGTCCTCGGCCATCCGCAATCCTGAAGGTATTCGGAAAGCAGCCGGAGGAGGATGTCAATGCCAGTTATTGGGGCAGTTACTGGGGCCGTTGCCTGAGTCGTAACTGGGGTCGTTACTGGGCCTTGCGGTAGACGGAGATGTTGGTGAAGCTGGCGACATCGACCAGATGCACCGTCTGGGTCACCGTCAGGGTCTGGCCGTCTTCGGACAGTTCCCGTTCCGCCTTCATCAGGGTCAGTCCGCCGCGGCGGGCCTCGGAGACCAGGTTGCGGTCGCCGTTAAAGACCAGGCGCATGGCGTCGACCAGTCCGCTCTTGCCGAGCTTGATTTCCGGACCGTCGGGCATGGCGGAGAATTCGTCGTCGACCGTCTCGCCTTCCGCCGTCACCTGGCTCATGGCGAATGTGACCATACCGAAGTTGTCCTCGATTTTCATCGTGGCGCTTTTCGGCGGCTCGCCCTGTTCGTAATCGCTGGCCTCGACATCCAGGATCCAGGTGCCGAGGAAAGGAGTGATCTTGTCGGTCATCGGATTGGCCTTTCGGGTTCCAGCCAGTCAGTAAAAGAAAAGGCTGCCGGCGGGCAACCCGCCAACAGCCATTTTTCTTTGTCGTCGCCGAAATCAGGCGCTGAGCGCATCCAGTTCGGCAATGATGGCATCGCCCATTTCGACGGTGCTGACGACCTTGTCGCCGTCTGCCGCAATGTCCTTGGTGCGCAGGCCCTTATCGAGGGCATTTGCAATCGCCTTGTCGAGCATGTCGGCTTCCGTGACCTTCTCGAAGGAATAGCGCAGTGCCATGCCGAAGGAGGCGATCATGGCGATCGGGTTGGCCGCGCCGGTGCCGGCGATGTCCGGGGCGGAGCCGTGGACCGGCTCATAAAGCGCCTTGCGCTTGCCGGTCTTCGCGTCCGGGGCGCCGAGAGACGCCGACGGCAGCATGCCGAGGGAGCCGGTCAGCATGGCGGCCACGTCGGAGAGCATGTCGCCGAACAGGTTGTCGGTGACGATCACGTCGAACTGCTTCGGCCAGCGCACGAGCTGCATGCCACCGGCGTCGGCCAGCATGTGCTCCAGCTCGACGTCCTCATAGCCGTTCTTGTGGGTTTCGGTGACGACCTCGTTCCAAAGCACGCCGGACTTCATCACGTTGCGCTTTTCCATCGAGGTGACCTTGTTGTTGCGCGTGCGCGCAAGCTCGAAGGCGGCCTTGGCGATGCGCTCGATCTCGTAGGTGTCGTAGACCTGGGTGTCGATGGCGCGCTTCTGGCCGTTGCCGAGATCGGTGATCGTCTTCGGTTCGCCGAAGTAGACGCCGCCGGTCAGCTCGCGCAGGATCAGGATGTCGAGCCCTTCGATCACGTCCTTTTTCAGCGAGGAGGCATCGGCCAGGGCCGGGTAGCAGATCGCCGGACGCAGGTTGGCGAACAGCTCCATGTCCTTGCGCAGGCGCAGGAGACCGGCTTCCGGGCGAACCTCATAGGGAACGCCGTCCCACTTCGGGCCGCCGACCGCGCCGAAAATCACCGCATCGGATGCCATGGCCTTGGCCATGTCTTCTTCGGAAATGGACTGGCCGTGCGCGTCGTAGGCGCAGCCGCCGACAAGACCTTCGTCGGTTTCGAACGTGTCGCCGCCGCGTGCATTGAACCAGGAGATGACCTTCTTCACCTCGGTCATGATTTCCGGACCGATGCCGTCGCCCGGCAGAAGGAGGAGTTTATTCGTTGCCATGGGTTTCCGCCCCGTTTGTTCTCATGAGAATTCGATGCGCTTGGGTTAGCGGGTTGCCCGGTCTCTGGCAAGGCTGAAGCGGTTGTGAAGAGTTCAATCAAGCGCGTCGAAAAGGTCAATCGAATGCTTGGAAAGGCCGGAAGCGGGTAGCCCGCCCCCTTTTAGCTGAAGAAGAGCGCCTCTCCGGCCTGCCGGAGCAGGTTGAGGGCAAGCAGGGTCAGGATCAGCTTGAAGCCCTTCTTGAAGGTGGCTTCCTGCATGCGGCCGAGCAGCCGGCTGCCGAAGAGCGTGCCGAAGAAGCCGCTGATGATCATGAGCACGATCAGGCCCAGCCAGGGCGCGAAGGCGAAACCGAGCAGGCCGAAGGCAATGATCTTCATCAGATGCATGAGCAGGGCGGTGGCCCCCTGACTGGCGACGAACTGGTGCCGGGTCAGGCCCAGTGTCGACAGAACACTGGCACCGACCGGACCTGCCGCCCCGAAAAACATCGAGAGCAACGTTGCCACAAAGCCGGCTGCCGCGATGGCAGGTTTCCTGGCCCTCTCCAGCTTCGGCGGTTTGCCCCAGACCGTCCACAAAACGAAACAGGCGATGCCGAGACGGAGATAGGGGGCGGGCAGGGTGACGGCGACCGACCCGCCAAGGGCCGCCCCGCACACGGCTCCCGCCGCGAACCATCCAAGGATCGACCAGTCGATGTGACGGATCAACACCAGGGCGCGGCTGAAGTTGGATCCGAACTGGATGACGCCGTGCACCGGCACAAGGGCAGCGACAGGCATGACATTCGCCATGACGGCTATCAGCGCAATGCCTCCGCCCAGGCCGATCGCGGCCGTCAGGGCGGATGTCGCGACGCTGACCGCGATCAGTAGAAACGAGACTGCCGGAGACAGTTGATGCGGCAGCAGAGTGTCGATGAACGTTACCATTGGGACCTGAGGGGTCAGAGAAGCAGTGGAAGGGTTATCTGACACAATCGCCGGAAAAGCAATGATTGGATACAAAAGTATACAATATTAAGGAGGGAGCGAAACGCTGACAGCTCGAGGCTTTTGTCCGGAGGTGGTGCATCTACCGGATTTGCCTGAGAAAACGTTGTCCTTTGGATGCGGGTCGGCGCTTCTTCCTGGTGTCGTCACCCGGCGAAGTCCGGGCGATGACGGCCTATGGGGGAGGTGATGTCGTGCCTTATTCTGCCCGTGACAGAGCGATCACGGTATGCCGCGGTTCGTTCGATCAGTGTGAAATCGCGATTTTTCCCGGTGCAGCTGTGCCGTTCATTGCAAGCGGTGCGGTCTTGGATTTCTGATCCGATTTGTGCCCGAAGGTCGCCGTGACGATGCCGGTGTCATCGGCTTTGGCGTCATATTTCAGGGTCGCGATCTGGCGCAGCAGGAGATCCTGATTTTCGACGGCAAGGCCCGCCGGCAGATGCAGGATGGAGATGGAACAAGTCAAAAGGGGGAACTGCCGTTCGATGCCGGTGCGGTCCTTCGCGCAGATGAAGCCGGCTTCCCGGTGCTGCGGATCGTAGAAGCTTTCTGCCTGGTGCCGGAATTCCGCCTGAAGCGTGGACATGAGGCCTTCCACCTCGTCGATGCCGCGGTCCTTGAGGCCGATGAAGAAATCGTCTCCGCCGATATGTCCGGCGAAATCCCGAGCGGAACTGGCCAGCCGTTTGATCAGTTCGGAGAAGAGCAACAACGCCCGGTCGCCGGTGCGGAAGCCATAGGTGTCGTTGAAGGGCTTGAAGTGGTCGAAGTCGATGTAGCAGAAGCTGCGATCGGCTTCGGAATTGGCGGCCTCGTCGATCACGAAGGAGGTGACGGAGCCATTGCCGGGCAGTTTCGTCAGCGGGTTCTTGTCTTCCGCTTCGCGCATCCGGATTTCATTGGCGATCTTCAACAGCGAACTGGTCGTCAGAAAGCCGTAGTACTTTCCCTTCAGCGTGATGATCACGCCGCCGACGGTGTTGTCGTCGTGGGCAATCATGCCGACCAGCTGGTCCAGCCTGGAATTCAGATCGGCGACCGGGCAGCGGTGGGCGTATTTGCGCAACTGGTTGTTGACCGCCTTGTTGCGTAACAGGTCCTGGCCGAAGGGCATGTAGATCAGGTCCTTGATATCGCTTTCCTGGATCAGGCCACGGGGCTCGTCGGCGGCGTTGACGACCGGAATGAACGGGTAGGCCCGTCCGGCGCGCAAGAGGGCCAGGACGTCATCCATCGAAGCGTCGTCGCGCAGGGCGATGAGAGGGCGGATCTCGCGGCGGAGCAGATCGGAATCCGACTGCCCACTCTGTTTCTGCGCTTCGGCGACCGACGCGATACGGTCGTAGCGCGGCAGCGCATCGCTGATCCGTGTCGAGGGGTGGGCCACGAGGTATCCCTGGATCAGGTCGCAACCCACCTGCCGGCAGACCTTGAGTTCGGCTTCCGTTTCCACGCCTTCCGCCACCACGCGCATGCCCAGCACGTGGGCCAGGTCCACCATGGAAGCGACCAGCAGCCGTTTGCGCGCGTCGGACTGGATCGACCGGATGAAGAACCGGTCGATCTTGAGAATGTCCGGCTCGAAGTCGTAAAGGTTCTGAAGCTGGGAATAGCCCTTGCCGAAGTCGTCGATGGCGAAGGAGAAATCAAGCAATCGGCCTCGTTTGACGAAGTCCTTCACCTTGCCCATCCGGGATGCGTCGCCCGCTTCGGAGACCTCCAGGCAGATGCTGGCCGGGTTGAGATCGTGCCGGGACAGGATCGTGACCGTTTCCGGCATGAGGAAATCATTGGTCTCAAGCAGCCGGACATCGACGTTCAGGAACAGCTTTGCCGCATTCTTGTGCGGAATGCCGGCGAACTTTCCGATCGCCTTGCGCCGCAGCAGAAGTTCCAGGCGTGGCAGGCAGTCTATGGAATGGGCCAGATCGAAGAGATCTCCCGGTGTTGCACAGCCGAGCTGGTCGGTGTTGCGAACGAGGGCTTCAAAGCCGTGCACGTCGCCGCTATGGGCATCGACGATCGGCTGAAGCGCGTAGTCGAGGACCTTGTCCGCGTTGGTCAGAAAGACCTGAGGAATCATATCGAACCGCAAGGACGCAGCCCATTCGTGTTTCGCGATCGTCACTTTCTGCCCCACCCTGTGAATATTACGGATGTCCCGGATAGAAAGTTAGCTCAAGCGAGGCTGGAGAATATGAAGCTATGCTGCCTAACCATTTATCTTGGTTATTGAATTCCTTACGAAAACTCCCTGACGTAGGGAGAGGGTCTGCGCAGGACATGAAAAAGGGCCGGCGACATGCCGGCCCTGATCCTGTGTGGACGATGTGTCGACGTTCCTCAGCGTTTGTCAGTTCGCCGGCATGGCCGTTTCGACCAGCTTGACCCAGTAGGAACAGCCGACCGGGATCAGGTCGTCGTTGAAATCGTAGGCCGGATGGTGAAGGCCGGCGCTGTCGCCGTTGCCGGCAAAGATGAAGGCGCCCGGGCGTTCCAGCAGCATGTAGGAGAAATCTTCGCCGCCCATCATCGGGGCGATATCCGGATCGACCTTGCCCTTGCCGGCAATGCCTTCGGCAACCTCGATCGCGAATTCAGTCTGGGTGTCGTGGTTCTCCGTGACCGGATAACCGAGAATGTACTCGACCTCCGCTGTCGCCCCGAAGCCTTCCGCTATGGAATTCACCAGGCCTTTCATCCGTTTTTCAGCGAGTTCCCGAACGCCGGCGTCCAGCGTGCGTACCGTTCCGCGCAGGGTGGCTTCCTGCGGAATGACGTTGAACGCGTTGCCGGCCTCGAACACGGTGACGGAGACGACGACGGATTTCAGCGGATCGGCATTGCGGCTGGCGATCGACTGAAGCGCGGTGACGATATGCGAGCCGACGACGATCGGGTCGATGGTCTGGTGCGGCTTGGCCGCATGGCCGCCCTTGCCGGTGATGGTGATGCGGAATTCGTCGGTCGCCGCCATGAGCGGACCTTTGCGGATGCCGAATTCACCGACCGGAATGCCGGGGAAATTGTGCATGCCGTAGACTTCCTCGATCGGCCAGCGGGTCATCAGGCCGTCGTCGATCATGGCCTTCGCGCCGGCGCCGCCTTCTTCGGCCGGCTGGAAGATGACAACCACTGTGCCATCGAAATTGCGGGTCTCGGAAAGATATTTCGCTGCACCCAGCAACATGGCGGTATGGCCGTCATGGCCGCAGGCGTGCATCTTGCCGGGGGTCTTGGAGGCATAAGGCTTGCCGGTGGTTTCCTCGATCGGCAGGGCGTCCATGTCGGCGCGCAGGGCAATGGTCTTTCCGGTGCCGCCGTTGCGGCCCTTGATCACACCGACGACACCGGTCTTGCCGATGCCGGTGACGACCTCGTCGAGACCGAACCCTTGCAGCAGCTCGGCCACCTTCTCGCTGGTGCGGAAGGTGTCGTACAGGATTTCCGGATTTTCATGGAAATCCCGGCGCCAGGCAGTGATTTCATCGGCGAGGTCCGCCAGGCGATTGACAATGGGCATCGATTACTCCTCGAAAAAGGGGATCCGGGAAAAGCAGGGGCGTCTTCCCCGTGCGCGGCCGGAGGGTCCTTCTCAGCCGCAATTGCGTCTACCCTACTCCAAGCCGGGAAAAGGAAAAGTGGGTCCACGCTGTTTTTTTATGCGGCCTTGCTGCAATCGTTGTCACGAGCCGGTTTGGGTAAAAGTCGATAGACGCAGGTCTTTTTGACTTCGCTGTCTTCCAGCGCGCCGACGACCGGAACCCGGTAGGTGGCGAGAAGCTCCAACCGGTCTTTCGGCAGATAGGAGCGACCGGGATCGCCGACGAATACCGGTGTGCCCGTTGCCAGGGTTCGGTCCAGGAACGCGAGCACCTTGTCGGCCATGTTCTTGTCGTAGAAAACGTCGCCGCAGAAAAACAGGTCCGTTTCAAGCGGGTCGCCTTCGGTGATGTCCGCCCGTTCGACGGAGACCGAAACGCCGTTCAGCTCCGCATTCAAACGTGCTGCCTCGATCGCGAACCCGTCGATGTCCACGGCATGGCAGGAACTGGCGCCGGCGCGCAGGGCGGCAATGCCGATGAGACCGGATCCGCAGGCGAAATCGACGACTGATTTTCCCGCCACCAGATCGGGTGTGTCGAGAACATAGCGGGCGAGCGCCTGGCCGCCGGCCCAGGCAAAGGCCCAGAAGGGTGGAGCCAGGCCCAATTCGCCCAACTCGTCCTCGGTTTTCTGCCAGAGCCCCATGGCCTCGTCGGCCAGATGAAGCCGGATTTCCTCCGCATGAGGAACAGGCTTCACCCGTGTTTCTCTCCGGATGAAGGCCGCCGGGTCCTGGATTTTGATGCCCTGGGTCAGGCCGGCTCCTTCAGGCCGCCCATCTCGCAGACGACCTTCCATTCTTCTTCCGTGACGGGTTGTACGGACAGGCGCATGGACGTGACCAGAGACATCTTTTCCAGGCGAGGTTCCGCCTTGACGTCGGCCAGGGTGACAGGCTTCGGCATGTCGCACACGGCCTTGAAGTCGACGCATTCCCAGCGCGGATCGTCGGTCGTCGAATCGGGGTGGATTTCCTTGCAGACTTCCGCGATACCGACGACTTCCTTGCCGATGTTGGAATGGTAGAAAAACGCCCGATCACCCAATTTCATCTCGCGCATGTTGTTGCGCGCCTGATAGTTGCGGATGCCGTCCCACTCCTCGCCCTGATCGCCCTTGGCCTTCTGTTGTTCCCAGGACCATTTGTTCGGTTCGGATTTGATCAGCCAGTAACGCACGTGCTCAAGCCTCCGGGTTTTTTACAGCCCAATTCCATGGGCGAATTTCGACGCTTTCGAAAAGACCGGCCTTGGCGTAGGGGTCTTCCTGGGAAATGGCGAGCGCCTCGTCCCGGTTGGGGGCTTCGATGATGACCAGGGACCCGGTCATGTTGCCGTCGTCGTCGAGGAACGGACCGGCGGCTTTCAGGCCGTCATCGAGGCCCTTCAGAAATTCGATGTGCGCCGGGCGGTTATCGAGCCGTACCTGAAGCGAATGCGGTTTGTCGGTGCAGATCAGTGCGTAAAGCATGAGGCCCCTCTTGTGTGTCTGACTGCCCGCCAACCTAGGTTGGCGGCTTGTTGAACTCAACGATAAAACAACGGGTGAAGTCCGTACTTCACCCCGATTTCAGCCGGTTCCCGCCTCGTGCTTCAGCGGACGGGACATCAGGATGGTCAGGGCGTCGTCGACGGAAAGTCCCTCGTCGATCATGCGGGCGACGGTGGCGCAGATCGGTAGTTCGATATTCAGCCGTTTGGCGAGTTCGACGGCGATGCGGGCTGAATAGGCGCCCTCTGCGAGCTTGCCTCCGGCGGCAATCAGGTCCGCGGCCTTTTGCCCTTGGCCGAGCTTGATCCCGAAACTGAAATTACGCGATTGACGTGAGGAACAGGTGAGAACCAGATCTCCCAGGCCGGACAGACCGGTCAGCGTTTCGCTTCGGGCCCCCATTGCCGCGCCCAGACGGGACAATTCGGCAAAGCCCCTGGCTGTCAGGGCGGCCTGGGCGCTTGCGCCGAGCTTGCGGCCGACGACGGCGCCGCAGGCAATCGCCAGGACGTTCTTCAAGGCCCCGCCGATCAGCGTGCCGGTTACATCGGTGCTGGCGTAGGGTCGGAAGGCGGGCGAGGCCATGGCCTCGCAGAGCCGATTGGCGGTCTCCATCGTTTCGGCGGCAATCGTGACCGCTGTCGGCAGGCCACGGGCGACATCGTCGGCAAAGCTCGGTCCGGACAGGGCCGCCGCGTCAGCCTGCGGCAGTTCGTCTTTGAGAACCTGCGACAGGAGCTCGCCGGTCGATTGCTCGATGCCTTTGGCACAGAGAACCAGGGGTCCGTCAAAGCCGCCTGCCGACGTGATTTCCTGCAGCGTCGACCGAGTGGTCTGCGCCGGCGTGACCAGCAGGGCCGCGTCGGCCTTGAGGGCGTCGCCCAGATCCGCTGTCGCGCGGATATCCTCGTCGAAGGTGATGCCGGGGAGATATTTCACATTCTGGCGCCGGATCTGGATTTCGCGAACCGTATCCGGATCCCGCGCCCACAAGGTGACCGTTGCACCGGCGCGGGCCGCGGTCAGGGCCAGTGCGGTGCCCCAGGCGCCGCCGCCGATTACGGATATCCGGTTGATCTGTTTCATGGGCGTGTTCCTTCGACCCGGGCCCTCAATTCGTCAAGCGGTGCCGCGAAATCCGCAAAGAAATTCTCCGGGTTTCGAGCTCGTTCCGAATCGAGGTCAAGCCAGAAGAGATGAAACCGGATCGGCGGGCCGCCGAAACTTGGCATCATTTCATAATGCTCCCATTCCTCCGCCGGCACGGAGTTGATGGTGGCATGGTAATGTCGGCGTCTATGCAGACCGTGAAGCTCGCCGGTCGCCATGCGATAGACATGATTCTGATCGGTGAGATGATGGAAAGCAACATCGAGATCCAGGCCGGTTTCTTCGAAGAACTCGCGTTTTGCACCGATGAGATGACTTTCGCCGGGATCGAGTGTGCCTCCGGGAACCTGCAGGCCGACCTCAGGCTGATCGGGCTGGTTGAAGACCAGGAGCCGCGAACCACACGTCAGATAGACATAGGCCTTGTGATAGGTGCGCATGCAGTTTCCATTCGGGCGGCAGGGTGCGCTCTTCCTAGCAAGTTCGTGGAAATCAGGAAACAGTCAAAACGGCTTCATGCAACGGTATGGCCTAAACCTTCGCGCCCTTCTTCCCCGATCCGAGAACGCCGCTGTTCCTGGCGTCGAGCGGCCAGCGCGGCCGGGGAGAGACGTCCCTGTCGTCGACGGGGCCGAGGCACATGTGTTCGATGCCGGCCCAGGCGATCATGGCGGCGTTGTCGGTACACAGCTTCATCGGCGGGGCGACAAAGCGGACGCCGGCCTCGTCCGCGGCTTCCGTCAATGCCGCCCGGATTTCCTGATTGGCGGCGACGCCGCCGGCGACGACGATGGTGGGCGCAACTTCGGGAAAGCGTTCGCGGAAAAGCGTGAGAGCGGCTTTGGTCCGGGTCGACAGGACATCGGAGACCGCGCGCTGGAAGGCGGCGCACAGGTCGGCGACCGTCTGTTCGTCGACAGGTTCCAGTTTCTTGGCCTGGGTCCTGAGCGCGGTTTTCAGGCCTGCGAATGACATGTCCAGGCCGGGACGGTCCAGAAGGGGGCGCGGCAGTCTGAAACGCGACACGTCGCCCTGCTTCGCCATTTGTTCGACGGCCGGACCGCCGGGATAGGGAAGGCCTAACAGCTTTGCGGTCTTGTCGAAGGCTTCGCCGATGGCGTCGTCGATGGTGGTGCCAAGTCGTTCGTAGTCGCCGACGCCGCGCACCAGCAGGAACTGGCTGTGACCGCCGGACACCAGAAGCAGCAGGAAGGGGAAGGGAAGATCGTCGGTCAGCCGGGCCGTCAGCGCATGGCCTTCCAGATGATTGACCGCGATCAGCGGCTTGCCGGCGGCCATGGCAATGGCCTTGGCGGTCATCAGGCCGACGATGACGCCGCCGATCAGCCCGGGGCCGGCAGTGGCCGCGACCGCGTCGATGTCATCCCATGTGCAGCCGGCCTCGTGCATGGCTTCGCCGACGATCCGGTCGAGCACCTCGATATGGGCTCGTGCCGCGATTTCCGGGACGACGCCGCCGAATTCGGTGTGTTCGTCGATCTGGGAGCGGATGACATTCGACAGCACGACAGCATTCTGCGGACCGCGCACGACCGCGGCGGCGGTTTCGTCGCAACTGGTCTCGATTCCCAAGATGGTAAGGCTACGCATGTTGCAATCGGGGTCGACAGAGGTCATTGATCATGCCGCATTGGCCGACGGGTTCGGGTTACGTATCATCGGCCGAAACGGAAGTCGTTGGATGCCGCAGGTTTATTACCTTTAAAAGGGCCTCTAGCATCAGGACAGACATCCTTGCAATTTTATTTCAAACGCCGGAACGCGATGCGGGCGACAGGGAGAGTGAGACGTGGGGACTGAAACTTTGCGAATCGGAACGCGCGGCAGCGCCTTGGCGCTTGCCCAGGCCTATGAAACCCGCGCCCGGCTGATGCAAGCCCATGCTCTTCCCGAAGAGGCGTTCGAGATCGTCGTCATCAAGACCTCGGGTGACCAGATCCAGGACCGGCCGTTGTCGGAAGTCGGCGGCAAGGGGCTGTTCACCAAGGAGATCGAGGAAGCGATGCTGGACGGGCGGATCGACCTTGCGGTGCATTCGTCCAAGGACATGCCGACGGTGCTGCCGGACGGGCTGATCCTGAGCGCCTTCCTGCCGCGCGAAGACGTTCGCGACGCGTTCATCTCGCCCAAGGCCAACCGGCTTCAGGACCTGCCGCAAGGGGCGGTGGTCGGCTCCAGTTCCCTGCGCCGGCAGGCGATGATCAAGCGGCTTCGGCCGGATATCGACGTCGTCATGTACCGGGGCAACGTGCAGACCCGCCTGCGCAAGCTGGAAGAAGGCGTTGTGGACGCCACCCTGCTTGCCTATTCGGGTCTCAAACGGCTTGGCCTCTCCGAGGTCGTTACCAGCCTGCTGGAGCCGGAGGAGTTCCTGCCGGCGGTCGGCCAGGGGGCGATCTGCATCGAAAGCCGGGAAAACGACGACAAGACGCTCAATCTGCTTGCCGCGATCCACGATCCGGAGACGCAGGTCAGGCTCGACGCGGAACGGGCGTTCCTGGCGGTCCTCGACGGCTCCTGCCGGACGCCGATCGGCGGTCTGGCGCTCGTGGATGGCGAAAAGATTTCTTTCCGGGGCACGGTGCTGAAGCCGGACGGCTCGGAGGTTCACAATGTTGCCCGGGAAGGATCCGTTTCCGATGCCGCGATGATCGGACGCGAGGCCGGCGAAGCCTTGAAAGCCATGGCCGGACCGGATTTCCTGGCGGACTGAGGATCGATCTTGCGGCTCCTGGTCACACGTCCGCAACCGGAATGCCGCAAGACGGCGGAGCGTATCCGCGCCTTGGGCGGTGAAGCCGTCGAAGCGCCAATGCTGGAAACCAGGGCTTGCGCGCCCCTGCGCTTCGTTCTCGCCGCTGTGACGGGACTTGCGGTGACGAGCAGACGGGTGGCCGGGATTTTGAAAGAGCACCCGCAAATTTCGATTCTTCGAGCTCTGCCGGTCTTCGCAGTGGGGGATCGTACGGCAGCGGCAATGACATCCGCCGGTTTTGAAAAGGTCGTTTCGGCCGATGGCGATGTGCTTGCGCTGGCCGGTCTGATTGCCGCCCGTCAGCCGGAAGGGCACCTGCTTTATCCCTGCGCGCGAGACCGGTCGGGCGATCTGGAAGGCGACCTTGCCGCGCGCGGTCTGCGCTGCGATCCCGTCATCATTTATGAGGCCAACCCGGTGGAGCAAATGCCGGCGGTCGCCCTGGACGGTCTGCGGGACGGCGATATCGACGGGGTGCTGATTTATTCGCGGCGGAGCGCGGAGGCATTCCTGAGCGCGCTGGAAAATGCGGATTCGGCCGGGTTGCTCAAAAAAATCAGAACCTTCGCCATTTCGCCGCAGGCCGGCGAACCGTTGGCGGACTATACTTGTGTCGAAACCGCGGCGCATCCAACTGAGGATGCATTACTGAAGCTTGCCTTAAACAGCTGTTAACCCAATCCGGGAGAGTCCTGACTATCGCACTGCGGAAAAGTTGCTCGCGTAACGGTATTTTCTGTCAGGCAGGTGTGTATAGTGGGATGAGATACCCCAAGAATGGGGCAGGAGGAGTTGAAATGGCATCTGACAAAGACCCGGCCAACGGCAAATCTTCCTCTTCCGGCACGGCCGGTTCGGGTGAATCGCCGAAGTCGGGGACGACCGGTTCCACATCGCAGCCCCCCTCGGGCGGCACTGGCTCAAAGCGCCCGGTCACGATCGACCTGAAGCCGGAAAAAGTCGCTGCCAAGTCTGCCGACAAGCCGGCCGAGACCGCATCTTCATCTACATCGTCGTCCGCTACGTCTTCAGCGACCTCGTCGACGTCGCCAAAGCCTTCCGCTTCGACCACTTCCGAGACGACCACAAAGCCCGCCGGCACCACGTCGTCCGCAAGTGCGACCAAGCCGGCAACCGGTTCCACCGGGTCATCTGCCGGCCAGACGACATCCACCGCGGCGTCTCCGTCCACATCAACTGCAAAACCGTCCGAAGCCCCGAAGACTGCTGCCAGCGGGTCTTCCTTCGACAAGGCAACGGACAGCGCCTCGAAATCGTCATCGTCCACATCCGCGACGTCGTCGACGGGGGGAAGCGGAACGCGCTCAACCTCCCAGCCGCCGCGTGCGCCCGAAGGCGGTGGCGTCGGCGTGTTCGGTGTTCTGGTCGCCGCTGTCTTCGGCGGGATCGTGGTGCTGTCGGGCGCCTACGGATTGCATGTGGCCGGCGTTTTGAACATTCCGGGCAAGCTCGACCCGGCGACCCGCGGGATGCTCGACCAGGCCGAACGTAAAATCGGCGACCTGGAAAACCAGATCGCGGATCTTTCCAAGACAGCCGGCAGCAATGATGCCCGCGGCCTCATGACCGGTCTTTCCGATCGCATGACGGCGCTGGAAAAATCAGTCGGCGAAATGGCAACCGCCACCGGGGCCGACCTGGCGCCGGAGCTTGCCAAGGTGAAGTCCGATCTTGCCACGCTTGGCTCGAAAGTCGAGAACCTGCCGGTGCCCACGGCCAGCGGCGGTGAAACGTCCGGGACCCCTGAGGCGATCAAGGGGATCGATGACCGGTTGGCTGCGCTGGAGAAAAGCGTCAGTGCTTCAAATCAGCTTTCCGGCACGGTGTCCGGTGTGGAAACCAGTGTTGGCGATCTGAAGACCTCGCTTTCGGAAATCGAGACGCGGCTCAAGAATGTCGAAGCCACGGCGAAGGCCGCCCAGACCGCGGTGACGACTTCGGACGTTTCGCTGAAGACCCTTGCCGACAGTCAGGCACGGGCAACCGAAACGCTGGCAACCCTGTCCTCCGACATCGATACGGTCTCGAAGGCGGGCAAGGCAGGCCTTGAAAACCTGCGCGGCGAGCTGGATGCGCTGTCGAAACGCCTTGCCGCGGTTGAAGCGACCATGGGCGATGCGACGGCCCGGGAAGTTGCGGCCAGAGCCCTGTCGGTTTCGGCCTTGAAGTCCGCAGTTGATTCCGGCCGGCCGTTCACCACCGAACTGGCGGCGGTCAAGGCAGGCCTGCCCAAGGATACGGATCTTGCGGTGCTCGATGCTCATGCCAAGGAGGGTGTGGCGCCGGCTTCCGTTTTGATCGCGGAATTCCCGGCGGTCGCGCGGAAAATGTATGCCGCGTTTTCCGCTCCCGACCGGTCGGGCGATCTTCTGGACAATTTCCTGGCTAGTGCAAAGTCGATCGTCGCCGTGCGTGGCCCGGGCGATGAAAACGGAACCGGGCCGGAGGCGGTTCTGCGCCGGATGGAAAACGCCGTGAAGCGTGGAGACCTTGCTGCAGGCCTGGAAGCCTACAAGGAGCTTCCCGAGGTTGCGCAGAAGGCCGGTGCCGACTGGGCCGAGCGCGCGGAAGCGCGGGTGACCGTGGACCGGATGACCGAGGCGGCCTCCAAGGAAGTCCTGTCCATGCTTGGTGGCAAGGACAGCTAACGTTTTCAAGCGCGGGGAGATCGGCTTCCCGCGTATGGTATCGATGCCCGGCCGGCAGAACGCCGGTATGATCTTGAAGGAGCGAACGCAATGATCCGCGTCCTCATCTTTTTTGCCCTGCTGTTTGCCGTCGCGCTGGGCTTCGCCTGGATGGCGGATCTGCCCGGCGTGATATCGATCAGCTGGGACGGCTATGTCTGGGAACAGCCGCCCGTCGTGGTTGCTCTCGTGGTCGGTGTCGCGCTGGCTCTGTTCCTTGGGGTGGTCTGGCTGGTGCTGACCATCCTGAGATCGCCGAAGATCGCGTTGCGGTTCTTCTCGCGCCGGCGCAAGGACAAGGGCTACCAGGCCCTGTCGCGCGGTCTGATCGCACTTGGTACCGGCAATGCCAAGCTCGCCCGCAAGCACGGGCTCGATGCGGACAAGCTCCTGAACGAGGAACCGGCCACGAAACTGCTGCTGGCCCAGACCGCGCAGCTCGCCGGCAAGGATGAGGAGGCCCGGGGACGGTTCGAGGCGATGCTCGACGATCCGGAGACCCGCGCGCTCGGCCTGCATGGCCTGTTTATCGAGGCCGAACGGCACAATGAACCGGTTGCCGCCCGCCACTATGCCGAGGAAGCCAACAAGGCGGTGTCGGGTCTGGAATGGGCCGGCAAGGCCGTGCTCGGCTATCAGGCGGTGGCAAGTCACTGGGAGCAGGCGCTGGCGACCCTGGAGCGCAATTACACCTCCAAGCTGATCGACAAGAAGACCTACCGCCGTCACCGGGCCGTCATTCTGACCGCCCTGGCCCAGAAGCTGGAGGAAGGCGAGCCGGAACGGGCCTATACCATGGCGAAGGAAGCCCATGGTCTGGCGCTCGGCCTGGTGCCGGCTGCGGTCGTGGCCGCTCGCCTTGCGACGCGGCGCGGCGATATCCGCAAGGCCTCGAAAATCATCGAGGCGACCTGGCGCCTGTCGCCCCATCCGGATCTGGCCGAGGCCTATGCGCATGTGCGCACCGGCGATTCCGCCGTCGACCGGTTGAAACGGGTGAAATCGCTGGCCGCTCTTCGCGCCAACACCGGTGTCGGTGCCTTGGCCGTGGCGCGGGCAGCCGTGGACGCCCGTGAATTCGATGAGGCGCGCGAACAGCTCAAGAAGGTGCTGCGGTCGGAACCCATGCGGGCTGCGTTCCTGATGATGGCGGAACTGGAAGAGGCCGAACACGGCGACAAGGGTCGGATGCGCGACTGGCTGTCGCGTGCGGTCCGCGCGCCTCAGGACAAGGCCTGGGTCGCCGACGGCGTGGTCTCCGCCGAATGGCAGCCGGTGTCGCCGGTCACGGGCCGCCTGGACGCATTCGAGTGGAAGACGCCGAGCGGTCTGCCGGACACATCCGCCGGCGAAACAATCGAAGACGCGCTTTTTGAAGCGCCTGTCCTTGCGCCTGCGCGCGAAGCGGTCGAGCCGCCGGTTGCCCCTGAACAGGCGCAAATGGCGGGAGCCGCTGAACACGCTGAGCCCGGAAGGATGGCGGATATTGAGCTTCAGGCCGCATCTGCCAAGCCTGCTGCCGCAAAGGACGAGGCAAACAAGAGCGAGTTGGAGAAGAGCGAAGCGGGAAAGGCCGAGCCTGACCCCAAAGCGTCCGACGAACCGGTCCCTGCTGCCAAGGAAGGTTATGAAGGCACGACGGACGATGTCGGCCATGTGAAGCCGGTCCAGGATCTTCCGGAAACCCCAGCCGATGAAGCGTCTGAAACGGCCGATAAGTCGGCGTCGCAGCAGAAGGCCGGGGCCGAAACGAAAGGCGCGGAAAAGCCTTCCGGAGATGCCGGGGAAAAGAAGGCCGAAGCCAAGGCGGACAAGACCGCAACAGCCCCGGAAAAGCCCGGGGCGGCTGAGGGGAAAACGCTGGAGACGGCCGAGGAACTCGACAAGCCGATCGCCTTTCCGTTTTCGCGTATGCCCGACGATCCCGGAACGGAGGAAGAGGAAGAAGAGCCGAAAGAACCGCGCCCCCGGTTTTTCAACTGAAACCGGACTTTCAGCGTGGTTGAGCCGTGATCGCGCCGGAGGACGAGGGCCCGCCGGTCGATCCGACGGTTGATCTCTTCCGAACGCGGTCGAAAGTCTCTTGCATCTTTGCGAGTGCTCCGGTATCAAGCGGCCCATTCCAAGGGTGATGCCCTCGGACTTTCCGCGATTGTCGGTCATCCGCATCGCACCGCCCGGCGAAAAATCCGCCGGTCCGGTCAGCCGCTGTAGCTCAGTTGGTAGAGCACGTCATTCGTAATGATGGGGTCGTAGGTTCGAGTCCTATCAGCGGCACCACTTTTTTCTGGCGCTACCGGCCGTTGGCCTACTTGAGCGCGCTTTTGCTCCGTTCGAAGGGTCTCTCGCGAGGAGAACCACTTTTCATAGTGTCCAAACCCGGAGACATGGGTTGCAACCTCGTGCCGAACGGGTTGTCAATTGTCTTTAGTGTTCCCTGTCTTGCCGAAAACGCCGACTCAAAACGCTCCCAAATCCTCGAGACCCGCCATTTGGCTCAAAAAGCGGAAGCCGCCGATACGCTTCCAATGAACGAAATCGGCGGCTTGGCGTCAGACCTGGAGCAAACCGTGGCTTCGGAGAAAATCTGAAGCCACGATTGGGTGCTACAGCTTTGGAGCTAGCGTCTCGCGCTTGGCGTTCAGTTTGAGGCGCTCACGGATGCCGGCTTCGATGCGCCCTTTGCGCGATTCCCATATGCCCGATGCAACAGGGTCATGGGCGAATCCGACACTGGTCAGTTCCTTCAGCGATCCGTCTTGCCTCGCCGACATGATGAAGACGAATGAACTTCCACACCCCTGCACAGGTCGCAGCATGTAACTGGGCACGGCATTCTGCTTGCGAATGCTCAGATCGAACATTTGTTCGAACCATCGATAACGCATCCCGATTTGGCGGGCGTTCGAATGCGTCGCACTTCCTTTTGCCATGCACTGCAAACGCGCCACCTGGTCGGACAGGAGGGTTCCGTCCGAGGCGAAATGCCATTCCAGTTCGGTCCGTCGTCCCTGTGTCGACCGGATTGACGGTTCGCCATAAGCTTGAACGAGGGCGTTATGGAACGTCTCCAGCTTTGGCGCATTTTCCGGAACCGGAGTGTAAACTCTGTAGATTGCGGCAATTCGGTCATTTACCGCATAGGCAGCGATGTTGTCCTCATCCAAGCCCTTGGGGTAGCGCTGATGTGAGAGTGGATAATGAAGCGACCGGAATGTCGCATTCAAATACGGAATGTTGGCCACGCCCATAAACGAACCGGCGTTTAAGGCGTTTTTCAAGCGCCGCGCGGACGTCAGGTGACCGCCCTCTTCGACAACGGCGTCGATTTCGGAAAGGGATCCACCCAGGCCGATCTTGCGGAAGGATATGTCCGGATAGACCGGGTTCGCGCCCGGGTCCAGAGGGCCGGTAAGGCGCCTCAGCAGTGCGGTCGCTCCGGTGCTTTCCAGTGACACCTCCAGATCGCCGTTGACAAGGGTCAGCGAAATCCGGCCGTCCTTGCAGCCTCTGCTCTCAATCAGAAAGGCGTCGAAGGCGCCGCTGTCGGGCTTTGGCGGAAGGATGGCTGTGCAATGAACCGTCAGCCGGTCGAGTTCAAGTTCGGCTCCCTCGGTGGTCGCAGCCAACGTCACATCGAGATTGCCGATTATACCTCCGACCGCCATGGAGCCGGCCCATTCGCCTTCGATGTCCGCGGTATCCGTCACCGGTTTGGAGAGACCTGCTTGCTGGCGAAAACTGCGCATTTTCTCGATGTCTGGCGATAGCACATGCTTGCCGGAACGACCGGGCCTGCGCCACCTGATGACCAGGTCCCCGTTGTAGGACTGCGAAAGGGTGAAAGTCCCGTTGTTGCACTCATCGCCGCTGTCGGTCGTGTAGCGGTATTCGCCGTCCCTATCACCTTGGGAGACATCGAATATGCATGCCGGCTGTCCTTTGATCTCGGTTTTGTAGACGTGTCTGTCCCCGGTCAATTCGGCCTCAATGGTATACGAAGTCGAGCCTCGGCCTTCCAACTTCCAATATCCCTGGGCAAAGCCGGGGAAGGTCGGCTTTGCCGGTTCGGAAGCTGCAACAGCCAGTGACGGAGCGAGAAATGTCGCGCAAAGAAAGGACAGTAACTTTCGCATTCGAAATCCATGTGTTTTGAGGGGGGAAGGCAGTTAGAGCATGACCTTTATGAGGAAACAACGAAAACGGCACGTGCCCTGGACTGAGAGGTTAGGCGGCTCCTTTGCCCATGACGATTGTCGTTGCCGTGTTTCCGAAACGATGCTGCCCGCGATCCGCTTCCACCTGCAGCGCAACTCCGAATTGGTTTCTTTCCGAGAGTGCGCTGCAGGCGGGTTAGCGCTACTTCTTCTGTCCGTCACGCAGACCGTTGTTGTAGTTCTGACGGTCGATATAGTTCGGGATCTGCTGCGGAGTGGCTTGCTGCTGGTGCGGATTGTTCTGACCTGCCTGCTTGCCCTTGTCGTAAGTTGAACTCATCGTTTCATCTCCAATCGTTCATTTCACTCAACAGCGTGAACATCGCAGAACTTTTCCGACGCGGACTTTTGCCAAGTTGCGCCACCTTGTGGAGCGCTAAAAAAATCTGAAATCGGTGAGAATTTGTCGATCCGTCAAGGCATTCAGGCAACGATGTACTCATATGCGGCACACCGTATGGCACTGTTGCGATCTTCCAACCGCTCAAGGATTGCTTTGGCCATCTGATCTGTGATGCGGACAGGGCGGAGCTCTTTGATCTGTTCCGTTCCATCTTTCAGCAAATCCAGTTGCCCGCCTGCGAAAAGCGCAATCAGATCTTCGTCGCCTTCAATTGCCAGGAGCTTGTAAGGTCCGGTCGGATTGCGGATTTTCAATCCAACAGAGCTGTTGCCAGGCAACACAAACGTCGGTTCGGTTGTAAATGTGTCTGGTAAAGTCGCGGTTGGGGCGAGGGTTTCCATGACATAATCGAGATCGAGAATGCGCTGGACGACGGCGATGTGGCTGCCCGCGCTTGCGCGTACAATGATTTCCACGCGCTGCCCGACCCTGAATACGTGCAAAGCCTCGCAATCGTCCAGGTCATAGGAAATCCCGCGCTTGCCGCGCGCTTCACGGATGTCCACGGAGAGGCCGCTTTTGACCTGCGCGGCATCGAGTGCCTGGGCAAGCCGGCGGCGCGGGTTGGTCTCATAGATTCCGACACCATGATCCTTCAATTCCTGAAGGAAGCGTTCTTGTTGGTCAATGTCGAAAAGTCGGTGGTCGAGACCATAGATGTTCAAGCCGTAGTGATCGACGATCTTTGCGGCCTCGCCGATTCTGAGCGCGGTCTTGCCGTTGCGTCTCTGCGTTACTCCGGATGGTTCGATGCCCAGAACCTGAGCGACATAGGCATTCTTCATTTGCTCAGCGGTCAGATGGGCCCCCAACACCTCGAACAAAGTCCTGATCTGCCAGTCGAAATCAGCCATCCCGGCTTTCGGCCTTTCGTTCATTTTCGCGGTCTCCATACCGATAACGCCGCTGTATGCATTGAGTAACCTAAAGTGGGGTCACGCGGACTGTCGGGTTCTTTTGCAAGCGCCTTCATGCTTGATAGCACTGAAAAGCGGCCCAGTGACGGGGATGTGAGAAAGCGGGAACGGCGCGCAGTGCATGCACTGCATTGGCGAGTGCCACATCGGGCGCAAAACCCTGCGCGATCCCTTGATGCACAAGCGTTGCCATCTCGGCAGAGGCAACGTCATCCACCGGCCAGAGTGTCGCGATCACGTAACGTGCGCCCAGCGCGTTGATCTGCGCGGCAAGGCTTCGGCCGCCGCCATGACCGGCGCTGTCGCATCCGGAGAGAAACACCAGGTTGGTGGAGGTGAGGTCGACGGGAGGCTTGAATACTTCAGAAAGAAGGATCTTTTTGCCTCCAGCGCCAATCACGGCCGCCGTACCGAGGTCGTCATCGGGTATATGAAAATGGCTGGCGATGTGAAGAATTTCAGGCGGGTCCGCCAGCGCGGCGGCAAGGTCGTCCTTGCCGAATTCGGCGACAAGTTTCCTGTCGGATACATCGTATAGTTCAGCAATTGCATGAGCTTCGCGGCTCACATGGGACAAGGTGTCCAGATCACCCCCGCTTGCGAACAATACATTCAGACGCGTTCCGGGTGGTCGGCGCCTGCCTTCGCTCTGCGCCACGCAAGTGCGGATCATCAGGCGCCGACCCTGACACAGCATGTCTCCGTGGAGAGGAATGCAGGCGAAGGGCAGATTGGCAACGGGGCCGAAAGCGGCAATGTGCAGCGATTTCGCCGAGGCGACTCGTGTTGCAACCGGGCCGAACAGCGCTTTACCGAGGATTATCCGTTCGGTATCCGCTGCCGATCCCTGACGCAACGCGCGGTGCGTGTTTTGCACCAGTTCGGCCAGGTCTTCGGATGAAAGTCCGATGGGCGTCCGTTCCGCGCCGCTACGCGCGTGATGGATCAGAACAAGCCGACCCTCATGTGCGAGAAAGGTCAGGTTTAATTGACCGTCGACGTGCTCTGCCTGCAACGGCCGGGGCGATGGCAGCTTGAACCCCATAATCCGAGCCGTAATCGTTTCCGACGGGACTTGGCTTTCGCGTGCCTCTCCCAGCACATCTGCAAGCTTTGCTGCGGCTTGTCCAATAGGCTTTCCCGGTGCCCATTTGCGATAGCGCCCCGGCGGCAGCGTGCCCCTGTGGGTCAGGATGGCTTCGACCCCCGCAACCTCTTCGGCAGCACGTAGATAGCCCCCCATCACCAGTGCGGCCCGGAGCGGTCTCAACGCCAGGAGTGTATTCCTGCGCCGCTCATGCGCCATCTGCGGGTTGCGTGGCAGATTGGCAATCATGGCGTCAATATCGCGCAGAAACAGCGTTGCCAGGAGAACGGCCGGACCGGTCTTGCCCAATCGAAACAAAGCGATTGCCAGAACGCCAATCAAGGCCGTCTCCTGCGACCGGCTCGCTTCGTGTCCAAGAAGGTTCAATCCTCGCGTAACAACTGCCTCATCGATAACCCCCAGACCGTACTGAACCTGTAGACGGACAAGCGTATCCGTCACCAGTTCAGTTTCCGACGCCCTATCGGGTGGCGATGCAGGCAACCATTCGGCTGCCGCCTCCGGCATTCCCATTTGCAGGCCGGCAAGGACGGCGAACCGATTCAATTGCGGAAGGAGCGCGGGGGCGACATTTTCCACGACCGCCGCCGCCTCGGCATAGCGCTCGCGGAATTGCCGGACATCACAAGTGGAAACCGGCGGATGGAGCCGGGCCAATGCGAGGTTCAGCCGCACGCCATCCGAAGACCAGCCCCGCGCCAATCGCTCCGCGCGAAGCAGAAGGCTTTCACCGATCGCGTAGTCTCCCAATTCATAAGCCGATTGCACTGCGTTGGTCAGCACGGCAAACCGCGCTTCGTCAGGCCGATCCTGGGCGAGGTAATCTTCTCCCAGTCGCATGAATGCTTCGCGCGCCTGATCTGCTTCCCCTATCGCGTCCAGCAACATCGCCTGGCTGCTGCGCCATTTGATGCGTTCGTCCATGGTCGCTGTGGAGCGCGTCCGGTCCGCCGGATCGTGCAGGTCCGGAGGACGCGCCAATTCAAGCAAGGTTTCCGCCATCGTCCAAAGGCCGGCGTCATAGGCTAGGGTGAAGAGCATTCGTCGCAGGTCGCGCAGCCAGGGTTCGCAACGAGAGGCATCGGCCACTGCGCCACCCGTCAGTTCCTGCGCTTCACGATACAGAGATTGCACCCGTAAGCCGGTCAGCCCGCCAGCTTGGCGTATTTCGTGAAGGCTGCTTATGAAGCTCTGGATTTCGTCAGAATCGCACACCATTCAAAGTCCTGCAGCCTGACGGTCTGATGGAATTGATCCGTCCGGCGTTCGGTGCAAGATATCCTGCGCTGATGGATATTGAAGGTGTAATTTCCGGCTTCCGGCGATCAAAGCGCCCGGAGACATTGGATATCATCCCGTGCCGATCGGGTTGTCGATTGTCTGCAGTGTTTTCTGTTTCAGATCGGTGTCCCTCAGATCATGGCTCATGACGCTGATGAGCCCAATTCCGCCACCTTCGGGACCGGATGGTTTTGCTTTTTCTGTCCCGGTTTACCAATTGAAAAGCAAGAAAAGGGAATGCAGTTGCTTCGGCGCACTGCAACCTTTAGATGTCGCTTTGCTTGAAATTTTTACGCGTGCGTGCAGGGAATGCTGCCGATACGTGAAGCGTGTCGATCATGTGAAATTTACGCGGGTCGATCACAGCCTGCATTCGGGCATTTGAACCGGGGCTGCCGAAACAAGCGTATTCAGCTTGGGCAGCCGGGAGAAACTGTCCCTTGGATTACAAGGCCGGTAAAGGTTTCTTTCCATTTGCGTCGCATAATGGAGAGAAAGACCGGGGTGTACAGAGATCTAAATTAGCGTGGTCTTAAATGGATTATTCTCCCGAAAAAACACGTGAGCAGGCAGGTGGAAACATTGACGAAGCATTCGATTGTTTCGTGCAGGAGGTGGATAGCCTCGGCATCTTCTATTCTGTGCTGTCTCATGTCGTTAACATCACAGGATTGCCGAGCCTGGACAATCTGACACGGGACGACAAGTTACTGATCTTGTCCGAATGCCGGAAAGAACTGGTGCTCGCGCGCAGCCAATTGAACTCCACGGATGACACAGAGATTCATTGAGTTCCTGAACCCGAGCTACATTCCCCGCGGTGCAGGTGGAGAACGGGCACGGGATCTTTTCAGGCACTGGTCCAGAACCAAGGGGATTCCCGACGCGGAACTGATCAAGTACGCGAGGGATGTCGTCTGGTTTGACGGTGCCGATCACGGAAGTATCACACCTCCCATCCTCAGCTGCGGTGCCAACACGCTGACTGCCCTGGTGACCGGAAAAGATGCCGAGGATCTCGTGGCGATTGACGAGTGTATCGGAGAAGAGTACCGGCGCTTTGCCCATGTGGCCTACCGCGATGCCGCGGTGAACCGGATTCCCAATTATTCCATCGTCGCGTCGAATTATACCAATGAGCACGGCGATACCTTCGACCTGCTCTACGAGCGCCTGATCCTGCCCTACCGCAACCCGAAGGGCGTGCGACACCTGTTGCTGACTACCAACCTCGTTGAATCTCGTCTGACAGGTCGTAAACAAGATCGGCAAGAGCCGCGGCAGAATTTCCTGCCAGCCATAGTTCACTCACGGAAATATTCTTATCCCGGATAGCAGGGGGCCTGGACCATTTGATGGCATCGGGCACGATCGTCTGGAAGCCGCAGGCCTGGGCAAAGCCGGACGAGGCATGCTGGGGTCGCATCCAGACATAAAGGCCTGTCACGGGTGAAAATCTCTGGTAGGCCTTGACCTGGATCAGCTTCGCAAGCGTCGCGGCGACCCCCCGGTGGCGATACCGGTCCGCTACCCACATTTCCCCCAGATAGATGATCCGCCCCCTGGTGTCCAGGCAGAAGGACGGTTGCCGGTCCTTCAATTCGACCGGCTTTCCATCCTCGGCGGTGTAGGTTCTCGGCAGGTAGATTTTCCAGAAGTCGGCAAGCGACGTGGGGCCGAGATCGTCCAGGCGGGCGGCCACCGTGCCCACCGGTATCCCCCATTCGTCGGTCAGCATGATCCAGAACCCCTGCGGTGGCATGATGGTCTGGTACTGGACCGAAAAATGCTCGGTCAGACTTCTGTCGATGCCGCGAAGCGCGCCGGAAAACTCGGCAAAATCGGCGCCGGTTTTTAAAAACAAACCCTGCGACCGAAGTTCTTCCTGCAAAAACGACACCGCGTTCGAGGCCATGAAGTCTAATACTATAGGTAGCATACAAATCTCGGTGCAGCGCGAACTAGTGCGGAGGCATACCGCAAATTCCTTTCAACTAAGCTTATGAAACTCGTTCGATTTAGCTGAACCAACCCGATCCACAATTATTTCGAAACGCAATTTTCGCCGAATTTCCAAGTATCTGGATGTTCCGACGTCTTGTTGCTTCCCGAATTCTCCGGCGTCGGGACAGGCGCTTTTGTCACTGATTGACAGCCAGGAAATTTGCTGCGAGAAGAACAAAGAAAGAACAATTCTGGGGTGCATAAGCATGCTGTCGAGATTCGCCTGGAACTTTTTCCTTTTCGTTTTCATGGTGTCCCTCCCCTGTCTTCCCGTTCAGGCGAGAGAGGGTTTGTCGCCGCGGCAACAGGAAATCTGGCAGACGGTCATACCGGTCGACGGGTATCTCACCGAGGAGATGCATTCGGATTTCTGGGCAGCGATGCCGAAGTCGATGTTCAAGGACAACGCGGACAGAGCCGCCTATCTCAGGTTCTTGAAAAAGGCTTTGACCAGCGGGCTGAAGTACCAGCGGGAAGCGTGGCACAGTGTAAAAGCGACCATGAATGCCGGGCGGGTTGTCAAAACACCGGGATATGAAGCGGCAAAAGCTGAAACGCTGTCCGCATTTGACGGGACGGGCAGCAAACAAAAGGCAGCTGCCGCAGTTGCAAACGGTGAAAGGATGCTGGCAGCGGTTGCCAAGGGCTTACCGATAGAGAGTCCCGATGGCCCTGCCTATATCACGCCCGAGTTGGTCGATCAGGTTCTGGCAGGCATGGATGGATCGCTTGCCAGGGCCGCCAGGCTGATGAACCCCGTCTGGGAAGACAAGCTTGTCGAACATGTGTTTCCCGACGTTCACGTGAAGATCCTGTGGGACGGTGAATTCATCAAGGACATTCGGCACCAGACCGCCGCGGACGGAGGGCGGATTGACGTTACGACGCTGTTGCACCAGTTCTCCGAGGACGAAACGATTTCTGTCGTTTTTCTCGATCACGGCCGCAAGCTGACGGATCCGGAGGCGGACACGATGAAGGTCGCCCGCAGCGCCTTGACCGGCATGGGCGTCGATGAGCTGACATTCCTGACGGGCTCGAAGTGGAGAGAGCGGCATTCGGCCTGGGGCATGGGAACGGGCACGGTGGATGGGATGCCCATGGCGGCTTCCGCAAGGGCCGTGGACCTGGAAGAATACAATGGCGTTCTCCTTGTCATCGGGATGAATTTCGGCTCATCCCCATTGGAAGCACAGTTGCTGCGTGAGGGCGTCGAGGAAAAAATGCTGATCCTGAAATAAACGAAAAACCCGGCGGCACATGGCGCAGGCCGCCGGGTCGGGTTTTACCGCGCATCGGCTTACCAGCCGAACTGGAAAGTTGCGCCGGCCTGGCCGTTGCCGTTTTGGGCGATATGGGCGTCCGTACCCTGGCCGAACTGGAACAGGCCATAGGAATTGTTGTTACCGTTCTGCTGGATGGTGCCGTTGTGGTTGTTGCCTTCCTGGTGCACCACGGCGTTGTTGCCGAGGCCGTTCTGCAGGATGCCGGCCATATTTCCGAAGCCGTTCTGCTTGATGCCGCCGCCCTGCTTGATGCCGTTGAAGACGGAATACATGGCCAGTCCGGCCCGTACAGCGGTCGCCTGATCGGCGTCGGTCGGAGCGACGTTGAAGGAAAACGAGCCGCCGGCAAAGGCCGAGCCGATGGAAACGAACGAGGCAATGGTGGCTGCCGTGAGGGTTTTTGCGATTGCGGTTTTCATGGGTCTTCTCTCTTCAGGCTTGAATGTGATCGGGTGTTGGATTGAACCGGTCAGATGCGGCCGCCGAAGGTTCCGGAACAGCTGTAGGTTTCGCTGCCGATGGCGATCTTGAGGTCTGCCTCGTAGACGGTGCCGGTATTGCCAAGCGTCATTTTGCCGAGCGTGGCGGTGCCGTCCGCGGAGATCGTGAAACGGCCACCCTGGCTGATGCTGGTGTTGCCGCTCCCGCCGGAGCCTTGAACGGTGAGCCGGTAGGTGCCGGATACGTCTGGGGCGGCGGCGGCCTTGCCGGTCAGGGCGATCATGCCGCCGTTGATGCTTCCGGTGATGTTGCAGCGGGCGGCTTCGCTGCCGGCCTGGCTGTCGTCCGCCGTCCACAGGGTGACGCCTGCAAGGGCGACGAGGAGGCCGGCGAGCGCGGGTCTGGAATAGTTCAACATGGGCTTTCCTTTCCGGCGACGGCCGGGGGCTGGCCCGGTCCGTCGAGGGTGTCGTTGGAAGAACGTGCCGGAGGGCGGTTACGGGCAGGTCTGGACGAAGGCTGCGACATTGCCGCTGCCGGACTGGGAGACATTGGCGTTGCAGCCGTTGCCGACCTGAACGCCGGCGGTCACGTTGCCGTTGCCGTCCTGGGTCAGAACCGCGGTGTGGTTTGCGCCGAACTGGCCGACGCCGCCGGAATTGCCGTAGCCGTTCTGCCAGATGTCGGCGTCGTTGTTGATGCCGTCCTGACCGATGGCGGCCGTGTTGTGATTGCCGAACTGATGTGCGACCGAATTGTTGTGCAGGCCGTTCTGGAACATACCGATGATGTTGTTGAAGCCGGACTGTTCGCCGCCGGCGGAATTGCCGAAGCCGAACTGGTCGATGGTGATGCCGCCGGCCATGGCGGGCGCGGCGAAAACGGTCAGGGCGACGGCTGTTGCGGTCGAGATGATGAACTTGCGGGTCATGGGTCTCATTCCTCTGCTCTGTTGTGTTGCGGCGGCGCCGCGTTGCGATGACAGGAACAGGATTAGCAACCGGACCCGGAACCCGGACTGAACCGGCCGTTCAGATACGGTTCATGGAACAACAACCGAAAAAAATGCCCGCCGGAAGGGCGGGCATTGCGCAGCGGATATGTCTATGGGGGCCTGTCCGGCGGTCAGGTTTTCTCGTCCACCTCGACCCATTCATAGCCGGTGATCATCGCCTTCAGATAAGAGGTGACCGTGGTTCCGGTTGTCGCCATGTAGACGTGAATAAGGACGAACAACGCCATGGCATAAGCGGCGACCACGTGCGTCCAGGCGACCGTTTCCAGCGGCAGGCCGGTCAGGGAGACAGTCAGGTAAAGCACGCCGGTGATCCAGATCGCCGGATTGATCACCAGCTTGAGAAACAGGTAGCTCAGCCGTTGCAGGGGATTGTGCTTGCGCCGGATCGTCGGTTTCGACGGGTGCGGCGCGCCGGTGAAAATGCCGTAGGCGTAGTAGCGGATCACCGCGCCGAGCTTGTTGAAGGTCGGCAGGTATTGCTGCCATTCGCCGGTGGTGAAATGCCAGAAGATGGCAAAGATCCACAACAGGATGATCAGGCCGGCGGCGATCAGGTGCATACCGAAAGCCTTTTGCCAAGGGATGCCTTCATAGAGACCATGCAGGCGGCCGCCGGTATAGAGCAGGAGCAGTACCAGCGCGGCCTGGCTCCAGTGCCAGAAGCGCTCGAAACGGGCGAAGATCCTGACGTATTTCTTCTCAGCCATCTCAGTGCTCCTTCCCGTTTCCGTTTGCCCGGTTTTTCCCGCTCATGACGATGCGCAGGCCGGCATGGCCGGCAATGCCGAGGGCCGCCAGGGCGAGCGCCAGCAGTCCGATCCGGTCGGTCAGCGGGAAGCCGTCGCGGCCAGGGAGGTAGAACCCTCCGAGGCTGGCCAGGCGACCGTCCTTCGCATGGCAGGACTCACAACGCAGAGCCTCGCTTGCGGGCGCGACCATGTGGGTGGTCGGCCAGTGCATGGTGGTTTCGACGAAGCCGAATTTCCCCGAATAGGGCACGTCGCTGCCCTTCATGCCGGCGGCGATCGCCTTGCCCCAGTCGAAGTTGGTCCAGAACGCTGTATCCGTGTCCGGACCGAAGACGTTGGAGTAGACCAGGTTCTTGTTTTCGGTGTCGTAGGCCTGCTTGCCGTGCATCACCTTGAACGGATAGATGCGGGAGTTGGGATCATCCGGTCCGCCGAAGATCTTGTTGACCGCGACGATCGTTTCCGGATCGATCTTTTCGCCGAGCAGGGTGTACTCGACCACTCCGTTCCAGAAGGCGTAATCCGGGACGACATCCTCTTCCCATTTGAAGTCGCCTTTTTGCGACAGGTAGGTGTGGCGGCCGTTCTCGTCTTCCTCGTGATAGGGCTTGCCGTCCTTCAGATTGCCCGCGGTCGACCAGTCCCACCAGGTCTTGGTGGCGACGCCGCCCTTGGCGAATTCCGGGATATGGCAGGTCTGGCAGGCCACACGGTCGGTATGGTCGTTCAGTTTCATGCCCATGACCGAGGTCGTCTTGTGCGGCTTTTCCGTGTGGCAGCTCTGGCAGGTGGCGATGTCGTCGCGCCGGAAGCCGGGCTTGGGCTTCTGGCCGTCGTCCTTGACGGTGCCCAGATAACGCGAACCGGGCCACTTGTGGCCGTGAGCGGTGTGGCAGTCGGTGCAGATCATGTTCGCGCCTTCCGGCGACATGTGCACGTCCACATGAGGCGAGGGGGAGATCAGAGCGGTGGAGAGGTCTCCGTGTTTCACGTTGTCGCCGCCGCCGCCGAAGAAGTGGCAGGCCCCGCAGTTTTCCCGTCCCGGTTCACCGACGGACTGGGCGACCTTGGCCAGATCCGGGGGCATGTGCACCTTTCCGCTGGCATCGGTCAGCGGCGTGTAGAGCGGATGACCGGCCTTGGTCGGCCATTTCGAATAGGTTTCGGTCTGGTCATGGCAGACCAGGCAATCGACCTTGGTTTGATCGGTGAAGTCGAAGGTTTTCTCGTCTTCCCAGCCGTAGCCCGCATGACAGGAGGTGCAGCGCGGTTCGTTGGAGGCGATATTGCCGCAAAAGGCGTTGATGACCGTCTTCTTGCCGAGTTTCTGGCCCGTGACGGGGTGGGTGTATTCCCACTTCCAGTGGATCGATTCCTGGACCTGTTTGGCGGCTTCCGTATGGCAGGTCAGGCAGGCCTTGGTCACGTCGGGGCCGGAGGCGAAGGGACCTTTGAGGACTTCAAATTTGCTGTGATCCGCAGTCGTGTCCGAAACCGGGCCTGCTGCAAGCGCCGGCAAGGCCAGCATGAGAAAAAGAAGACCGCTGATAAATGGCGCAAGGCCACTTCTCTTGGCTTGGCACATGATGTCGTCCTCCCGCCAGACCGATCAAAGTGATCCGCCCAACGCCTGACGGCGCTGGCCGTATAATTTGCCCCATACACGCAATAGGAGCATGAACGGCATTAATTTTCAATTATCTGAAAGTAGGTGCGTCGAACTGTCGGTTTCCCGGTTCGTCTCTCGCGGCATCTGGTATGTCCCCAGCCCATCCCCGCAAGAATCTTGACGCGGCTTGGCAAGGGGATTCAACTTCCATTTGTTGTGTTCATTCGAATCAGGCTGCGGTTCCGACTGATTGCGAGGTGCAATCCGATCGCTGGAGTGGGCATTGGGAAAATCTGCGAAACTTGAGCTTCTGAGACGATTGCTGCCGCTGTTTCTCGGCGTGCTCGGTATTGTCGGCGCGCTCAGTTTCCTGAGCCCGCTGAGTGGTCTGCTCTGCCTGATCGCGGGAGTAGGGATCTACGCCGCCATGCCGAGGCCGAAGGTCCCGAAAGGCGCGGTGAAGCCGGTGCCCAGACCGTCGGTCTGGGTGACCGATGCGATCGGCTTTTCGGTGGGCATTTCGCTGTTTTCCCTGTCGTTTCTAGGAGCGCTTTATGGGTCAGGTGCCGGTGTGGTGCTGTTTGCTGTCCTGCTTGTACCGGCCAGCCTGTCCATTCCGATCTTCATGATTGCGGTCCGGCAGGAAACGTCGTGGATGCGCTTTTTCGGCAATGGATTCGAATTCGCACAGCTGGGTCTGCGAGCGCGGGTCCCTTACGTGGACCTGAAAAGGGTGCGCGTGCGTGTGTGGAATGCGCGGGGCGGGGTTGGCTGGTTGCTTTCGGCGGTCGGTTCCAGGAGCCGGGGGAAGGTGGCATTGTTATCCGGGGCCGAACAGACAAAGACCCTGGTCTTTACCCGCAAGGACGGTTCGGAATTCGCGGTGTCCTCGGAGGTGATTCCCGATCTGCAGCGCATCCTGATCGGCATGGACCGAGCAGGCGTCGATCTGCCGGAAGACCTGAGCGAGCGTCAGCGCAAGAAAATCCGCAAGACCCGCGAGAAGCTCTACGGTCGCAAGCCTGAACCGGAAAGCGAACAGGTCGATGTCGCTCGGATTGCCGCTGCAGTGCGTAAATACCGGAAGAGCAAAAGCTGATCGGACTAAAAATTCCACCGGACGTCATCCCGGAAAAACCGGCAGGTTTTGTCTGGGATCGGCGAGCCCCTGCGTTGTTTTGCTAATCCGAAATATCCTCGCCCCACGTCGGCTCTCCTGCGCTACGCTTGGCCGGGATGACGTTGACAGGGGAAGGAGATTTGCCGGCTCGCGCGCCTGGGATGGTCTAGGCGACCCAGTTCGGCTTGCGCTTGCCGAAGAAGGCGGTGATGCCTTCCTGCGCTTCCGGGGTTTCCCAGGTGTCGGCGAGGCGGCGGATGGTGTTGTCGATGACGGCTTCCGACATGTCCGGTCCGAGCGACCGCGCCAGCGCCTTGCTGGCGGCAACGGCTGCGGGGGCTGCGGCAAGGTAGGGTTTGATTTCCGCGTCCACGGCCGCGTCCAGCTGGTCCGCGGGCACGACCTTGGTCACAAGATCGAGATCGCGTGCCTCCTGCGCGCCGAAGATCCGGGCTGACATGAACACACGGCG
Source organism: uncultured Roseibium sp. (assembly GCF_963675985.1). Classification (NCBI taxonomy): domain Bacteria; kingdom Pseudomonadati; phylum Pseudomonadota; class Alphaproteobacteria; order Hyphomicrobiales; family Stappiaceae; genus Roseibium; species uncultured Roseibium sp. Next base: position 839,327 of record NZ_OY780957.1, on the reverse strand, counting down.
CGCCTTGCCCTCGCCCATGCGGGCCAGAACATAGGGGCTGATGGTGGCCGGGATCAGGCCGAGGCGGACTTCGGTCAGGCCGAACTTGGCGTCCTCGACGGCGACCACTGTGTCGCAGACGCTCATCATGCCGATGCCGCCGCCGAAGGCCTGGCCCTGCACCCGGCCGATGACCGGCTTGGGCAGTTCGTTGAGCGCCTTCAGCATCATTGCCAGCTTGCGCGCCTCGGCCATGCGGGTTTCGCGCGTGGCGTCAAACTGTTCGCGCATCCAACCGAGATCGCCGCCCGCGCAGAAGCTTGCGCCGGCTCCGGTCAGGACGACCACGCGCACCGCCTTGTCGGCCGCAAGCTGCCGCGCGGCCTCCGCCAGTTCGTCGATCATCTTCGCAGACAGGGAATTGTGCTTGTCCGCGCGGTTCAGAAGAAGGGTCGCGACGCCGCGTTCGTCGGTGGTGATCGCAATGGTTTCGAAACTCATTCGCTGTCGCTCCTCAAGCTCCGGGCGAAGGCCGCGACATCGGCCAGTTTTTCCAGGTCGAGGCCGGTCTCGAAGCCTTTTCGGACCATGAGATCCGCGACTGCTTCGGTCGCGACATTGCCCTTGGCTCCGGGCGCATAGGGGCAGCCGCCGAGGCCACCGATGGCGGAATCGAAGGTGCGCAGGCCCTTTTCAAGGCTGACCTCGATGTTCTCCAGTGCCCGGCCCTTGGTGTCGTGGTAATGGCCGGCGAGGCGGTCGGCAGGCACTTCGGCGAGAACCGCGTCGAGCATGCGTGCGATCGTTTCCGGCGTCCCGGCGCCGATGGTGTCGCCGAGGGAGATTTCATAGCAGTCGAGTTGGTGAAGCAGCTTCGCGACGCTGGCGACTTTTTCCGGCGGGGTGGGACCGTCATAGGGGCAGTCGGTGACGCAGGAAATGTAGCCGCGCACCGGCATGCCGTCCTCGTGGGCCTTCTCGATGAGCGGCTTGAAGCGCTCGATGCTTTCGGCGACGGAGCAGTTGATGTTCTTTTTCGAAAATCCTTCAGACGCCGCGCCGAAGATGGCGACCTCGTCGACATAGGCGTTGCGGGCCGCCGTATAGCCTTTCACATTCGGGGTGAGCGCCGTGTAGAAGACGCCCGGATGGCGATAGATGCCGGCCATGACTTCGGCCGCGTCGGCCATCTGCGGCACCCATTTCGGGCTGACGAAGCTGGTGACCTCGATCTTGCGGAACCCGCAGTCCGACAGCATGTCGACCAGCCGGATCTTTTCTTCGGTCGGGACGAAATTCTTCTCGTTCTGCAACCCGTCGCGCGGGCCCATTTCAAAAATGGTGACGAAGTCAGTCATGTCTCAGGCTTTCGTTTCCTGTGTGGCGCGGTCGCGCAATTCGCGGCGGATCACCTTGCCGGTGGTGGTCATGGGCAGGGCATCGACGAAGCTGATTTCGCGCGGATATTCGTGCGCCGCAAGGCGGGTTTTGACGAAACCGGCAATTTCCTTTGCCAATTCGTCGCTGCCGGTCACGCCGTCCTTGAGAACGATGAACGCCTTGACGATTTCGGTCCGCTGCGCGTCGGGCTTGCCGACGACGCCGGCCAGCGCGACGGCCGGGTGTTTCAGGAGACAGTCTTCGATCTCGCCCGGTCCGATGCGATAGCCGGAGGAGGTGATGACATCGTCGTCGCGGCCGACGAAGCGGATCCAGCCCCTGGCGTCGCGCATGCCGGTGTCACCGGTCAGGAGCCAGTCGCCGGCGAATTTCTTTTCCGTGGCTTGCGGGTTGTTCCAGTAGCCGAGGAACATCACCGGGTCCGGGCGCCGGACGGCGATATTGCCCAACTCGTCATCGCCAAGGACAGTGCCCTGGTCATTGACGATGTTGACGTCGTGGCCGGGCACGGCGCGGCCCATGATGCCGGGACGGGCCTCCATGATCGCCGAAGAGCTGGAGACGATCATGTTGCATTCGGTCTGGCCGTAGAATTCATTGATGGTCAGGCCGAAGGTCTTGCGGCCCCAGCCGATCAGTTCCGCGCCCAGGGTCTCGCCGCCCGACGCGACCGAACGCAGGTTCAGGGTCCAGCGTGTCTCCGGGCTTTCCACCTGGCGCATCATTTTGAGCGCGGTGGGCGGAAGGAAGGTGTTGCGGATCTTCTCCCGCTCCAGAAGGTCGAAGGCGGCCTCGGGGGTGAATTTCTTGAACCGGCAGGCAACGACCGGCACGCCGAGATAAAGGGCAGGCATCAGCACGTCGAGCAACCCGCCGATCCAGGCCCAGTCGGCCGGGGTCCAGATGCGGTCGCCCGCCTGACCCAGGAAATCGTGGCTCATCTCCACGCCGGGCAGGTGGCCGAGCAGAACCCGGTGGCCGTGCAGGGCGCCCTTGGGCTGGCCGGTGGTGCCGGAGGTGTAGATGATGATCGCCGGATCGTCGGCTTTGGTCTGCTTCGGTTCGAAGGTGTCCGGCTGCGCCGCCATGGCGGGGGCCAGATGTTCCGCGCCGTGGTGGGCGCCGTCGATGCAGAAGACTGTCTGCAGTTCGGGCAGTTCGCTCCGGATCTTTTCCAGTTTCGCCGCGCCGCCGGTATCGGTCACGACGACCTTCGCGCCGGAATTGCCGAGCCGGTAGGACAGGGCCTCATCGCCGAAGAGGGTGAACAGCGGAATGGTGATCGCGCCGAGTTTGAGCGCCGCGATATGGGCGAAAGCGGTTTCGGGCGCCTGCGGCAGCAGCACGCCCACCCGGTCGCCCGGCTGGACGCCGCGGGAGGCGAACAGATTGGCGAGCTGGTTGGAGTGCCGTTTCAGGTCGGCGTAGCTGTACCTTTTGGTGTCGCCGCCTTCTTCCGCAAAGACCAGCGCCTCGCGATCTGGCTCCCTGTCCGCCCAGGCATCGCAAACGGCCGTGCCGATATTGAAGTCGTCCGGGATGTCCCAGGAGAAGCGGCTGACGAGCTCTTCGTAGGTCGAGGCCTCAGGCAGCATCGCTTTCCTCCTCCTGAAGCACCAGCAGCACCGTGCCGTCCTGGACCTGTTCGCCTTCAGCGACCAGAACCTCGCCGATCACACCGTCGCGCGGGGCTTTCAGCGTGTGCTCCATCTTCATGGCTTCCAGAACGACGAGCGGCTGGTCCCGGGTGACCGTGTCGCCCGGCTTGCCTCGAAGCATCTTCACCAGACCGGGCATGGGGGCAATCAACTGGTCGCCGGCACCGGCGGCCTCGTCCTCGCCCGCGAGCCGGTCCGGGAGACCGAAGCTGCGTGCGTGGCCGCCGAAGAACACGGTGACGTCGTTATGCCCCATGGCAATCGAGGCGGAGCGCCGGGCGCCGTTGCAGTTGAAGACGATGGTGCCGTCGCTGATTTCCCGCAGGTCGTATATCTGCGGCTCGCCATCCAGATGAACGGCAAATTGCCGGGCGCCGAGCGCATGCACCTCGACATCACGGCGTTCGCCGTCGATTTCCAGAAGCGCGTATTGGCGCGACGCGCTCCACATGCGCCAGCCGGCAAGGCTGTCCCAGGGGTCGGTCCCTTTGCGTGGTTCGGTCAGGCCGAGGGCCGCGAGTGCTGCCAGCGCGATGGCTTCATCGGAGGGCGGGGCCTCGGCGATCAGGCTCTGAAGGTCGCGGTCGATCAGACCGGTGTCGACATCGCCTTTGGAAAAGCCTTCGTGTCGGCACAGACTTGCCAGGAAGGCGGCATTGGTTACGCAACCGGCGACCTCCGTTTCCTCCAGCGCGGCGAGCAGCTTGGCCAACGCGGTGTCGCGGGTCGGTCCGTGAACGATTAACTTGGCAATCATCGGATCGTAAAAGGGGGTGATTTCGTCACCGGATCGCACGCCGCTGTCGATGCGAACGGTTTCTTCCGGAAACCGCAGATGGGAGAGCGTGCCGATCGCCGGCAGAAAACCCTTGGGCGCGTCTTCCGCATAAAGGCGCGCCTCGAAGGCCCAGCCGGAGAAGGTGATCTCTTCCTGGGTCTTGGGCAGGGGATTGCCGGCTGCGACCTGAAGCTGCCACTCGACCAGGTCCTCGCCGGTGATCATCTCGGTCACCGGATGTTCCACCTGGAGCCGGGTGTTCATTTCCATGAAGTAGAACCGGTCGGCGCTCAGGCCTTCGGAGACATCGGCGATGAACTCGATGGTGCCCGCGCCGGAATAGCAGATGGCCTTGGCGGCCGTAACGGCGGCCTCGCCCATGGCCTTGCGCATATCCTCCGGCATGTCCGGGGCCGGGGCTTCCTCGATCACTTTCTGATGGCGGCGCTGCAGCGAGCAGTCGCGTTCGAACAGGTGCACCGCATTGCCGTGATTGTCGCCGAAGACCTGGATCTCGATGTGGCGCGGCTTGGTCAGATATTTCTCGATCAGCACCCGGCCGTCGCCGAAGCTGGCCTCGCCCTCGCGCTGTGCGCCTTCGAGAGCGCTCAAGAAATCCTTCGGATCGTCGACCCGGCGCATGCCCTTGCCGCCGCCGCCGGCGCGCGCCTTGATCAGCACCGGATAACCGATCTTGTCGGCTTCATCCTTCAGGAAGGCCGGGTCCTGGTTGTCGCCGTGATAGCCTGGGACCACCGGCACGCCTGCCTCCACCATCAGCGCCTTGGCGGCGTCCTTCAGGCCCATGGCGCGGATCGCATCGGCGCTCGGGCCGATGAAGGCGATGCCGGCCTTTGCCAGTTCGTCGACGAAAACCGGATTTTCCGACAGGAAACCGTAACCCGGATGCACCGCCTCCGCACCGCTTCGGCGGCAGGCGTCGATGATGGCGTCGACCTTCAGATAGCTTTCGCCGACGGGCGCGGGACCGAGCCGATAGGCTTCGTCGGCCATGGCAACGTGCTTGGCGCCTGCATCCGCATCGGAATAGACGGCGACCGTACGGCTGCCGAGCCTTTTGGCGGTCTGCATGATCCGGCAGGCGATCTCGCCGCGGTTGGCAATGAGGATTTTCCTGAACATCACGATTGAGCTCTCCTCAAAGCGGTTTCGAGGTGGGTTTTGCTGGAAGCGTCGAAGGCGACGAGGATCACTTTTTCGACCTGGGGCAGATCGCCGAGTGTCTCGCGGATTGTGGTGACGGCGATAGCCGCCGCCTGATCGGCCGGATAGCCGTAGATCCCGGTCGAGATCGCCGGAAAGGCAAAGGTCTTGCAGCCCTTTGCGGCACCGAGCCTGAGCGACGTTTCGTAACAGGAGGCAAGCAGCTCCGGCTCGCCGTCGTTGCCCCCGTGCCAGACCGGTCCGACCGTGTGGATGACGTATCGGGCGGGCAGGTTGTAGCCGTCGGTGATCTTCGCATTTCCGGTTTCGCAGCCGCCAAGCGTGCGGCATTCAGCCAGAAGCTCCGGGCCGGCCGCACGGTGGATCGCGCCGTCGACCCCGCCGCCGCCGAGCAGAGACGCATTTGCGGCGTTGACGATGGCGTCGACCTCCAGCTTCGTGATGTCGCCCTGAATGACTTCAATCCGGTCCATGGGCTTACATCCTGAACAGGCCGAAGCGCGTGTCTTCGATCGGGGCGTTGAGGGCGGCCGACAGGGACAGGCCGAGGATGTCGCGGGTCTTGCGCGGATCGACGATGCCGTCGTCCCAGAGACGGGCGGAGGCGTAGAGCGGATGGCCCTGTTCCTCGAACTGGTCGATGATCGGCTGTTTGAAGGCCGCCTCGTCTTCGGTCGACCATGAGCCACCCTTGCGCTCGATGCCGTCGCGGCGGACGGTGGCGAGCACGCCGGCGGCCTGTTCGCCGCCCATCACCGAAATGCGCGAGTTCGGCCATGTCCACAGGAAGCGCGGGCTGTAGGCGCGGCCGCACATGCCGTAGTTGCCGGCGCCGAAGGAGCCGCCGACCAGCATGGTGATCTTCGGCACCTTGGTGGTGGCGACCGCCGTCACCAGCTTGGCGCCGTCCTTGGCGATACCGCCGGATTCGTATTTGCGGCCGACCATGAAGCCGGTGATGTTCTGCAGGAAGACGAGCGGCACCTTGCGCTGGGAACACAGCTCGACGAAATGGGCGCCCTTGACCGCGCTTTCGGAGAACAGCACGCCGTTGTTGGCGATGATGCCCACGGGAAGCCCGTGAATATGGGCGAAGCCGCAGACGAGCGTGGTACCGTAGCGCGCCTTGAATTCGTCGAAGCGGGAGCCGTCGACGACACGGGCGATCACCTCGCGGATGTCGTAGGGTGTCTTCAGGTCGCCGGGCACGACGCCGAGGATTTCCTCCGGATCGTAGAGCGGATCTTCCGGCGTCTGCCGTTCCACGCTCGTCGGCTTGATCCGGTTGAGGCTGGCGATCGCGCGGCGGGCGAGGGCCAGCGCATGGGCGTCGTCACGGGCGAGATGGTCGGCCACGCCGGAGAGGCGCGTGTGAACGTCGCCGCCGCCAAGGTCTTCCGCTGTGACCTCTTCACCGGTTGCCGCCTTCACCAGCGGCGGGCCGGCCAGGAAGATCGTGCCCTGGTTCTTGACGATGATGGTCTCGTCCGACATGGCCGGGACATAGGCGCCGCCTGCGGTACACGAGCCCATGACCACGGCGATCTGGGAAATGCCTTTCGCCGACATGTTGGCCTGATTGTAGAAGATCCGGCCGAAGTGGTCCCGGTCCGGGAAGACCTCGTCCTGCTGGGGCAGGTTGGCGCCGCCGGAATCGACCAGGTAAACGCAAGGGAGATTGTTCTGTTCGGCGATCTCCTGGGCGCGCAGGTGCTTTTTCACCGACATGGGATAATAAGTGCCGCCCTTCACCGTGGCGTCGTTGGCAAGGATCATCACCTCGCGGCCTTCCACCCGGCCGATGCCGGCGATCATGCTGGCGGACGGTGCGGCGGCGTCATACATGTCATGGGCGGCCAGCATGCCGACTTCCAGAAAGGGCGAGCCCGGATCGAGCAGGCGGGACACGCGTTCGCGCGGGAGGATCTTGCCGCGGGAGACGTGGCGCTGGCGGGCGGTTTCACCGCCACCGTCGAGGGCGACCTGTGCCGCGCTTCGCACCAGGTCCAGAGCATCCTCATGAGCCTTTTTGTTGGCGGTGAATTCGGCGCTGCGCGGGGAAAGGGTCGATTTAAGGATGCTCATGTCATCCGTCTCCCGTGGGTTTCGACGTTTCGGGCGCCACACACTTGCGCACCATCGTCAGATAAAGGGTTTCGATGTCTTGTCTGGAAAGGCCGCGGCCGGGCCGGTACCAGGTCGGTATGCCGGTCAGCATGGCGATGATGGCGCGGGTGGCGACCTTCGGGTCGGCGACGGCATAGCGCCCGGTCCTGACGCCGTCTTCCAGAATGTCGGACAGGATCTTTTCGTATTGCTGCCGGGCGGCTTCGATCTCGGCGAAATTCTCGGGCTCCAGGTTGCGCAGTTCCATATAGGCGACGAACACCTCGTCGGCGCGCTCAAGGTGATAGCGGATGTGGAAGCGCACGAAGGCGTCGAGCGGGTCCTCACCGGGAGAACGGTCGCTTGCGTCCTTGTCCCATTCGGCCAGCAGGTCTGCCATGTGGGCCAGCATCAGATCTTTCAGGATGTCCTGCTTGGTGGGAAAATGATTGTAGAGAGCACCGGGCTGGACGCCGACGTCGGTCGCGATCTGACGGACGGAGACGGCGGCATAGCCGTGGCGCGCGAACAGCTTCAATGCCGCGTCACGCACACGGCGCGCGGTCTCGTCGCCCTTTCTGCGGGCCGGCTGTTCCGCCTCGACTTGCATGTCTTCTGTTTCCTCCCGATTGAAAAAATAAATGAACGATCATTCATTTTCAACTGAAATCTGCGGATAGCCGATAGCGGGGCCGTCGCCGGAGGCCGGGACTGTCAAAAAAGCTACACACAGAAGCGGTTCACAGTACGATTGTGATCATGCCGATCAGGATCGAGGGGATTTGCAATGAGCGACGACAGTGCCAAGAGCTGGGTTGAGGCCGAATGGCAAGACAGCCTGGATGAAGAGCTGGAAATGGAGATCGACGATTTTCTGATCGCCAAGGATCTCGCCTTCATTTCGGATCTGAAGCACAAGTCCTCGATCGACCGGAATACCTATTTTCACGAACTGCTGCGGCTGCAGGCCGAACTGGTGAAAATGCAGGATTGGGTTCAGCACAGCGGCGAGAAACTGGTCATCATCTTCGAGGGGCGCGATGCGGCCGGCAAGGGCGGGGTGATCAAGCGGATCTCGCAACGGCTCAATCCACGGGTCTGCCGGGTCGTGGCGCTGCCCGCGCCGACGGAACGGGAAAAGACCCAGTGGTATTTCCAGCGCTACGTTCCGCATCTGCCCGCCGCCGGCGAAATGGTTCTGTTCGACCGGTCCTGGTACAACCGGTCCGGCGTGGAACGGGTCATGGGCTTTGCGGACGAGGATCAGGTTGAGGAATTCTTCAACGACGTTTCGGAGTTCGAGCGCATGCTGGTGCGCTCCGGCATCCGACTGGTCAAATACTGGTTCTCGATCACCGACCAGGAGCAGCAGTTGCGCTTCCTGATGCGGATCCACGATCCGCTGAAGCAGTGGAAGTTGAGCCCGATGGATCTGGAATCCCGTGTGCGCTGGGAGGATTACACCAAGGCGAAGGAAGAAACCTTCGAACGGACCAATATTCCCGAAGCCCCCTGGTTCATCGTGGAGGGCAATGACAAGAAGCAGGCCCGGTTGAACTGCATCAGCCATCTTCTGTCCATGGTTCCATACGAGGAAGTCCCGCACGAACCGATCACGCTCCCGGACCGGGTGTTCAACCCGGACTACGAGCGCAAGGTTCTGCCGGAGCGCCTTTACGTGCCCGACAAGTACTGATTTTTCCTCTCGGCCCTTGCCACTCCGGCAGGGGCTTGCCATGACTGTTGTTCCAATCTGAGGAACGTTCCTCAAAACGAATTGCAAGGAGGCGGACAATGACGGGGCAGGCAAAACCGATCCGATGGGGAATTCTGTCGACGGCGAAGATCGGGGTGGAAAAATTCATTCCGGCCATCGGCCGCTCGCAAACGGGAACAACGACCGCGATCGCGTCTCGGGGGCTGGACCGGGCGAAAAGCGTGGCCTCGGACCTCGGCATTCCGAAGGCCTACGGCAGCTACGAGGACCTGCTCGCGGATCCGGACATCGATGCGATCTACAATCCGCTGCCGAACCATCTGCATGTGCCGTTGACCATTCAGGCGGTGGAGGCGGGCAAGCATGTCCTGTGCGAGAAACCGGTTGCCCTGAACGCGGAAGAAGCCCGCCAGCTCCTGGCCCTGCCGAAAGACCGGCTGGTGGCCGAAGGCTTCATGGTGCGCGCTCATCCGCAGTGGATCCGGGCCCGGGAGATCATTCGGTCCGGTGAACTGGGCGAGCTTCGCGCGATCCAGTCGTTTTTCAGCTACTTCAATGCCGATCCGGACAACATCCGCAACATGCCGGATATCGGCGGCGGCGCGCTTCTGGATATCGGCTGTTATCCGATGGTGGCGGCGCGTTATTTCTTTGAAGCTGAGCCCAAACGGGCCCTTTCCATGATCGACCGGGATCCGGTCATGAAGACCGATCGCCTTTCCAGCGGTATCCTGGCTTTCGGCGATGGGCGCCGGCTCGATTTCACGGTGTCGACCCAGATGGTGCCCTATCAGCGGGTCAACCTGTACGGTACGAAAAAACGCCTGGAGATCGTCATCCCGTTCAATGCGCCACAGCAGGAGGCGGCGGTCATCCGGCTCGATGACGGTTCCATTCTCGGTGACGGGGCGGCGACCAGCGAGACGATTGCGGCGAGCGATCAGTATGCCGAACTCGTCGACACGTTCGGCCGTTCGATCCTGGGAGAAATCAAATTGCCCTACGGTCCCGAAGACGCCGTTCAGAACATGGCCATCCTCGACGCCCTGTTCGCCTCGGAAAAGACGGATGGCTGGGTGACGATCGGGTAGCCGCCGGCTTCGCCCGGCTACTCGGTGTCATAACCCGGCGTAGTCCGGGTTATCCAATCCACCTTGCCATGATGACCAACCGCGGGAAAAGGCACAGTTCGCAACCGTAACCGTGCCAGTGCTCCATAGCTCTGGAAACGAGTAGATCACCCGGACTGCGCCGTATGATGACGGCGGAGTATGTGGCCGGTTACGCCGTTTCCTTGCTCCAAGGAGTGGGTGACAAGGGAGGGCAAACAAAAAACCCCGCCGGTTGGCGGGGTTCGTGTTTCATAACGGACACGCGTCCGCAGCGGATCGTCCGCTTATTTGATCGGTGCGAGGACCATCACCATCTGCCGGCCTTCCAGCTTGGGGTGGGATTCGACCTTGGCGATTTCCGCCGTTTCGTCGCGCACCTTATGCAGAAGTTTCATGCCGAGATCCTGGTGGGCCATTTCACGGCCCCGGAACCGGAGTGTCACTTTGACCTTGTCGCCGTCGTTGAAGAACCGCAGCATGTTTTTCATCTTCACCTCATAGTCATGGGTGTCGATGTTCGGACGCATCTTGATCTCCTTGATCTCGACGGTCTTCTGCTTCTTGCGGGTTTCGGCAGCTTTTTTCTGTGCCTGATATTTGTAGCGGCCATAGTCCAGGATCTTGCAGACTGGCGGCTGCGCGTTCGGCTGGATTTCTACCAGATCGAGACCGGCTTCCATGGCGATGTCCATGGCCTCTTCGGTCGGAACAATGCCTCGGTTGGAGCCTTCATGATCGATCAGCTGGACTTCGCGAACGCGAATTTCTTGGTTGGTGCGCGGGCCTTCCTTGGTCGGGGGCGGGGCGCGGAACGGACGGCGAATGGTCGCTAACTCCTCTAACGTTGAACTTGCAAGCTCGAATGCACTGCCTGCCGGGATGATGCACAAAGACCCCCGCACGCGAGCGCCGAGGTTGAGACTTCATCGGATGCCGGACAAGGCAGTCCTAGAAAATCCGGTGAAACGGGCGAAATGTCAACCTGAATCGGTGATTTACGGGTGCCGTGGGTCAATTGTTTCCTTATCCTGCCACACTTCATGGTCGTTGTCGGGGCATAATCCGCGCGGCCGGGTTTTTGACGGTCAAATGCATTTGTAATTCATGGGTCCGCTCTTTAGAGCATCGGGACGGGCGCCTTACCGGCGGGCCGGAGAAAGAAGATGGGAACGCATGGTTCACGGCGGCAAACTGGTCTGGCAGATCCTTCGAATTGTCTGTGGCTTCATTGCCGGTGTTCTGGCGGCCGGCCTGTTTCTTTCCTGGGGCCTGTTCCAGACCACGGGACCGGATCAGGATCCGATCGCCTTTGCGGCGATGCTCGGGACCGCGTTCGTGACCGCGAGCGTGCTGGGCGGCCTGGCCTTCGTGCCCGCAGCCGTTGCCATCGTCCTGGCGGAACTGCTCGGCTGGCGGGGGATTATCTATCATCTGGCGGCCGCAGGACTGATCGCGCTCGGGCTTTGGACGCTCGGCAACGAAACGATGGCCTCCGGAGCGCGTCCCGGCACATCGGTAGCCCTCGCAGCCGGGTTTCTGGGCGGCCTGGTCTACTGGCTGATCGCCGGATGCAATTCCGGAGGGTGGCGTTCGAAAAAACCTGAAGATCCAGGCGTGGCGTCCGACCTTTAGATCTCGTCGTCTTCCAGGGCCTTGCGGGCCGCTTCATAGTGCTCGTCACGGATGTGGCTCCGGATCAGGGCGATCGAGGCCAGGAGCACGGCGGCGTCGTCGCCGAAGCCGATGCCAATCAGAAAGTCGGGAATGCCATCCAGCGGCAGCACGAAATAGGCAAGCGCTGCAATGGCGGTCGTCCGCACCTTGCGTGGCGTCGCGGGATCGAAGGCGCAATAGTAGGTGGCAAGAACATCATCCATGAAGGGGATCTGCCTTGCCGCCTTGCGCACGGTTCTTGCCAGCTTTTCGCGGACGGTCCGGCGCTGCTCTTCTTCCGGCCCGAGGATTTCGGGATCGAAGTTGAGATCGTCAAACGGTGACGTCATGAAGCTGTCCAATCTTTGGGATCATGCACATAAGATAGGAGCGGCAAGGGGTGCCTTCAAGCGTTTCCTCCTTTTGACAATCATGCGAGGATACCGGCTCCCGTAAGGGAATATGCGGTGGGCCGGGGATTGTCTTTTTCAGAAGTGCCTCAGGAGGGGACTATGTTTGAAGTCAGGAATTTGTTTGCGATCGCCGCGCTTGCGGCGTTTCTGGCGCCGGTTTCGGTTCAGGCAGGCGAAACGCCGGCGCCCGAAGGCGCCAAGGTCTATTTCATCAATCTGAAGGACGGCGACACCGTCTCCGATCCGGTCAAGATCCAGTTCGGCCTGTCCGGCATGGGCGTCGCGCCGGCAGGTGTGAAGGACAAGAAGAGCACCGGCCATCATCATCTGCTGATCGACACCACCCTGGAGGGCGAAGCGCTCAACGAGCCGATCCCGTCCGACGACCAGCACCGCCATTTCGGCGGCGGGCAGACGGAAACGATCATCGACCTGCCGGCCGGCACCCACACCCTGCAACTCGTTCTCGGCGATTGGAGCCATATTCCCCACAACCCGCCGGTGATGTCGGAACGGATTACGATTACGGTCGAATAGCTATCTGGGGAAGGTTTGCTGGTTGGACCGGCAAAAGCGGTGCGGTAATTGAACATCCAGCAAAGAAATTGATGACACCCGTGCCACTTGTTCCCGTCTCCCCCCTTGAGGGGGAGATGTCCGCGATAGCGGACAGAGGGGGGTGACCTCTCGGCAAAGAGCAACGCAAGGGCAGGACGCCGGTGCTGTTACCCCCCTCTGTCACCTTTGGTGACATCTCCCCCTCAAGGGGAGAGACGGGAGTATGCGGCACGACCATTCCCCCAGCTCGCGCTTTTGTCTGGTCGGGGCGATGAGAAACCGGCTCAGTTCACCGCGCGGGTGTCGAGGATGCGCCGGGCGATGACCTGGGCCTGGATTTCGGCGGCCCCCTCGAAGATGTTGAGAATGCGTGCGTCGCACAACACGCGGGAAATCGCATATTCCAGCGCGAAGCCGTTGCCGCCGTGGATCTGCAGGGCGTTGTCGGCCGCCGCCCAGGCGACACGGGCGCCGAGCAGCTTGGCCATGCCGGCCTCTAGGTCGCAACGGCGGCCCGAATCCTTCTCCCAGGCGGAGAAATAGGTGAGCTGGCGGGCGATCATCAGTTCCACGGTCATCAGGGCGAGCTTGTCGGAGACGCGCGGGAGGTCGATCAGCGGCTTGCCGAACTGGATGCGTTCCTCCGCGTAGCGCAGGCCCAGGTCCAAGGCGCATTGGGCAACACCAAGCGCACGGGCAGCGGTCTGGATGCGGGCGCCCTCAAAGGTCTGCATCAGCTGCTTGAAGCCCTGGCCCTCTTCGCCGCCAAGCAGGTTCTCCGCCTTGACCTCGAAGCCGTCGAAGGCGATCTCGTATTCCTTCATCCCACGGTAACCGAGCACCTCGATCTCACCGCCGCTCATGCCTTCGGCCGGGAACGGGGTCTCGTCGGTTCCGCGCGGCTTTTCGGCCAGGAACATCGACAGGCCCTTGTAGCCCGGCTCCTCCGGATTGGTGCGTGCCAGAAGGGTCATGACATCGGCGCGGACCGGGTGGGTGATCCAGGTCTTGTTGCCGGAGACCTTCCAGACGTCGCCGTCCTTCACCGCGCGGGTCTTCAGGGACGCCAGGTCGGAGCCGGTGTTGGGTTCGGTGAAGACGGCTGTGGGCAGGATTTCGCCGGAGGCGATCTTCGGCAGCCACTTCTGTTTCTGCTCCTCCGTGCCGCCGCACAGGATCAGCTCTGCGGCGATCTCGGAGCGGGTTCCGAGCGAGCCGACGCCGATATAGGCGCGCGACAGTTCCTCGGAGACGACGCACATGGATTCCTTGCCGAGGCCCAGTCCGCCGTATTCTTCCGGGATGGTCAGGCCGAAAACGCCCAGTTCCGACATCTGCTCGATCACTTCCAGCGGGATGTAGTCGTTCTTCAGATGCCATTCATGGGCGTGAGGCGTGACGTTATCCTCGGCAAACCGGCGCATTTCATTGCGGATCTGCTCGTAAGTTTCGTCGAGCCCGGTCTCGCCGAAGGTCGACTTGCCGGCCTGGTGGCGGATCAGTTCGGCAATCCGATGGCGGATTTCCGGGGTGCTGCCCGCGGCGATCAGCTGCTCGATCTCCATCGTCCGGATGTCGGCGATGTCCTCCAACGTCAGGCCGAGGTCCGTCAGGCGGACGATCTCGCCCTGGTTCATCGCAATGCCGCCGAAGATCTGCGCCAGATACTCGGCAAAGCCGAGGCGGACGATCAGGTCTTCCAGTTCGCCGTATTGCGATTGTTCGGAAAGGCGCTTTGCATAGGCGTCAAGCTGGCGCAGGGACTCCACGTAGGTCGCGAGCCATGCAAGCCCGTGGGTCGCGCGCTGTTCGCGTTCCATGGCCGCCGACGAGATCCGGCCGTCATCCAGAACCTTTGCCCGGACCTGGCGCGCCGCCTTGTCGAGCAGCCGGTCGAGGCTGGAGACGGCGCTTGCCGTCATATCCGAAAAATTGGTTCCCGGCTCTTGTGTCGGCACGGTTGCAGTCGACATTTACGCCACTCCGTTTTCATTCGTTGCTTATTGTATCCCAAATTCGCAGCTATGTTGCGTTGCAGCAGGTCATTTGTCGAGCCGATATTTCTCCGCCTTTCGGTGCATAGGCTTTTGATGAGAAGGCTCTCTTTGTTGACCTTTGTCCCCGGTCAGGGCACATCAGATTCATGAACTGGAAAAACTGGGCTAAGGCGACCTATCAGGTCCTCAAGGACGTTATCGGGCATTTCAATCGCGACGACGGGTTTGCCATGGCAAGCCATGTGGCGTTGTCCGGTTTGCTGGCCGTGTTTCCGCTCCTGATCTTCATCGCGGCCCTTGCGGGGTTCTTCGGCTTTGAGGACGCGGCGACACGGGCGTCCGATCTGGTGTTCGAAGTTTGGCCGCAGCGGGCGGCCGAACCGATCGTGCGGGAAATCCACCGGGTGCTGACCGTACCGCGCGGGGATCTGCTGACCCTCGGTGCCGTTGCCGCGCTCTGGTTCGCATCGAACGGTATCGAGGCCATGCGGGCCGCGCTCAACAGGGCCTATCGCCAGCGGGAGACGCGGAATTTCATTCTCCTGCGGTTTCAAGCGCTGGTGCTCGTCGTCCTCGGGGCCATCGTGTTGATCGTCTACACGTTTCTGGTGGTGCTGGCGCCGCTTGTGTTGTCGGGTCTGGAGGCCTGGGTGCCGGCGGTGAAGCCGTTCATCGCTTCGATCGATATCGCCCGCTATGCGGTTGCGGGCTCCCTGCTGATCATCGGCCTGATCTGCATTCACTGGTTGCTGCCGGCCGGCGAGCGGCGGTTCGTCGATCTCCTGCCCGGGATTTTCGCCACGCTGGTGATGTGGATGGTCGCAGGTACTGCTTTCGGTGCCTATCTGGCGACTTTTGCAAACTATGTCTCCACCTACGGCGGGCTGGCCGGGATCATGACCGCGCTGGTGTTTCTCTACATTTGCTCCATGGTCTTTATCCTGGGCGGGGAACTCAATGCGGCAATCCTTCGCCAGAAGGCAATCATGCGGGCAAAGGCATCCGACGGGTCCTGATCCTCAAGCGGATTTCAGGACGGCCGGTTTGCGTCGGATGACGAGGACTGCCAGGACGATCAGGGCCATGCCTGCGATCTGGACCAGCGTCAGTGTTTCGCCGAAGAGAAAATAGCCTTCGATCGTGGTCGCGACCGGGACCAGGTAGAAGAGGGACGCGACCTCCGAAACGGCGCCCTGACGGATCAGGAACATCAGCAGCAGGATGGCGCCGATCGACAGCACCAGGGTAAGCCAACCGAGCGCGAACAGGAATTCGCCGGACCATATGACGGTCCAGCTTTCGGTAAAGGCCACCGGTACGGTGACAAGGAGCGCGCCGACATATTGCCAGAAGGTTGCCGCCATCAGGTCCGTGGTCGGAACGAAGCGCTTCTGGTAGATCGTGCCGAGGCTGATCGCCACAACGGCGGCAAAGGCGGCGGTTATGGTTTCCGCGTCGATGCCCGATCCGGTCTCGCCGAGTTTCGGCCCGAGTACGAGGAGAAGGCCCAGCACTCCCAAGACGATCCCGCTCCAATGCCTGGGGAGGATCCTTTCGTGGAGCAGGGGCGCTGCGACCAGAACGGTCAGCAGCGGCTGGAGCCCGACGACAATCGCGCTCGCGCCGGCGGGCATTCCCTTGTGAACCGCCCAGAAAACCCCGCCCAGATAAATCCCGTGCACGAGCATGCCTGTGACGATGCAGTGAACGATCGCCCGGACACCGGTCGGCCATCGTGCGCCCATAAACACCGCTATGCCTGCGATCAGGGGCAGAACAGCCGCGAAACGGATGCTGAGAAACACCATGGGATCCGCATAGGGGGTGCCCATTTTGGAGCCGATGAAGCCGGTCGACCACAAGAGCACGAAGACGCCCGGGGCGGCGAGGATGAGGATCCGTTTCAAGAGAAGTCCGGTCGATTGGAGACATTGCGCGGGAGGAACTTGATAGACGGTCGGGCCATGAAGTGCAATCGATTGCTTGTCACCGCCAGTGACGCGTATTTGCCGGGTCCGGTGAATCCCGGAGTTTCAAGTGTTGTGTTTTCTGCGAATGTAACGCGGCGTTGTGTCTGTCTGGCGAAGGCGGGAAAGCCGTGCTAGGTGATGAGGAAACAAGATCGCACAAGATCATACGAGAGGCGGAACGGGATGCAGGAAACGATCGTCATAGTTGGAGCGGGGCAAGCCGGAGCACAGGTCGCGCAATCTTTGCGCCAGGGCGGCTTTGAAGGGCCGATCCGGCTGATCGGTGATGAACCTTACGCCCCTTATCAGCGTCCGCCGCTTTCCAAGAAGTTCCTGCTGGGCGAGATCGGCCCGGAAGGCTTGTGGCTGCGTCCGCCCGCATTCTATACGACGCAGAAAATCGACCTGATTCCGGATACGACGGTGGTGTCGATCAACCGCGCCTCCAAGCGGCTCGAATTCAGCAACGGCGACACGCTCGGTTATGACAAGCTGATTCTGACCACGGGCACCAAGGCCAGGTCGGTCCCGCTTGAAGGGGCAGACCTCGACGGGGTGATGACCCTGCGCACCATCACGGATGTGGATGCGATCCGCGCCAAACTGGAAGGCAAAAGCAATCTGGTGATCGTGGGTGCCGGTTACATCGGCCTCGAGGTTGCGGCCGTCGCGAAATCACTGGGCAAGTCCGTGACGGTGGTGGAGGCGCTGGACCGGCCGATGAAGCGCGTGGTTTCGCCGGTGGTTTCCGATTACTTCACGAAGTTGCATCGCGAGAAAGGCGTCGATCTTCGTCTGAATACGGGCGTGGAAGGCTTCGTTGGCGAGGGCAGCGTTTCCGGTGTCCGGATTGCCGGCGGTGATGTCCTGCCGGCCGATCTGGTTCTGGTGGCTGTGGGTGCGGAGCCGAACGACGACCTGGCGACGGCCGCCGGCCTGGAAGTCGACAACGGAATTATCGTCGACGGCTGCGGCCAGACCACCGACGAGGCGATCTATGCCGCCGGTGACTGTACACGTTTCTTTTCCAATCGTTATGGCCGCTCGGTGCGCATGGAAAGCGTGCAGAATGCCATCGATCAGGCGAAGGCCGTGGCACAGGCGCTCCTGGGCGAAGAGGATGTCGACTACGATCCGCTACCCTGGTTCTGGTCCGACCAGTATGACATCAAGCTGCAGATCGCGGGTCTTTCCGACGGCTATGACGACACGAAGGTCGTCGGGTCTCAGGACGCCAACAAGTTCTACGTGGCTTACCTGAAGAACGGGCAATTGATCGCGGTCGACAGCATCAACTCGCCGCGGTCGCATATGATGGCACGGCGGACGATCGGCGAAATGTGGCGCGATGATTTGCTGCCGGAAGCCTGAATTCGGAAGGGTTTAGACGTTATAAAAAAACGCCCGCGCAATGCGCGGGCGTTTGCGTTTTGCGGACCTTATTTGTCTGCCGAATGGCCGGCATGGCCGCCAGCGATTTCATCCGTCTGTTCGTCCGTCAGATCTTCGGGCAGGACGAGATTGAGAATGATCGCCAGAAAGGCCGCCGGGAGCAGGCCGGACGACAGCAGAACCTTGGCGGTACCGGGCAGGTGCTGCAGGGCGCCGGGCTCCAGCTGCAGGCCGAGGCCGATGGACAGCGATACGGCGAAGATCACCATGTTGCGCCGGGTCCAGTTGACGTCGGACAGCATGGAGACACCGGCAGCGACCACCATCCCGAACATGACGATCACGCCGCCGCCGAGAACCTGGATCGGCACGGTGGAGATGATGGCGCCGACCTTGGGAATGAAACCGGCGAGGATCAGGAACAGGGCGCCGATGGTCACCACGTGGCGGCTCATGACGCCGGTGATGGCGATCAGGCCGACGTTCTGGCTGAAGGACGTGTTGGGCAGAGCTCCGAAAACGCCTGCAATCGCCGAACCGAGACCGTCCGCGTAAGTGGCGCCGATGATTTCCTTGTCGGTCGCCTCGCGTCCCGCGCCACCCTTGGTGATGCCGGAGACGTCGCCGACCGTTTCAATCGCGGAAATGATCGCCATCAGACAGAAACCGATCACCGCGGCCAGAGAGAATTCGAAGCCGAAGTGGAACGGATCGGGGAGGGCAAAAGGCGCCGCGCGTTCCACATTGCCGAAATTCACCATGCCCATTGCGAAGGCGACGATATAGCCGACGATCAGGCCGATCAGGATCGCGGAAACCGACAGCATGCCTTTGGCGAAGAATTTGAAGCCGAGGGTGACGACAATCACCACCAGGGCCACGGACCAGCTTTGCAGGTTACCGTATTCGGGCTTGCCGATGGCTGGAACACCGCCGGCGGCATACTGGATGCCGACCTTGACCAGCGCCAGTCCGATCATGGTGACCACGAGACCGGTGACCAGCGGTGGCAGGGCGAAACGGATCTTGCCGACAAAGGGTGCCAGACAGGTGTGGAACAGGCCGCCAATCACGACGCCGCCCATCAGCACCGCCATGGCGTCGACACCCTTGCCGGCAACAAGCGGAATCATGATCGGAATGAAGGCGAAGCTGGTGCCCTGGACGATGGGCAGGCGCGCGCCGACCGGGCCGAAGCCGATCGTCTGGAACAGGGTCGCCACTCCGGCAAACAGCATGGACATCTGGATCATGTAGATCATGTCCGGGAAGTTTGGCGAGTTCGACCCGAACCCGAATCCGGCCGCACCGGCAATGATGATGGCCGGCGTCACGTTGCTGACGAACATGGCAAGCACATGCTGGATCCCAAGCGGAACCGCCTTTGCCAAGGGCGGCGTATAATTCGGATCCTTGAGCTGTGCTGCAGTCCCCAAAGAAGTTGATGTCATTCTGGCTCCTTCATCCGGGTCGCACCAAGTAGCCCCTCTAGCCAAACGGCCAGCCCCGGATCTTTACCGTTTGTTAACCGGCTTATTAGGGCTGCTTTTTTAGGCAAGGACAATCATGAGGCGGTGGTCGGAGGGAAGTTTTTGTCGGGCGGTCGGGAAAACCGGCCTTTTTCCGCAAGAAAGTTCGCCGCGGAATTCGCTGCCGGTTTTCCTGCCGACCGCCTTCTGTCCGGTGCGAATCAGACGCAGGCCGTGTTCTGCAGGATCAGCCGGGTGACTTCCTGCGGAATTTCAAGATGGGGCATATGGCCGACCCGTTCGAAGATATGGGTGGCAACGGTGCCGGGCAGCTTGTGCGCCTGCCGGGTCGGCAGCACCCGGTCCTGGGTGCCCCAGACGACCTTTATCGGCATGGGCAGGGCGGCGAGCTCCGCGCGGGGCAGTGTCTTCTGGGTGGTGCCGTCAATGATCTCGTCGGCGATGGCAGCAAGCGTTGCCGCCGCTCCCGGTCGGGCGCGGGATTCCGCCGCGGTGCGTGCGAGAAGGCGCGGCAGTTTGAATTCCCAGCCAAAGAACTGCTCCATCAGCATTTCCATTTCGTCCGGGCTGGTCGCAGCCGCATAACGGCGCAGGAGCTTGTGGTTGATTTCCGGGCCGAAGCCGCCGGGGGCGAGCAGGGTCAGGCTGGCGATCCGCTCCGGCGCGCGCAGAGCGATCAGGGCCGCAATGGCCCCGCCCATGGAATGGCCGACCAGATGGACCTTTTCCAGCTCAAGCGCATCCAGCGACTGGCTGACCGCCTTGGCGGCGATGCCGGCGTTGCCGATTTTCGGCCAGTCCAGCGCGTCGCCATGACCGGGCAGATCGAAGGCGATCGAGCGGCGGGCCGGTGCGAGGGCTGTCTGGAGGTTCAGCCAGGTTGCCTTGTCGCCGCCAAAGCCGTGAAGGAGAACAACCGGGGTGTTTTTTGCAGACTCAGGGCCTTTCTGATCGTGATAAGGCAGGTGGGCCGGGGCGGTCGGGCGAAGGTCGGTCATGGGTGGTCCTGAACAGTGCTATCGAGTTGAAAGGGCTGACGCTGCCAGGGCATGCATCCGGCCCGGAGGATTGGGATCAGTTGGCGGGTTTCAGGGAGAACAGGGGGCGTTTGGAGGCAAAGCCGGTCAGTTCGAAAGACCCGACAGGCTCCTGCCTGTCCGGCACAAGGTGGGCAATGTCCCGGGTCATCAGGGTCTCGACCCCGACGGCCTTGGTCAGGGCCTCGATCCGGGCGGCGGCGTGGACGGTCTGACCGATGACGGAGAAGGTCAGCCGGGTGGACACGCCGATGTTGCCGAACATCACGTCGCCGACGGAAAGGGCCATGCCCACTTTCAGCGGATGCTTTTCTTCGCCGGTCCGGTTGAGGGCTTCCAGCCGATGCCGGACCTCGTCGGTGGCCGCAATCGCCCGGCGGCCGGCTTCCTCCAGGCCCAGGTTGCTGATCGGAAAAATGCCCAGGACCGCGTCGCCGATGAAATCGAGGATCTCGCCGCCTTCCTTGAGGACCGCGCCGGCAGTGGCTTCGAAATAGGTGTTGAGAAACTTCAGATACCCGTCCGGTCCGAGGTCCTCCGCGATCGAGGTCGAATTGCGCATGTCGCAATAGAAGATCACGGCCTTGATGGTTTCGCCGTCGCCGTGCCGGATCTGGCCGCTGAGAACCTTGGAGCCCGCCCAGGTGCCGAGATAGGTTTCGGCGATCGTTTTGGTGATCTGCGCTTCCAGATTGGCCCGTGCTGCCAGCGCCAGGCGCTTCTGAATATAGTGGATGGCGTGCAGGGCATCGTCCGGAAAGCCGCCCGGAGTTCGTGTTGCCCAGCTGACGATGATGCCGGTTTTGCCCTCCATGTCGGCAATGGCAGGCATGTCGAAATGGACCTTGATGGCCAGGTAATCCGTGTAGCCCGCCTCTGCCAGATCCCGGCAGACCGGGTAGTCGTGCTCCGCATTTGCCTGCTCCAGGCGTCGCCTGAGCGTCGGTTCGGCACTGTCCAGAAGCGCCCGCATCGGGCTTGTCATCCAGGCTTCGTTGCCTGCTTCGGCATGCACGATCCGTTCGTGGCGGACCGCTTCGCCGGCCTGCCAGAACGCAACCTCCGAGCGGATCAGCGGGTGAAGGGTCGCCCAGGCAAGCATGGCCCGGTCCACCGGCACGTGACAGTCACGCAGGCGCTGGCACATTTCGCCGAACATGTCAGGAACCAGGGCGGACCCGAGTGCCTGCTCGATCAGCCAGTCCTCCACCGCGTCGATGTCCTGCATATCCACCATGGGCGCCACGTTAATTCGGTTTTTTATCGTTCGCTACGGCGAGTTGAGCGGAGGCCGAATTTTATTCGGGCGCGATTTCCGCGACCTTGCCCGGCGGCACGATGACCCAGTTCAGGGTGACCGGGCGCATGGTGCCGGACCCCGGCGCATGAAAACTCCTGAAGCCTTGTCGGGTCGTCGTCGGATAGAGGCGATGGAACATGGGTGGCACCTTCGCTCCATCTCCGGTCCAGACCAGCAGCACGCCTTTTTCCTGCACGTCTTCCATGTCGATCCACGGGCTCAGGGCGGGATCGTGATCGAGGAACATGGACGGGCGGCTCGGGGCGAACAGGGTCAGGTGGGCAACCGGCCACATCTCGCCGGCGACATAGGCGAGCGGAGTGCCCGTTTCTTTCTGCCATTCGTTCGAGAGAAAAAGGGCGGTTTCGCGGCCCGGATAGTGGATCCGCGACAGCTTTTTCTTCCACAGTGGCTCCAGCAACGCCTGGCCGGTGATGACACCCAGGAAAATCGCCTGAATGAGGGCTGCCGTGACGAAGGCCCGTTTCGGGGAACTCCATTCTGCCGGCACACGAAACACGCAGACGGCGAGGATGCCTGACAGCACGAACATGGGTGTTCCCCACATCTGCTTGAACTCGCTGCCTGTCACGGCCGATGCCAGGAGCACGACGCCGAGCGGCAGGAAGGCGAACCAGAGCAGGAAGACGGTATCGGAGCGGTTTTCCAGTTTTGGGGCCGGGAGCTTCAGCCGGGTTTTTTTCAAGGTGGCAAGGCTGAATCCTGCGAGCGCAACAAGGAACAGACCTGCATGATTTGCGATCTGGGCGCCGAGGAAGTTGATCGGGTTATAGACATGATCGATCCAGTCCGAAGCCTCATGGCTGCGGCTGGCGGCATATTTGAAGGTGATGAAATCGGTCTTGACCAGCCAGGCCAGATGCGGCGCGAAGGCCAGCAGGCAGACGAGGGCTGCGAGCCAGGGTCCGGCGGTCATCACGTGACGGCGGGCGGACGGGAACACCAGGGCATAGAGGCCGATGGCTCCGATCAGCAGGGCGACGAAATACTTGGTGTAGAGGCCGAAGGCGGACAGCAGCCCCAGGATCACCCAGTCGGTGAGGCGGCCTTTTTCCAGGGCCCGGTGAAAGAACAGGATCATGCCCGCCCAGACCGGGATCTGCAGGATGTTCGGATTGAACTCCGGTGCGGGCAGGGTGAAGTAGAACGTCACGCTGGTCAGCACAATGGCCCAGAATGCCTGCCTAGCGGTCAGGTCGAAGCGGCGGGCCAGGTGCCAGATGGCGAGATAGCCGAGCCCGATGGAAATGCCGCTGAGCCAGTAGGCGCCATAGGCCTTGCCCCCGGTCAGATGAAAGCTCAGCTCCAGGAGCCACGCCTGCATCGGCGGATGCTTGGTGTAGCCGAGCGCAAGTTCACGGCCCCAGGCAAACCCTTCCACCACGTCGAGCGGTGGATTGGGGAAGAACAGGGAGGGGATCAGCGCCCAGAGCAGGCAGAGCGTCAGGCCATAGGCAAGAGCGGAGCGTTCGGCGGACATCATGCAGTCTGACTCACAAGTCGTGCTGGGGGGCGGAGAAGGCCCAGAAGCGCGCACCGAGGAAGGTGAGCGCGGGAACCACCGCGATTGCGAACAGGATCCCCAGTGTGTCCGGCCAGGGCGTGAACGTAAGCCAGCTTGCGAGCACGCCGGAATTCAGCGCGAAACCGCTGATCGCCAGGAGAAAGAAGCGGCGCATCCGCCGGACTGCCTGTCCGGGCGTGTGGGTTGCCGCGAAGCTCCAGAAATGGTGTCCGCTGAAGGAAACGATGAAGGCGACCAGAAAGCCGACGATATTGGCGGGGAAGGCTGTCAGCAGGTTTATGTTCAAGAGGGTGACGGCAACACCGGCATGGGTCAGTGTTGCGATGGCGCCGACGACGGCGAACCGACCCGCCATGCCCGCTTCGGCGACGACCTTGCTCCTGGCAGTCCCGGTCACTTGGCTGGCGCCTTCTTGCTTTTGGGTCCTTTGCCCTCGATCACATCCTGGACGAGGTAGACGGGGCGCTGCTTGGCTTCGTTGAACAGCCGGGCGACATATTCGCCGATCATGCCGATGGACAGAAGCTGGACACCGGAGAAGAACAAAAGGCCGACCATCAGCGAAGCATAGCCTGGAACATCGATGCCGTAGACCAGCACGCGAATGACCAGGTAGAGCGCATAGGCAAAGGACAGGGCTGCCACCAGCGCACCGCCATAGAGCCAGACCCGCAAGGGCATTGTGGTGAAGCCGGTCAGTCCGTCGATGGCGAAGTTCCAGAGTTTCCAGTAGTTCCACTTGCCTTCGCCGGCGCGCCGCGGCGGGCGCTCATATGGCAGGGCCATGGCCGGGAACCCGACCCATGCGAACAGCCCCTTCATGAAGCGGTTGCGTTCGGGCAGCTTTAAAAGCGCCTCGACGACCACCCGGTCGATCAGGCGGAAATCGCCTGCATTGGCGGGCATGTCGATATTGGCGAGGCGATTGAACAGTCGGTAGAACAGGTCCGCAGAGCCGCGCTTCATCAGCGTATCGGAGGAGCGGTCGACCCGCAGTCCGTAGACGACGTCGTAACCGGCGCGCCAGCCGTCGAGCATGCGGGGTATGAGTTCCGGAGGGTCCTGCAGGTCGACGTCGATGATGATGACGACATCCCCCCTGGCGTGTTCGAGACCTGCGGACAGCGCGGCCTCCTTGCCGAAATTGCGCGACAGGCCGACAAGCCGGCCCGGCAGGCCGCCGTCCAGTTTTCCGGAGATCAGGTTGGCCGTGTTGTCCCGACTGCCGTCATCGATGAAGACATATTCGTAGGGCAGGCCAAGCGGATCGAGCACCGCCCTTGTGTCGGTCAGAAAATGGTCGATGACGTCTTCTTCATTGAAGACCGGCACGACGATGCTGATGAGCGGGGCTTCCGGGCGGGTTTCATGGCGCCGGCGCAGATAGGGTGTACTGTCTTGCTCAGTCATTGTGCTCATGCATCAAACCGGTCGTCACCCGTCACTTGAAAGTCGGGCTGGCTGTTCATGCGCCTTGCCTACCCCGGTTTCGGGCAAATGTCACACGGGAAGACCGGACACCGTTAAACGGCATCGGTCGCGATGTTCTAGCCTTGGCGACCGCGGCGCGGGAAGAAACGTTCAGGTCGAATATCTCCAGGCATTCCTCCCCACCCTCGACAAGATCCTCGACAAACGGCTGGAGGCTACCCTCGTAAGCCTCCTCGAGGACGTCGCCGAAACGCTCCTCGGACCCCTCCGGCAAGGAGGGGCGTGCCCTGATCAAGGGCGTCCTGAAGGTCCTTAAGTATGGAAACGCAGCCGGATACACAGAAGCCGCCGGCGAATTTGTTTCCGCCAGCGGCTTTCTTCATTTCCGATCTGTCAGGAGCCGGTCAGTTCAGCGCTCCGTGGCAATGCTTGTACTTCTTGCCGGAGCCGCAGGGGCAGGCTTCGTTGCGGCCGACCTTGCCCCAGGTGGACGGGTCCTCGGGGTTGCGAGCCGCAGCGGGGGCGGGCGGTGCGAGTTGAGCATCCGCCAGCGCTATTTCGTCCATGCCCGTCGTCGCATCGACATGATGCGCATGCATTTCCGGCAGCTCTTCATCTGTGAAGGCGGGGGCCTGTTCCTGCACCAGTTCGACCCGCATCAACTGCGCGGTCGTCATCTGGCGGAGCTGGGACAGCATGGCCTCGAACAGGGTGAAGGCTTCGGTCTTGTATTCCTGCAGCGGATCGCGTTGGGCGTATCCGCGGAATCCGATGACCGAGCGCAAGTGGTCGAGGTTGGACAGGTGATCGCGCCATAGATGGTCGAAGGTCTGCAGCAGGATTGCCTTTTCCACATAGCGCATCGTGGTGGGGCTATATCTGGCGACTTTCTGCGCCATGGCCTCGTCCGCGGCGCGGCGGAGGCGGTCCTTGACCTCTTCCTCCGCAATGCCCTCTTCGGCGGCCCAATCCTTGATCGGCAGGTCCAGGTTGAGGATGTTCCCGACCTCTTCCTGCAGGCCCTCGGTATCCCATTGCTCCGGATAGGCGCGTTCCGGGATGTGGCGGGCGACAAGGTCCTCGATCACATCATGACGCATGTCGGCCACGGCTTCCTGGATGGCCTCGCCGTCCATGAGTTCGACGCGTTGCTCGAAGACCACCTTGCGCTGGTCGTTCATGACGTCGTCGTACTTGAGCACGTTCTTGCGCATGTCGAAGTTGCGGGCCTCGACCTTCTGCTGTGCCTTTTCCAGGGCCTTGTTGATCCAGGGGTGGATGATGGCCTCGCCTTCTTCCAGCCCGAGCTTCTGAAGCATGGAGTCCATGCGCTCGGAGCCGAAGATGCGCATCAGGTCGTCCTGGAGCGACAGGAAGAACTTGGAGTGACCCGGATCGCCCTGACGGCCGGAACGGCCGCGCAGCTGGTTGTCGATCCGGCGGCTCTCGTGCCGTTCGGTTCCGATCACGTAGAGACCGCCGGCGGCTAGCGCCTTTTGCTTGAGCGATTCAACATCGGCACGAATGGCGGCGATCCTGGCATCGCGCTCTTCACCTTCCGGGACATCGGCGAGTTCGCGTTCGATGCGCAAGTCGGAGTTGCCGCCGAGCTGAATGTCGGTGCCGCGGCCGGCCATGTTGGTGGCAATCGTGACCGCGCCGGGCAGACCCGCCTGGGCGATGATGAAGGCTTCCTGCTCGTGATAGCGGGCGTTCAGAACCGCGAAGATCTTTTCCTTCGACGTGCCCTGATCACCGTCATAAAGCGGGGCGAAGGCGTTCGGGTCGGTCACGTCGATCTGCCTGTAGCCGTGCTTCTTCAGAAGCTCCGCCAGATATTCCGATTTTTCGATCGATGTGGTGCCGACCAGGATCGGCTGACCCCGTTCCTTGCAATCGTCGATCAGCTTGACGATCGCGTGGTACTTTTCCTCGACCGACCGGTAGACCTCATCGTCGTCGTCGATACGGGAGACCGGCAGGTTGGTCGGGATCTCGACCACGTCGAGACTGTAGATATCCATGAATTCGTCCGCTTCCGTCCAGGCCGTACCGGTCATGCCGGCCAGCTTGTCGTACATGCGGAAGTAGTTCTGGAAGGTAATGGACGCGAGTGTCTGGTTTTCCGGCTGGATGCGGACCTTCTCGCGGGCCTCGAGTGCCTGGTGCAGCCCTTCGGAGAACCGCCGGCCCGGCATCATGCGGCCGGTGAATTCGTCGATAATGACCACTTCGCCGTTGCGGACGATATAGTCCTTGTCGCGCTGGAACAGCTTGTGCGCCTTTAGCGCCTGCTGCAGGTGGTGAACGACGGAGACGTTCTCGACATCATAAAGCGACTCGCCTTTCAGAAGGCCTGCCTCGCCGAGAAGCTTCTCCAGCTTTTCGTTACCGGCTTCGGTGAAGTGGGTCGAACGCTGCTTTTCATCGAGTTCGAAGTCTTCTTCCGTCAGGTGGGGAATGAAGGCGTCGACGGTGTTGTAGAAGTCCGACCGGTCTTCGAGCGGGCCGGAAATGATCAGCGGGGTTCTTGCTTCGTCGATCAGGATGGAGTCGACTTCGTCAACGATCGCGTAGGCATGGTCGCGCTGAACCATGGATTCACGGTCGTGCTTCATGTTGTCGCGCAGATAATCGAAGCCGAACTCGTTGTTGGTGCCGTAAGTCACGTCCGCCGCATAGGCATCGCGGCGCTCTTCGTCGGAAAGTCCGTGGGTGATGCAGCCGACGGACAGGCCAAGGAAGCGGTAGACCTGCCCCATCCAGTCGCTGTCGCGTTGGGCGAGATAGTCGTTGACGGTCACGACGTGGACGCCGCGTCCTGTCAGGGCATTCAGATAAACCGGTGCGGTTGCGACCAATGTCTTACCTTCACCGGTCCTCATTTCCGCGATCCGTCCGGAATTCAGAACCATGCCGCCGATCAGCTGGACATCGTAGTGACGTTGCCCGAGCGCGCGTTTCGCGGCTTCGCGAACGGTTGCGAAAGCGGGAACCAGCAGATCGTCCAGAGACGTTCCGTTCTTGTACTGCTCTCGGAACTGATCGGTTCGGGCGCGCAACGCGTCGTCCGAAAGAGCCTGTATTTCCGGCTCGAGCGCGTTGATCTGCTCAACCGTTGCCCGGAATGATTTTACCTTGCGGTCATTGGCGGAACCGAAAATCTTACGTGCTAAAGCGCCAAGGCCAGCCATGTGGCGGTCCTTCCCCTGTCGGGCGGCGACCAATAGACAGTGTCAGGCGCCAGCCCATGAAATCGTCTCAATTGCTGTCCACTTTCTTCTGATTGTGCCAATGCACAAGCAGAAAACTCGTGGCGAAGATCATGCCCGAACCCGAAGGTCGGGACGTTCGACAGATAAGAGGGGGCCAGATGCTTGTCAACGCCGCTGGTTTCGGCAAAGTTGCAACGCCCTGCCGCGTAGGGCCTTTATAAAAACAGTTCCGAATTGCAAAGGACACCAAATGTTCCATTTTTCCATGCGCCGGCCTGCACGGTTGCTTCTCGTACCTGCGCTCGCACTGACGCTGGGTAGTACGGCAATTCATGCGGCAGAACCGGACGATGTTGTCGCGAAGGTCGGCGATGCGGAGATCACCGAGGCGGATCTTGCCTATGCCGCCCAGGATGTCGGCGCCGACTTGCAGAAATTTCCGCCGACGCAGTGGCGTTCCATTCTGCTCGATGTCCTCGTCGACATGGAACTTTTCGCCCAGGCGGCCGAAAAGGACGGTCTCGGTGAGAGTGACG
This sequence comes from uncultured Roseibium sp., assembly GCF_963675985.1. Taxonomy (NCBI): domain Bacteria; kingdom Pseudomonadati; phylum Pseudomonadota; class Alphaproteobacteria; order Hyphomicrobiales; family Stappiaceae; genus Roseibium; species uncultured Roseibium sp. The sequence goes on along the minus strand of NZ_OY780957.1, from coordinate 810,853 downwards.
ATGTCAAGCGTCAGTTGAATTTCCTGAAGCTGAAGGTGCTGCGGAACGCCTATCTGAAAGACAAGATCGACTCGACGATCTCCCCCGACGATCTGAAGGCGGCCTATGAAAAGGAATACGCCGACTTCAGCGGCGAGGAAATCAGCGCGCGCCACATCCTCGTCAAGGACAAGGCGGAAGCCGAAGAGATCATCAAACAGTTGGAAGACGGTGCCGATTTCGCCGAACTGGCCAAGGAAAAGTCGACCGGACCGTCCGGGCCCAAGGGCGGGGAACTCGGATATTTCTCCAAGGGTCAGATGGTGCCGGAATTCGAAACGGCCGCTTTCGCCCTGGACAAGGGCGGCATCACCAAGGAACCGGTTCAGACCCAGTTCGGTTGGCATGTGATCAAGGTCGAGGACAAGCGTCCGCTGGAAAAGCCGAAATTCGAAGATGTGGCCGCAAAACTGCGCCAGCAGCTCATTCGCGAACGCTATGAGACGGTGATGGCGGAATTGAAGGCTGAAACGCCTGTCGAAATCCTCGACGAAACCCTGGCGAAGCAGCAGGATGCAAAATAAGCGCATTTGCGTTTAAACATACTGGACGAGATCGCTCCGGCACGGGCATAAGAGCCTGAACCGGAGCGGTTTTCTTTTTCTTGGTCCCACCTGCTGCAGGAGTTTGGCCTATGGCCGCGTCAGCGTCAGTTTCTCCCCTTGCCCCCAAATCCTATCCGGACATGCCGGAGATCGACGGCGTTCGTTTTGCAACGGCCGAAGCGGGCATCAAGTACAAGGGGCGAACCGACGTCCTTCTGGCGCGAATCGACGCGGGAACAACCGTTGCCGGCGTCTTCACCAAATCGCGCTGCTCGTCGGCGCCTGTCGACTGGTGCAAGTCCATTTTGAAGGCCGGACAGGCCCGCGGCCTCCTGGTCAATTCCGGCAATGCCAACGCCTTTACCGGCAAGAAAGGCAAGGCGGCCGTTGAGCTGTCCGCGCGGATCGCCGCGAAGGCGCTGGATTGCAAGCCGGAAGAAATCTTCCTCGCTTCGACGGGTGTGATCGGCGAGCCGCTGGCCGCGGAAAAATTCGAGACGGTGATCGACGGCCTTGCTGCGATGGAAAGACCGGCTGCGTGGGTCGACGCGGCCAAGGCGATCATGACCACCGATACCTATCCAAAGGTGGCCACCGCCTCGGTCGAGCTCGACGGAGAAACGATGACCATCAACGGCATGGCCAAGGGCGCGGGGATGATCGCTCCGGACATGGCGACCATGCTGTCGTTCATCTTCACCGACGCTGCGATTTCCGCCGACGTGCTGCAGGCCATGCTCTCCGGCGAAGTCGACGGCAGTTTCAATTCGCTGACGGTCGACAGCGATACCTCGACGTCTGACACGGTGCTGCTGTTTGCAACCGGTGCGGCGGCGAAACGGGGCGTTGAACCGATTGCCTCCCTGGACGATCCGCGCTTGGACACGGTGCGGGCCGCGCTCGCCGATGTGATGGTCAACCTGTCCCAGCAGATCGTGCGGGACGGTGAAGGCGCGCGGAAATTTGTCGAAATCCAGGTGGATGGCGCGGAGAGCGATGCCTCGGCCAAGGTCATTGCCATGTCGATCGCCAATTCGCCGCTGGTGAAGACGGCGATCGCCGGAGAGGACGCGAACTGGGGCCGTGTGGTCATGGCGGTCGGAAAGGCGGGCGAACCCGCGGACCGGGACCGGCTTGCGATCTGGTTCGGCGACGTGCGCGTCGCCGTGGAGGGCGAACGCGATCCGGACTATTCCGAAGAGGCCGCCGGTGCGGTCATGAAGGAAGAGGAGATCGTCATTCGCGTCGAGCTCGGTCTCGGAAATGGCCAGGCCCGTGTGTGGACCTGCGATCTCACCAAGGAATATGTCGCCATCAACGGCGATTACCGGAGCTGACGGACGAAGAACACCCTGCGCATCCTTAAGAAGTGTTGCGCAACAGGGTAAACCGTCCGTAAGCCATCTGTCAGACAGTGGAACAGTCTATTCATGAGCCGTATTGTCCTGGTCGCCGCTTGTGCCCTTGTCGATATTGACGGGCGTATCCTGCTCGCTCAGCGGCCGGAAGGAAAATCAATGGCCGGATTGTGGGAGTTTCCGGGCGGAAAGGTCGAGGCGGGCGAGCGGCCGGAAGAAACACTCATCAGAGAACTTTATGAAGAACTCGGCATAAGTGTTAACGAAGCGTGCCTCGCGCCTCTGACCTTTGCGAGCCACGCTTACGAAGATTTTCATTTGTTGATGCCACTTTACGTCTGCCGTCGATGGGACGGAACGCCGAGTGCGATGGAAGGTCAGACCCTCAAATGGGTCCGCCCCGTCAGGCTCCGCGATTACCCCATGCCTCCCGCAGACGAGCCGCTGATACCGCATCTGATGGATCTGGTGTCGACGTAAGGGGCAAGTTGCCCCGATCCGTTTGGTGAAAGGGCACTGTCATGACGCACGTTGGAAAGGCGACCGGCTTCTTCGAAACTGAACTTGCGGCTTCCGTGCAGCGTTTCTCCAGAGACGAGACTGGCGCTGCCTCCGTCGAATACGGCATGATCGTCGGCATGATCAGTGTCGCCATCATCGCGACCCTGACGTCGATCGGCGTGACGATCCGGGACGATATCTTCGGCGTGATTTCCACCGCGATGAGCGGCGGCGAGGCGGAATAGTCCCTCCTTCCGACTATGTCTTCAAATCGCCTCCCTGAGCCTTCAGCGCATCGGCGAGGCGGGTTTTGGCGGATCCCGGTTTCAAGGGTTTCTGCTGGCTCTCATGCGGCGCCCAGCCAGAGAGCGACACCAGGGCAAAGGTCGCCCTGATCCGCCCGTCCGGATCCGCGTGGTCGCGGGCGTAAAGCTCCGCGGCCCTGAAGAAAACCTGTTTCGGCAGGGGTGTTCTGCTGCGTTCTTGCAGAACGGAAGCCGCCCCCATCGCCTTCAGATCGTTCATCAGGTCGAACAGCGAATTGTAGCGGACGGTGATCCTGTCGAGGTCGGTGACCGGCAGGGAAAAACCGGCTCGCTGGAGCAGGCTGCCGAGTTCGCGGACATCGGTAAACGGGCCGACCCGCGGGGCAGCGCCGCCGCTTAGTTCCAGTTCCGCGCGCATCAGCACATCGCGCAGTTCGAAAAGCGTCTCGGCGCCCGGCAGCGTGGCCAGGAACAGGCCGTCCGGTTCAAGCGCCCGGCGGATCTGGATCAGGGCCCCGGGAAGGTCGTTGACGAACTGCAGAGAAAGCGCGGAGACGATCAGCCCGACCGAAGCATCCCTCAGAGGAGGCAGGGCGTCATCGAAGACGAAATCGGGCGGGTCGAGGGCCGGGTCGGGGTCGAACAGGTCTCCCCGGTAGACGGTGTCGACCTTGCCGCTTTGTCTAAGCAGGGCGGCGACATGCCCGGTGTGGCCGCCTAGATCGATCCCCGTCCTGAAGCTGCGGCTGATCATCGACAGTCGGTCGGCGAGGTCGTCGCTGACAGCCTTCAGCAGGAAATCGGCGCCGTCTACCTTTTTCCGGAGCGCGTTGAGACGGCGTTGCCTGAGAAGGCGGCGGTCGAAGATGTCGGGAGCGGTCATTGAATTTCGCGGGTCCTGCTGGCAGCCAATTCCGGCTGCGATCTTTCGTTGACATAGGCAATGCGACCGTCCGCGTCAAAACGTGCTAGCCTGAGCGATGTTTTCCGAGGGGGCTGTGGTGTACGCGAGTTTGGCGGGAAAGAGGGTGTTCGGAGTTGCCGGGCGGTGGAGCCGCCGGGCCGCCGGGGGCATGCTCGACTTGCTATTGCCGCCGCGTTGTCTTGCCTGCACGGCCGTGACCGATCAGCCCGGCGGACTTTGCGCCGATTGCTGGCGCGACATGCCGTTTCTGGAGCCGCCCTGGTGCATGCGTTACGGCACGCCGTTTTCCCACGATATCGGCAAGGATGCTCTGTCTCCGCGTGCCATCGCGGAGCCGCCGGTGTTCGACAGGGCGCGGGCGGCCACGCATTATTCGGGTCCGGCACGGGATCTGGTCCTGGCTCTGAAGTTTTCCCGAAGGCGGGAACTGGCCGGTCCCATGGGAAGCTGGATGGCCCGTGCAGGTCGGGAGTTCCTGGACGAAAACAGCGTGATCGTGCCGGTTCCGCTGCACCGCTTTCGCCTCTGGCAGCGCCGTTTCAATCAGGCCGCCGATCTTGCGCGGGCGGTCGCCGAAGTGTCCGGCGGGACGTATGTGCCGGAATTGCTGCATCGCAACCGAAGGACCCGCCAGCAGGTCGGGCTCGATGCCGCCGCCAGGCAGAAGAATGTGCGCGGCGCTTTTGGTATCCGTGAGGGTCTGGAGGAATTTGTTTACGAAAAACAAGTGGTTCTCGTCGATGATGTGCTGACGACCGGCGCGACCGTTTCCGCCTGCACGAAGATCCTCAAGTCGGCGGGCGCTGCCGGTGTCGACGTGCTGACGTTTGCAAATGCGGATCCGGCGAGCGCTCTCGCATGAGTGAGAGATGTCGCAATTGCACTCAGCTTGAAAATAGCCATATAACGGGGCAGCTTTACGGGTAGAAAGCCTGAAAACCCAAGGAAACACAATGGCCGAAGTCGTCATCTATACACGCCAGCTTTGCGGATTTTGTACGGCGGCAAAGCGTTTGCTGGAGAAGAAAGGCGTCTCCTTTCAGGAGTTCGATGCAACCTTCGATCCCGCGCTCCGGCAGGAAATGGTGCAGCGCGCAAACGGACGTGCGACCTTCCCGCAGATCTTCATCGGTTCGACCCACGTGGGCGGCTGCGACGAGTTGCATGATCTGGAACGGGCGGGCAAGCTGGATCCGCTTCTGGCCGCCTGAAGACGGGATGCCCGGATGAAACTGACAGGTGGGAACCGGTAATGAGTGACTTCACCGCAGCATGCGTGCAATTGCGCAGCGGCAAAAACATCGCCGAGAATATCGAACAGTGTTCGGACCTGATCCGGCAGGCGGCCGCGGCCGGCGCCCGTTTCGTCCAGACACCGGAGATGACCAACGTCCTGGTGCGCAGCCGGGATGAGCTGATGGAGCGTATTGCCGGCGAAGACGAAGACCTGACCATCGGTCAGCTCCGCAAGCTGGCGGAGGAGCTCGGCGTCTGGATCCACATCGGGTCCATTGCGGTCCGTTTCGGCGACAAGGTTGCGAACCGCGGATTTCTGCTGTCGCCGGAAGGACGCATTGCCGCACGATACAGCAAGATACACATGTTCGACGTCGATCTGCCCAACGGTGAAAGTTGGCGCGAATCCGCGACCTACGAGCCGGGGACGAAAGCGGTCATTACCGACCTGCCCTGGGCGCATCTGGGGATGGCGATCTGTTATGACGTGCGGTTCCCTGCGATCTTCCGCGAGCAGGCCAAGCAAGGCGCGGAGATTCTCTCGGCGCCGGCCGCCTTTACCCGCCAGACCGGCGAAGCCCATTGGCATGTGTTGCAGCGCGCCCGTGCCATCGAGAACGGGGCCTATATGATTTCGGCCGCCCAGGGCGGGCGCCATGAAGACGGGCGGGAGACCTACGGGCACAGCCTGATCGTCGATCCCTGGGGTGTCGTGATCGGCGAAATCGATCACGATGAACCCGGTTTCCTGACGGCTGTCATCAAGCCCGAGGAAACCGGCAAGGCGCGCCAGCGTATCCCTGCGATCGCCAATGAACGCGACTTCTCGGTCGAAATCGTCCGTCAGGTCCAGGAGGCGATGAATTGATCCGCTACGCACTGACCTGCGACTTTACGCATGAATTCGAGGGGTGGTTCCGCAATTCGGATGACTTTTCGACCCAGAACGACAGGAATCTTATTTCCTGCCCGGTCTGCGGGTCGACGGACGTTCGGAAAAAACTGATGGCGCCGGCGGTTTCTACATCACGGGCGAAACAGCGATTAACCGAAGGCGATCCGGCCGGTCAAATGCAAGCCGTGCCGGGTGCGGAGAGCAGTGTCCCGGCGCCGGTTGCCGTAGGCACCGATGCGCAGGTCGTCCAGCAGGCGGCGCTCATGCCCCAGGACGTGCGCCAGAAAGAAGTTATCGAGGCGCTCAAAACCTTGCGCAAGCGTATGGTCGAGGCCTCCGACTATGTCGGCAAGGATTTTCCCGAAGAAGCCCGCCGGATGCATTACGGCGAAACGGAAGAGCGCAACATCTACGGGGAATCGAGCCTGGAAGACGCCAAGGCGCTGCTGGATGAAGGGATCGACATCCTGCCGCTTCCCGTCCTTCCGGACGAGAAAAACTAGGCGAAAAGAACCAGCCTGAACCGATCCTGTCGGGAGAGGCTTCTGCCGAAGCCTGTCCCTTTGCCATTTTCCGGATATACGAGGCGGGTGAATCCTGGGACTCAGCCCTTTCTGGCCGCTGTTTTCCTGCTGCGGGAAACCGGCTTGGTGGCTTCCTCCATGCTTTCTTCCGCGGCATGTGTCAGTTCGGATACGGTTTCCATCGCGGTCTCGCCGAGTTCTTCCACGGTCGCCATGCCTTTGGTCAGGCCGCTTTGAAACAGCTCGACCTGCTTCGTGAAATGGCTCTGATATTCGCCGGCCATTTTCGTGTAGAAGGTCTGCAGGGTGGCAAAGGCCTGATCGGGCATCGTGCATTCGCCCAACGCCTTGGCGCATTCGAAGTCCTCGTGCAGACGATGGCTGACGAAGTTCATATGGTCATCCAGCGCCTTTTCAGCCTGCTCCCAGACCGTGCGCTGGGCATGCTGCAACCCTTCGAACGTCTTTTCCTCGAGCCTGTCTTCCCGCTCGGCAAAGGCCCAGTTTGAAAACGCGGGCATCATCATCTTGGTGAGATCGAACGGTGCTGGTGTGGTCTTTTCCGACATGACGTTCCCCTATGCTGTTGAAGTGAGGTGAAGCAAGGATGCCTGCGGCCCGGTCGAACCTAATCGTTAGCCGGCTTCCAACCTTGCCTAGCTATTAACACTATTGCAGTGCACCCTAATTGATATACGTCATAGAGTTGTGACGATTTTAAGGGAAATTTCGCGCTTGTAATGACAAATATCCCTGATCGAAACCAGAGGTACGGAGGGCGCAATGCCCGTAAAGCCTGACAAATCGAAGCCTGTCTCCCGAAAACAGGATGACACCAAGTCCGTACTCGACCCCTTCCCGCTGGACATCGAACCGGATCTTGAGTCCGTCGAGGACAGCTATTCGGTGACCGCATTCGCGGAACTGATGGATCGGGCGACACGGGCAACGATCGCCCGCACCACCATGGGCATTTCTCCGGCCGCCTTGTGGAGCGCCTATATGGACTGGGCGCTGCATCTGGCCATGTCGCCCGGCAAACAGGGGCGGCTTGCCGAAAAGGCCTGGACCAAATGGCAGCGGCTGATGCGTTTTTCAGCCGGGGTCTGCGCGACCCGTGGCGATGGCGAGCGCTGCATCGAACCCCTGCCGCAGGACCACCGGTTCGATCATCCGGGCTGGGAGAGGTTCCCCTTCAATATCTATTCCCAAAGTTTTCTGCTCGGCCAGCAGTGGTGGTACAACGCCATGACCGATGTCCGGGGCGTGACCGCTCATCACGAGAAGGTGGTTGATTTCACGACCCGCCAGATGCTGGACTTTCTCTCCCCTTCCAATTTTTTCTGGACCAATCCGGAAGTGATCGAGCAGACCGTCAAGGAAGCGGGGATGAACCTTGTCCGGGGCGCGCAGTATTTCACCGAGGATCTGGACCGCCAGAGCCGGCATCTGCCGCCGGCAGGCCTGGAGAATTTCGAGGTTGGCGGCAATCTGGCGAATACGCCGGGCAAGGTCGTCTACCGCAACCGGCTGATCGAACTGATCCAGTACACGCCGACGACCGACAAGGTTCGGCCGGAGCCGGTCGTGATCGTGCCGGCCTGGATCATGAAGTATTACATTCTCGACCTGTCGGAACAGAACTCTCTGGTGCGATACCTCCTGAGCGAAGGCTATACCGTCTTCATGATCTCCTGGAAAAACCCGGACCGGGAAGACCGGGATCTGGGCATGGAGGACTACCGCAAACTCGGGGTCAAGGCGGCGCTTGACGCGGCGCTGGCGATCACCGGTGCGGACAAGGTTCATATGGCGGGTTACTGCCTGGGAGGCACGCTGCTGTCCATTGCGGTTGCCGGCATGATGCACAATGGCGGGCACCACGTCGCGAGCCTGTCCCTGTTCGCGGCCCAGACCGATTTCACCGAGGCCGGGGAACTGACCCTGTTCATCGACGAAAGCGAGGTCTCGTTCCTGGAAGACATGATGTGGGAACAGGGGTTCCTGGATACCAACCAGATGTCGGGCGCGTTCCAGCTGCTCAGATCCAACGATCTGATCTGGTCGAAAGGGGTGCGCGAATATCTCCTGGGCGAACGGGCGCCCATGTTCGATCTGATGGCGTGGAACGCGGACGGAACGCGCATGCCCTACAAGATGCATTCGCAGTATCTGACCGAGCTTTTCCTGCACAACGATTTTGCCGAGGGGCGATACGAGGTCGATGGCCAGCCGGTTTCTGTCGAGGACATCCAGGTGCCGATCTTCGCGGTCGGGACCGAACACGACCACGTGGCGCCCTGGCGGTCCGTCTACAAGATCGTCCATCTGGCGGATTCGGAAGTGACCTTCGTGCTGACCGCAGGCGGGCACAATGCGGGCATTGTCAGTGAACCGGGGCACAAGAACCGCCACTACCGGATCATGACCACGCCGGAGCATGACGGGTACATTGATGCCGGAACCTGGAAGGAACGCGCGGACATGTGCGAAGGCTCCTGGTGGGAAGCCTGGTCCGACTGGCTCAATCACCGGTCCGGCAAACCGGGCGATCCGCCGCCCATGGGGAACGAGGAAAAAGGCTATCCGGTCCTCGGTGATGCCCCGGGAACCTATGTGCGCGTGAGCTGATAACCCGAGGTCATTCCGACAGCCAACGGGTCAATTCCGCGGTGACGGCCTCGGGCTTTTCCAGGGTCGACAGATGGCCCGATCCCTCAATAACCGCCAGCCGGCTGTCCGGGATCAATCCGTGGATTTCCCGGGCGAGATCGGGTGGCGTCAGGGTGTCGCCTTCGCCGACCAGGATCAGCGTCGGGCATTTGATCTCGTGAAGCGTGGGTCTTGAATCCACGCGCCGGATCAGGGCCGTCATCTGCCGGATGAACGCCTCCGGGCCGGTGTCCATGGCCATTTCGACCACGATGGCCTTCAGCTCCTCATCGTCTTCCCGGCTCTCATGGACGAACCCCGGGTAGAGCAGGTGCGGAACCTTCTTGAAATCCTTTTTCCGGGTCAGGTCGATCAGGAACTCGCGCCGCTCGGTCTGCTCCGGCGTGTCCGCGCGGGCGTTGGTGTCGAGCAGGGCCAGCCGGCTCACCCGTTCGGGGGCGGTCCGCATGATTTCCATGGCAATGTAGCCGCCCATGGACAGCCCTGCGAGGGAGAACTTCTCGGGTGCCTTTTCCAGAATGCTTGCCGCGATTGCGGGGATGGTGTCGTGCTGGCGGTGGTCGGCGATCATCAGCGGCCGGTCCGCAAAGGCAACGATCTGCGGCGTGTAGAGAAGTTCGGTGCACAGGAGGCCCGGCACAAAAACGATCGGTTCCATGGGATCTTTGCCTTATGGATGGAAGAGCCGGATCAGGCTTCGGGTCGTTCGGCCAGGAGCATATAGTTCACGTCCATGTCCCGTGACCGGTTCCAGGTGTCGGCAATCGGGTTATAGCTGACGCCGCAACGATCGATGATCCGCATGCCTGCCTCGTTGAGAGGCGCCTCGATTTCCGCCGGCCGCATCAGCTTGTCGAAGGTGTGGGTTCCCTTGGGCAGCCAGCGCAGGACATATTCGGCACCGACGATCGCCAATGCGTAGGCCTTCAGCGTGCGATTGATGGTCGCAACGAACATCAGGCCGCCGGGACGGACCATTTTCGCCGTCTCGTTCAGGAACAGGGACGCATCGGCGACATGTTCGACGACTTCCATGTTCAGGACGACATCGAAGGTTTCGCCGGCCGCCGCGAGTTCCTCCGCGGTCTGCGTCCGGTAATCGATGTTGAGACCGGAACTCCGCATATGCAGTTTCGCGATCTCGATGTTTGTGGTTGAGGGATCGGCGCCGACGACTTCGGCCCCGAGACGGGCCATGGGTTCGCACAGGAGCCCGCCGCCGCAACCGATGTCGAGGAACCGCAAACCCTTGAGGGGTGAGGGCGATTTCGGATCCCTGCCGAATTTCTCGCAGACCATTTCCTTGATGTAGGCGAGGCGGACCGGGCTGAACTTGTGCAAGGGGCGGAACTTGCCGGTCGGGTCCCACCACTCGGCCGCCATAGCGGAAAAGCGGGCGACTTCCGCCTCATCGACGGTGCCTGCGTTCCGGGTGGTCGCGTCACTCATGTCGGTTCCTTTCCTCAGGGCGCTGCCTGACTGTTATATATCTGGGCGAGAACTTGAAGGTCGGACAGGTTTTGTCAAGACGCCCTGTTGCGGCGAAAGACCTCTGCCTGTATGGATGGCGCCCGATCCGCCGGGCGCGGTCAGCGCTCTCGTTCCTTTCATGAAAAGACTACGACCACAATGGCGCGACTGGTAATGAAATTTGGCGGCACCTCGGTTGCCGACCTGGACCGCATTCGAAATGTGGCCCGACATGTGAAACGGGAAGTCGATGCAGGCCACGAGGTGGCAGTGGTCGTCTCGGCCATGGCCGGCCAGACCAACAAGCTGGTCGACTTCTGCCGGGACGCATCCACGCTTCACGATGCCCGCGAATATGACGCAGTCGTCGCTTCCGGCGAGCAGGTGACGTCGGGCCTTCTGGCAATCGTGCTTCAGGACATGGGCGTCAATGCCCGGTCCTGGCAGGGCTGGCAGGTCCCGATCAAGACCGACACGAGCCATGGTGCGGCCCGTATCATGGATATCGACGGCAGTCTGCTGATCGAGCGGATTTCCCAGGGGCAGGTGGCGGTGTGCGCCGGCTTCCAGGGAATTTCTCCCGACAACCGGATTTCGACGCTCGGCCGTGGCGGCTCCGATACCAGCGCGGTGGCGATTGCGGCTGCGATCAAGGCGGACCGCTGCGATATCTATACCGATGTCGACGGCGTCTACACGACCGACCCGCGCATCGTACCCAAGGCGAAACGGCTCGACCGGATCTCCTTTGAAGAAATGCTGGAGATGGCCTCGCTCGGTGCAAAGGTGCTGCAGGTCCGTTCGGTAGAAATGGCCATGGTTCATGGCGTGCGCACCTTCGTACGCTCCAGCTTCGACGACCCGGATGCGCCGCAGACCGGCATCGGCAATCTTCCCCTTGGAACTCTTATTTGCGACGAGGACGAACTCGTGGAACAGCAAGTTGTGACTGGCATCGCTTTTGCCAAAGACGAAGCCCAGATTTCGATTCGCGACGTGGCCGACAAGCCAGGCATTGCCCACTCGGTCTTCGGTCCGCTGGCCGAGGCGCATATCAACGTCGACATGATCGTCCAGAACATCTCGCCGGACGGCAAGACGACGGACATCACCTTCACCGTGCCGGAAACGGACTACCAGCGTGCGATCAAGGTTCTGGAAGACAACCGGGACGCCATCGGTTTCCAGAATCTCGAAGGCGCCACGGATGTGGTCAAAGTGTCGGTGATCGGCATCGGCATGCGCTCCCATGCGGGCATCGCCGCCCAGTGTTTCCGCGCGCTTGCGGAAAAGGGCATCAACATCCGCGCCATCACCACGTCGGAAATCAAGATCTCCGTCCTGATCGATTCTGCCTATACGGAACTTGCAGTCAGGACTCTCCATTCGCTATACGGATTGGACGGATAGAACGGTCCGATTCAGGCAAAGGGGCCGAAAAGGCTTTTCATTTGCCGACAATGCGAACCTGACGGGGTAGGCGATGCGCAGCAACCTGGCCGGTCCGCGCCTGCTGCTTCGCAGGCTCCGCGAGGTCATGGCGGAGCCGATCACGGCGCAGGAGCGGCTCGACAAGATTGTGGTCCTGATCGCGGCGAATGTGGTCGCCGAGGTGTGCTCCGTCTATATCCTGCGGGCGGATGGGGTTCTGGAACTCTATGCCACGGAAGGTCTGAAGGCCGAAGCCGTCCACCAGGCGTCGCTCCGGGTCGGGCAGGGCCTCGTCGGTCTGATCGCGGCGGAAGCGCGCCCGCTCAATCTTCCCAATGCCCGGGCCCATCCGGGCTTTGCCTATCTGCCGGAAACGGGTGAGGAGGAGTATAATTCCTTCCTCGGCGTGCCGATCCTGCGCGCCGGCCGGACGCTCGGCGTCCTGGTCGTTCAGAACAAATCGCATCGGACTTACCTCGAGGATGAAGTCGAGGCGATGCAGACCACGGCAATGGTCATTGCCGAAATGGTTGCCGCTGGCGAACTCGAGGCGATCGCCCAGAAAGGAACCGGTCTCGATCTTTCGCGCCCGATCCATGCGATTGGTGTTTCGCTTTCCGAAGGCGTCGGTCTCGGCCATGTGGTGCTGCATGAACCGCGGGTCGTGGTCACCAACCTCATTGCCGAAGACACGGACAAGGAAAGCCACCGGCTTGAAGCGGCCATCAACCGGCTGCGCCTGTCCATCGACGATCTTCTGTCGAGCGGGGACATGGCGGCAATGGGCGAGCACAGGGACGTGCTCGAAGCCTATCGCATGTTCGCCAACGACCGGGGCTGGATCCGCAAGATCGAAGAGGCGATCCGCAACGGCCTGACGGCTGAGGCGGCGGTCGAAAAGGTCCAGAGCGACATGCGCGCGCGCATGCTGCGCCAGACCGACCCCTATCTGCGCGAGCGTCTGCATGACCTCGACGATCTTGCCCACCGCCTGATCCGCGAACTGATGGGCCGCCAGCACGGCCCGGTCGGCTCGGAATTACCGCAGGACGCCATCATCGTGGCCCGCAACATGGGGGCTGCGGAACTCCTCGACTACGGCCGCGACCGGATTCGTGGTCTCGTTCTGGAAGAGGGCGGGCCGACCAGCCATGTCACCATCGTCGCCCGGGCGCTCGGAATTCCGACCGTTGGTCAGGTGGACGACATCGTCAGTCTGGCGGATTCCGGCGATGCCATCATCGTCGACGGTGAGGCCGGCGAGGTCTATCTGCGCCCGGCGACGGATGTCGAGAACGCCTACGCGGAAAAGGTCCGGTTCCGGGCACGCCGCCAGGCGCAATACCGGCGCCTGCGCAGCAAGCGGTCGGTTACAAAGGATGGGGTCGAGATTTCCCTGCAGATGAATGCCGGGCTTCTCGTGGACCTACCCCATCTGGCGGAGGCAGGCGCCGTCGGCGTCGGGCTGTTCCGGACCGAGCTGCAATTCATGGTCGCCTCATCGTTCCCGCGCATGCGCGAGCAGCAGGCGCAGTATGAACAGGTTCTCGATGCGGCAGACGGGAAACCGGTTACCTTCCGCTCGCTCGATATCGGCGGCGACAAGGTGCTTCCCTATCTGCGCTCCATTCAGGAAGAGAACCCGGCGATGGGCTGGCGCGCCCTGCGTCTCGGTCTCGACCGGCCCGGATTGCTGCGGACCCAGATGCGGGCGCTGCTCAAGGCGGCCGCCGGCCGCGAACTGAAACTGATGTTCCCGATGGTCGCGGAAGTGGATGAGTTCCTCAAGGCCAAGAGCCTGGTGGAGCGAGAGATCAAGCACCTGCGACGCCACGATCACGGGGTTCCGGAAAATATCCGGCTCGGGGTGATGATCGAGGTTCCCTCGCTCCTGTTCCAGCTGGACGAACTCCTGCACCATGTCGACTTCGTCTCGGTCGGTTCCAACGACCTGTTCCAGTTCTTCTGCGCGGTCGATCGGGGCAATACACGGGTCTCCGACCGGTTCGATCCGATCAACCTGGCCTTCCTGAGAGCGCTCAAGACCATTGTGGATGCGGCAAACAAGGCCCATGTTCCCGTGACCCTGTGCGGCGAACTGGCCGGGCGTCCGCTGGAAGCCATGGCCCTCATCGGCCTTGGATACCGGGACCTTTCCATGTCACCGGCCTCACTGGGGCCGGTCAAGGCGATGCTGCGGTCACTCGATGCCGGACGGCTGTCGGCCCGGCTTCTGCCGCGCCTGGAACCGGGGCATCCGGAAACGAATATCCGCGAATTCCTGTTGCGCTTCGCGTCCGATATGGACGTGGCGCTTTAGGTTATGAACCAGATACAATTTCGCAAAATTATAAGCCTCTGTTGCTCCGAGAGGCCTTGAAGGAGACAAGCGCTCATGCTGGCGCGTAACAAGCTCGATACGTTGTTGGACCGGTTCGCCGAGATCGAGCATCAGATGTCCGCCAACCCGGACCCGCAGACCTATGTGAAATTGTCCCGGGAATATGCGGGGCTGGAACCGCTGATTTTCAAGATCCGCACCTATCTGAAGGCCCAGGACGATCTGGCGGATACGGAAGCGATGCTGTCGGATCCGGATACGGATCCGGAGATGCGGGAACTTGCCGAGGCCGAACGGGACGAACTTGAGGAAAATCTCGAGACCCTGACCCAGGATGTGCGGATCGGACTGCTGCCGAAGGATGCCGCGGATTCCAACGATGCCATCCTGGAAGTGAGGGCGGGGACCGGCGGAGACGAGGCAGCGCTATTCGCCGGCGACCTGTTTCGCATGTACCAGCGCTATGCGGAGTTGCACGGCTGGAAGGTGGAGGTCCTGTCGGCCAGCGAAGGCGAGGTCGGCGGCTACAAGGAAATCATTGCGGCCGTCTCCGGAGAAAGCGTCTTCGCGCGCCTGAAATTCGAATCCGGCGTCCACCGGGTGCAGCGGGTGCCGGCTACCGAGTCCGGGGGGCGGATCCACACTTCGGCGGCCACCGTCGCCGTTCTGCCCCAGGCTGAAGACGTGGATGTCGATATCCAGGATAGCGACCTGCGCATCGACACCTTCCGTGCCTCCGGTGCGGGCGGGCAGCACGTGAACACGACGGATTCGGCGGTTCGCATCACCCACCTTCCGACCGGCATCGTCGTCGCGGTCCAGGACGAGCGCTCCCAGCACAAGAACAAGGCTCGGGCCATGCAGCTTCTAAGGGCCCGGATCTACGACGAGGAGCGTGAACGCGCGGCGAGCGAGCGGACCGAGGCCCGCAGGCTTCAGGTTGGTTCGGGCGACCGTTCGGAGCGGATCAGAACCTATAATTTTCCGCAAGGCCGGGTGACCGACCACCGGATCGGCCTGACGCTCTACAAGCTGGACCAGATCATTTCAGGCGAGGCGCTGGACGAGGTGATCGATGCCCTGATCATGGATCACCAGGCCTCGCTGCTTGCCGCCGAAGAACTGTGACGATGAAGACCGGCGCCCTCGTTCGCGAAATCAGGGACCGGTTTCGCGACAATGGCCTTGAGACCGCCGATCTCGATGCCCGACTTCTGGTTGCCGATGCGCTCGGCCTGGATGTGTCGGCGGTCATTCTGCACTCCGATGATGAGGCTTTGGCCGAAGCGTGCGACAAGGCAAGGGGGTCTTGCGAAAAGCGGCTGTCCGGCATGCCGGTCGGGCGAATTCTCGGGCATCGGGAATTCTGGGGCCTGGAATTCGGCCTCAATGCGGAGACGCTGGAGCCACGGCCGGATACGGAAACGCTGGTTGAGGCGGTCCTTGACCGGACGCAAGCAGACAAGCGGTTTGTCTTTGCCGATATCGGCACCGGCACCGGAGCGATCGCGATCGCGCTACTGTCCGAACGGACAAACGGCCTGGGGGTGGCTGTCGATATTTCCGAAAAAGCCCTGCAATGCGCGGCTGAGAATGCCGCAAGAATCGGTGTCGCCAACCGCTTGCTCTGCGTTCGGGGAGACTATTGTGCCGCACTCGGCCGAGGATTCGACTGGATCATCAGCAATCCGCCCTATATCGCCTCCGCAGTGGTCGAGGGGCTTGGCCGGGAAGTGCGTGATCATGATCCCCGAAGGGCATTGGACGGGGGAATCGATGGTCTGGATGCCTATCGTTCGATCATTGGACAAGCTGAGAACTGCCTTAGCGTCAACGGGCGAATCGCCCTTGAAATAGGCTTCGACCAAGCGGACTCCGTTGCGTCGCTTCTCGGCGAATACGGGTTTTTTGCTATTGAAATCATTCAGGATCTTGGCGGAAACGACCGGGTTCTTGTTGCAAAGCGAAACAAAAAACAGGCGTTTTAAGCCTATGGCGAAAAACCGCTTGGAAATCCGGACAGAAACGGTTAGGTTCACCTCGCCGAGACCGGAATATGTGATCAGCAAATTGCGGAGCACGCCCATCCGGCAACGTGGGGACAGACGCTTGAGCGTTTTGGAATTCGTTGCGCAAAGGATGACCCGGACTTTCGGACTGTCGCAGAAACCAGCGAGTGCATCGGTTGCTGACCGGTAGGCAGAACTTGTGTGGTCGTTTCAAATGACAGGCGCTGACCTTCACGGTTGGTTTCGGCAATTATTTCGTATCGGTATTATAGAATTCCGATGATGGGCCGGCGTTAAGCGGGCCGCCGTTCTTTAAGAGAAAACGGCAGGATGAGACCAGGAAATCAAAACAACAAGCGCATGCGTGGGCGCGGCCGTAAAGGGCCGAATCCGTTAAGCCGGAGCTATGAATCCAATGGCCCGGACGTCAAGATCCGCGGAACTGCTCTGCATATCGCAGAAAAGTACCAGCAGCTCGCTCGCGACGCCCAGGCGTCCGGCGACCGGATCATGTCTGAAAACTATTTCCAGCATGCAGAGCATTATCTGCGGATTGTTGCTGCGGCCCAGGCGCATCTGCAGCCTGCCGCGCAGAACAACCGTTCGGATAGCGACGATGCAGGGCAGGAAACGGCCACATCCGGTTCCGGGATGAACGGTAACGCCGATCGCCATGACCAGGCCCAGGCTTCGGCCGGCGGCGATACGGTCGGCGAAGACAGCCCGCAGCCTTATATCGAGGATATGCCGCTGATCGACGCATCCGGTCAGGTCAATGGTCATGCATCCGAGGCCGGTTCGGAGAAGGGCGAGGATGCCAAGCCCCGTCGGCGTACGCGTGGCACACGCGGGCGCGGCGTCAAGTCGGAGGCGGCTGAAACGGCGGCCGAAGCGAACGCGGCTGCTGAAGCGGTTCCCGGCTCGAGCGACGATGAAGAGGCACCCAAGCCGAAGCCCCGTCGGGCACCGCGGACGCGCAAGGCCAAGCCGGCCGACGAAAGCGCCGATGCCGAAGCTGTCACAGCCGGCGAATAAGGTCAGCCCTAATCAAGCTGAAAGATGTAAAACGGCGTCCTTGAGGGCGCCGTTTTCTTTTGGCATGCCCGATTGAAAAATATCGTCACCCCCTCTTTTGTTGTCATTTTGCAACACTATATCGGGAGAGCGGGGCTCAACGAGACCGCGCAGATGCCTGGAACCAGGATCTGCATTCCGAAATCATCGGCCATGCTTCGGGTGGTTCAGATGGCAAGGAGGATAAGAATGAATTTTGAAAAATACACTGAGCGGGCACGCGGTTTCGTACAGTCGGCTCAGACCTACGCTCTTGGCCAGGGCCATCAGCAATTCACCCCGGAACATGTTCTCAAGGTTCTGCTGGACGATCCGGAAGGAATGGCCAGCGGTTTGATCGAACGTGCCGGTGGGCAGGCGAAGGTCGCCCAGGCCGAGCTCGAACGTCTTCTCGAAAAGATGCCGAAAGTGTCCGGCGGCAGCGGTCAGCTCTATCTGGCACCCGCTACGGCTCGTATCTTCGACCAGGCGGAAAAAATCGCGGAAAAGGCCGGCGACAGTTTTGTGACCGTCGAGCGCCTGTTGCTGGCGCTGGCGATGGACGCCGACAGTGAGGCCGGCAAGCTTCTGAAAAAAGCCGGCGTGACACCAAACAGCCTGAACGAGGCGATCAACGCGCTTCGTCAGGGGCGCACCGCCGACAGCGCGACCGCCGAAAACCAGTATGAAGCCTTGAAGAAATATGCCCGGGATCTGACCCAGGTCGCACGCGACGGCAAGCTTGATCCGGTGATCGGCCGGGACGAGGAAATCCGCAGAACCATTCAGGTCCTGTCGCGGCGCACCAAGAACAATCCGGTTCTGATCGGCGAACCCGGCGTGGGCAAGACCGCGATCGCGGAAGGTCTGGCCCTTCGGATCGTCAATGGTGACGTTCCGGAATCCCTGAAGGACAAGCGGTTGCTCGCCCTGGACATGGGCGCGCTGATTGCTGGTGCGAAGTATCGTGGTGAATTCGAAGAGCGCCTGAAAGCGATCCTTTCGGAAGTCGAAGCGGCTGCCGGTGGCATCATCCTGTTTATCGACGAGATGCATACGCTGGTGGGTGCCGGCAAGGCGGATGGCGCGATGGACGCGTCCAACCTGCTGAAGCCTGCTCTAGCCCGTGGTGAGCTGCACTGCGTGGGGGCGACGACGCTCGACGAATACCGCAAGCACGTGGAAAAGGATGCGGCTCTGGCCCGCCGGTTCCAGCCGGTGTTCGTGAGCGAGCCGACGGTTGAGGACACGATCTCCATTCTGCGCGGGATCAAGGAAAAATACGAACTGCATCACGGGGTCCGGATTACGGATTCGGCAATCGTTGCGGCAGCGACCATGTCGAACCGTTACATCACGGACCGTTTTCTGCCGGACAAGGCCATCGACCTGGTCGATGAAGCCGCAAGCCGGTTGCGCATGCAGGTCGATTCCAAGCCGGAAGAGCTGGACGAGCTCGATCGCCGGATCATCCAGTTGAAGATCGAGCGCGAGGCGCTGAAAAAGGAAGACGACAACGCTGCCAAGGACAGACTGGAGAAGCTCGAAAAGGAACTCTCCAACCTGGAAGAAGAATCCGACGCCATGACCCGCCGCTGGCAGGGTGAAAAGGAAAAGCTGAACCTTGAGCAGAAGATCAAGGAACAGCTCGACCAGGCGCGGATCGATCTGGAAATTGCGCAGCGGCGCGGCGATCTGGCGAAGGCCGGCGAGCTTGCCTATGGCGTGATCCCGGACCTGGAGCGCAAGCTGACCGAAGCCGAGGAGGCCGAGGGCAGCGATGCCATGGTCGATGAGGCGGTCGCACCGACCCACATCGCCCAGGTCGTTTCGAAGTGGACCGGCATTCCGGTCGACAAGATGCTGGAAGGCGAGCGGGAAAAGCTGCTTCGGATGGAGGACGTTCTGGCAAACCGTGTGGTCGGCCAGGCCGAGGCCATTCATGCGGTGTCGACCGCCGTTCGCAGGGCCCGCGCCGGACTGCAGGATCCCAACCGGCCGATCGGGTCGTTCATGTTCCTCGGCCCGACCGGGGTCGGCAAGACCGAGCTGACCAAGGCGCTGGCAAGCTTCCTGTTCGATGACGACAGCGCGATGGTGCGTATCGACATGTCGGAGTTCATGGAAAAGCATTCCGTGGCCCGGCTGATCGGGGCACCTCCGGGCTATGTCGGCTATGAGGAAGGCGGCGTCCTGACGGAAGCCGTCCGCCGCAGGCCGTACCAGGTGGTCCTCTTCGACGAGGTTGAAAAGGCCCATGGCGATGTCTTCAACGTGCTGCTGCAGGTTCTCGATGACGGCCGTCTGACCGATGGTCAGGGCCGGACCGTCGACTTCCGCAACACGCTGATCATCATGACGTCGAACCTGGGCGCGGAATATCTGGTCAACCAGCCGGAAGGCGAGGACTCCGATGCGGTCCGGGATCAGGTGATGGGCACGGTGCGGGCGCATTTCCGCCCCGAGTTCCTGAATCGTCTCGACGAGATCGTTCTGTTCCATCGCCTGCAGCGCTCGCAGATGGCCGATATCGTCGCGATCCAGCTGGAGCGGTTGCGTGGCCTTCTGGCCGACCGAAAGATCACTCTGGAACTGGATGACGGGGCTCTCGGCTGGCTTGCCCAGAAAGGCTACGATCCGGCTTATGGCGCCCGGCCGCTGAAGCGGGTGATCCAGAAGGAGGTCCAGGATCCGCTGGCGGAAAAACTGCTTGCCGGCGACATTGTCGACGGGCAGACGGTCGAAGGGACGGCCGGAGGAGACCGGCTGATCTTTTCCACCCGGGACAGTTCCGCCGCCGCGGCCTGATCACATCACGCACAACAAGAAAAAGCCGGCCACGATGGGCCGGCTTTTTTGTTTTCAACGCCGGAAGTCCGCAGGTGAGAACCCTATTGAACCGCGGAGGCGACCCTTGAGGGGCGCCGGGCCTGATCCAGCAACTCATCGATCCGGAGGCGCTCGGTTTCGAACTGCGCCAGCATCTCGCCTTCGAGCACGCGGCCACGCGGCAGGCGGATCCGCATCGGGTCCACATAGCGCTCGTTGACCTTCACTTCGTAGTGCAGGTGGGGACCGGTCGACAAACCCGTCGACCCCACATAGCCGATGATCTGGCCCTGGCGTACCTGAACGCCTTCGCGGATGCCCTTGGCGAAGCCGGACTGGTGATTGTAGGTCGTGATATAGCCGTTGGCATGACGGATCTCGGTCCGCCGTCCGTAGCCTGAACTCCAGCCGGCCTTGATCACCGTGCCGTTACCGGCCGCCATGATCGGGGTGCCGCGCGGGGCGGCCCAGTCCACGCCGGTGTGCATCTTGGAATAACCGTGGATCGGGTGTTTGCGCATGCCGAAGCCGGACCGGAACCGGCCTTCCGGCACCGGTTTGCGCATCAGGAATTTCTGGGCGCTTTGACCGTTGGAATCATAATAATCGATCACCCCGTCATCCGGGGTGCGGAACCGGTAAAAGCGTCGTTTCGTGGAACCGGTGTCGAGCGAGGCGTAGAGGACTTCCGGCGTATTGTCGGGGTCCTTGTCCGTGTCGGCGTAGAAGACTTCAATCGAGTCGCCTGGCTGGACCCT